>CAIMGI010000203.1 GCA_903840505.1 uncultured Bacteroidota bacterium
ATCCTAATTTCTTCAAAATTCATTTTTAGTGCTTTATTTCTCCACTCATTTCCAAATTTTTCAAAAACTAATCCTTTAAATTTTCCATCAACTACTTTATAAGTAAAAAACTGTTGGCAACTAGCAGTCTTAACAAATAAGAGTACTAGTAAAAATGCGTAAAATAATCTATTCATAAATTTATAAAAGTGAGGTAAAAAAAATATTCAACTCATTTTGAGTTGAATATTTTTCAATTTATTATTGAAGTCTAATCTCCTTCAGATGCCATTGCTGCTTCAGCTGCTTGCATTATTGAGTCTGCTGCGGCTTGAGCTGCGGCTTCCATTTTTGCTTTTTCTTCTGCAGTAGGGGGAGTTCCTTCTGTAATGTATACTAAAATTGATCCGTAATTATGCGTTTTAAGTTGTATAGTTTGTTTTCCATTGCTATAAACATTTTCGTTTTCAGTATTTTTTTTGTAACCAGTTAATCCTTTACCTATACTTTCAATTATACTTTCTGTTTTTTGTAAACCTTTGCCTTTAAGTATTATTTGATATACAAACCCATTAGACCTTGCTGAAGGGTTAAAAACAGTTCGTCCGTAATATCCACCGCCAACATTTTCATAAAAATCTCCCAACACATAAAAATTTAAATATGCTTCTTCAAATATTTTTTCATTTTCTAACATTAAAAATTCATTTGTATAAGAATTAAAATCACCTTCCGATTTTTTATATTTTGTAAAAATCTCTGCAACAGTACTTGAAAAACTTAATCCTTCGGGTGAGTTAACATTAATTCTGCTAATAATTGCTCCAACATTAAAAAAGTCAGACGTAACAGATTCGTAAGCCGATTGACCTGTCGTCAGATAAACAATTAAATCTTGAGAAACCCCATCAAAATGAGGGTTAACAGCGTACTTCCCTTTATTATCGATAAAACCAATTTTATTGCCACTTTCAACAAGTGCTAGCTTACCGTTAAAAGGTAGCGCATTATCAAATTGAGGGTTAATTTCAATTTTGCCTTCCTTATCAATATATCCATAACTTTCGCCAGATTTAACTGCAGCTAATTCACTACCTAAAAAAGGAAAAGCATAAGAAAACTGAGGATTTATAATTATTTTCCCTTCAGCATCGCACCAACCAAACTTACCATCTTGAGAAATTAAAAATATATCGCCATCGTTTAACATATATGAAAACTGTGGATTTATTTTATACTTACCTTGTTTATCAATAGTGCCATACTTGCTATCATTACTAACAACAGCAGTCCCATTTACAAATTTATTAGCAGTATTAAATTGATAATTGATTTCTATTTTACCTTCTTCATCTATGTATCCCCATTTACCCTCACTATTCGCAACAGCACATTTGCCTTCTGAAAAATTATCAGTTGCAATAAATTGTGGATTAATAACTACTTTACCTGTTTTATCAACAAAACCCCATTTTATTCCTGTACTATCTGAAATACTAAAAGCTGCTAAACCATCTTTAAAAATTTTAACATTCAAAGCATTTTGCATTGTAAATATTATTTCGCCTTTTTTGTTTATTGCAGTAGGCGCTCCATTTTCGATAACTGCGAAGGCTATATCTTCACTAAAAACAGTAGCTTGCTGATAATTTGCTTGTATTACAAACTTGCCTTGATCATCAATAAAACCAAATTTTGATTGTTCCCCTGAAGTTGATACAAGTGCTAAATCATTTCTAAAAACTGATGCAAGTTGAAATTGCGGATTAATTATAATTTTCCCTTCTTTATCGATATATTGAAAATCTTTGCCAGATTTTACAGGGTATAAACTAATTTCAGAATTTCCATTCCCTGAACAAGCCGAAAGAAATATTAATAGCAAAAGCATGGAGAATACTTCAAAAATCGAATTTGATTTTGTTTGGGCAAATTTCTTACTTTTCATAATCTTATAAACATTGGTTTGTTTGCAAATATAGTATAAAATGATTAATTTCATTATTAATGATGGTGTTATTGTGATTATTCGTTTTCCTAAGATAAGATTTTGCTTTAGCAACGCGAAGTCTATATAACCTATATCAAAAAGTGATTTACAAGTCTGTTTAAATTGATATTTTTTCATATAATACTGACTATTAATAAAATGCAATCAAACTTTTGTCAATAAATTTATAAATTGTCAATAAATTGTCTATATTTGCATTCAGCAATTATTTATAAACTATGAGCGATATACTAGAAATAGATAGATTTAGAAGTTACTTTTCAAAAGTAACTACATTTACTATTGATGATATCGTCAATTTTTATTCGCCCAATAAACCTATTGTTAGAGAAACTATTAAATGGCGTATTCATCGGCTCAGTAAAATGGGGTTAATACACAATGTTGGTCGTGGTGTATATAGTTTAGGTCAGGAAACAATTTTTATTCCACAAATAACAAAGCCACGCGCAAACGTTTATAAAGTAATTGCGCAAAACTACCCTTATGCCGAAATGTGTGTTTGGCATACATCTAGTTTAAATGAATTTATGTTGCATCAACCCGGCAAATTTAGTCTTATAGTTGAGGTAGAAAAAACAGCAGTTGAATCTGTATTTTATTTCATAAAGGAGCGTTACAAAGATGTATTCATCAATCCAAAAGAAGATATTGTTCGAAATTACATTGCAGGTAAAAAAGAAACAATAATAGTAAAAACTTTAATTTCCGACGCCCCTATACAAAGTATTTATAATATAAAAACACCTACAATCGAAAAAATATTAGTAGATGTATTTTGTGATACAGCCATATTTTCTGCTTTTCAAGGTCACGAAAAAAATATTATTTTTTCAAATGCCTTTACTAAATACACGGTTAACCTTAGCACATTATACCGTTATGCCGAAAGAAGAGGCAAAAGAATAGAAATAGAAAATTATATCCAACAGATTATAAAATAACTAAATGATACATAAAGATACGCTAACAAAAGAATGGATTAAGCAAGTTTCAAAAACAAACAGCAATGCCGATGAAATATTAATTGAGAAAATGATTAGAGCATTAACGCTACTAGAATTATTGGTGCTAAATAAATTAAATTTCATTTTTAAAGGAGGTACAGCATTAGTACTTATGTTACCCGAACTAAAAAGGTTATCTATAGATATAGACATTATAATTTCTGATAAACCTGGAAATATAGAATCTATTTTTGATAACATTATTGCAAATTCAAACTTCACTCGTTTTTTTAAAAAAGAAAGAAAATTAAAATCAGGTATCGTAAAAGAACACTACCAATTTTATTATACGCCAATAACAAAAACAGCAGCTAAAGAAGAATATATATTATTAGATATTCTTTACGAAGCAAATCATTACGGCAAAAATTTACAAGCAAAAGAAATAACTAATCCGTTATTGCAAACTGTAGAGCCGCCAATAAAAGTTACTATTCCTACTATTGAAGCAATACTTGGAGATAAGCTCACTGCATTTGCTCCAAACACAACAGGTGTAAAATACCTTTTAGGAAAAGAAATAGAAATCATAAAACAATTATACGATATTGCAAATTTATTCGACCATAGTAATGATGTATCAATAGTATATGAAACTTTTAATACCATTGCTAAAACCGAATTACAATACAGAGAACTAAAACATTTGTCTTTAAATGATATATTAGATGATATATACCAAACATCGTTACATATTACATTAAGAGGCCATGATGGCGAAGGTAATTTCCAAGAATTACAAACAGGAATTACAAATATTGTTAGATATATAATTTCAGAAAATTTTCATTTAGAAAAAGCAATAACATTATCATCTAAATCTGCTTACCTATCAGCATTATTAAAAAGTAATACCAACGAAATTAAAAGATTTAAAACAGCTACCGACATCGCAGAAATGAAAATTGAAGCACCATTTAATTCAAAATTAAACAAGTTAAAAAAATCTAATCCCGAAGCCTTTTTTTATTGGTATCATACTACATTGTTAATGTTATGAAGATAATCTTGAACAGGTAAAGTGGTGTTCCTTAGCCTGTTCCCAACAACAAAACTCGCCAAACCAAAATAGTACATGCTTTGCGTTATCTGTTCAAGGCATAAAGGATAAGCAATTTTGCCAAAGGTTGCTAATTTGAAAAAAGTTCAAACAAATCCACATTTATATTACATATTTTTGTTACTTTTCATACTCATTTGAGTATCTCAAAAGTTTGCAAATAAAATTATATGGCCTTTTTTCAGAATTCAGTAATAAATAGATACATAGCTAACTTAGATAAGCAAATACTACAAAATGCTTATGCTAAGTTTAGAGCGCATTTCCATAATGCAACAATACAAGATAACATTAGAAGCAGTAAAGAAGAACAATATCAAGGAGAGTTTCTAATTGATTTATTCGTTAATGTTTTAGGTTACACCAAAAACCCCACTCCAAATTTCAATTTAACAACCGAATACAAAAATGTTAAGGATAGTAAAAAGGCAGACGGCGCAATTATCATAAATGAAATTGTAAAGGCTGTAATTGAATTAAAAGGTACAAATACAACAGATTTAAATAAAATAGAAGTTCAAGCTTTTGGTTATAAAAACAATCAACCAGAATGCGAATATGTAATTACTTCCAATTTCGAAAAACTACGTTTTTACGTTGATAATGCAATTGAATACTTGGAGTTTAATTTATTTACATTAAGCGAAAAAGAATTTGAACTGCTTTACATCTGCTTATCATACGATAGCATAACCAAAGGCTTACCAAAACAGATAAAAGACGAATCAGTTACCCAGGAGGCTTTAATTACTAAAAAATTATACCAAGATTACTCAGTATTTAAAAGTGAATTATACCATAGTTTAGTAAAATTAAATCCTCATTACGAGCCATTAGAGCTATTTAAGAAATCTCAAAAATTATTAGACCGCTTTCTATTTATATTTTTTGCTGAAGACAGACAATTGTTACCAACTAATTTAATTTTTAGAATTAATAAAGAGTGGCAACAGCTGCGTGAAATGCGTATAGAAGTTTCTTTATACGAGCGTTACAAAATATATTTTAGCGATTTAAATGTAGGAGCAAAAGTATCATTACCTGCCTTTAGCCAAACAGCAAGTAAGCAAAAAGAGGAATTTGAAATTTATGCTTACAATGGTGGTTTATTTAAAACAGATGAATTATTAAATAACATTAAAATTGATGACGCATTACTTTTTTCTCATACTGAAAAATTAAGTAATTACGATTTTGCAAGTGAAGTTGATGTAAACGTTCTTGGGCATATTTTCGAAAATTCATTAAATGATATTGATGAAATTAAGGCGCAATTAGAAGGACAAGAAGTTGATAAAACAAAAACCAAACGCAAAAAAGATGGTGTTTTTTACACTCCAAAATACATAACTAAATACATTGTAGATAATACAGTTGGTAAGCTTTGTATTGAAAAAAAGGAGGAGTTAAAAATAAACGAAGACGATTATAAAGTAGATAAAAAGCGAACAACAAAAGCAAAACAAGTACTCTTAGATAATTTAGAAGCTTATCGTAAATGGTTATTACAATTAACTATTTGCGACCCTGCTTGTGGTTCTGGTGCTTTTTTAAATCAAGCGTTAGATTTTTTAATTACAGAACATACTTACATTGATGAACTGCAAGCAAAGGTTTTAAATGTACCAATGGTACTAAGTGATATTGAAGGCAGTATTTTAGAAAACAATTTATTTGGTGTAGATATTAATGAAGAATCTGTAGAGATAGCCAAACTTTCCTTATGGCTTCGCACCGCTGGGATTCGAACCCAGGGCCCTAACATTTATAAATATACATTTCTGCTTTTTCTGAATGTAAATCTACGATGTACCGAAGTATAATGCAAATTAAAGATTCTAGAACATCGTGCTCTCCCGCAAGCTGGCTCCTTCACTAAAAATGTACACTGTACATTTTCTTCACGTTCGGCCCTGATACACCTTAGATATTTCCAAAAATCAACATATTCTATTATTTAGTATATTTGTAGTATGAAAGCAATGGTAATAACACCTCGGAGTGAAACGGAGTTTAAGTTTATTAACGATTTGTTAAAAAAACTCGGAATTACAACTTCAACAATGACTGCCGAAGAGTTAGAGGATATTGGTTTATCTAAAATGCTGAAAGCGGTTGATAAGACAAAAAAGGTTAGTAGAGAAACTATTCTGCTAAAGCTTAAATCCTAATGCAAGTAGAGTTTTCAAGTAAATTCTCAAAGGATATTGATGGTATAAGTCAAAAATCCATTAAGTTGAATTTAATTAAATTAATACAATTGTTTGAGTCATCTCAAAATTTAAATGTATTCCTAATCTCAAAAAACTGGTTGGTCATAAGTCTGCTTACCGCGTTAGGATAGGCGATTATAGAGTAGGTTTTTTTTATGAGAATCAGAAAGTTCTTTTTGCGAGAGTTATTCATCGTAAAGATATTTACAAATTATTTCCGTAGTTTAGAAATAGCCAAACACAAAAAAGGGGCTTCAGTATTTCTGAAGCCCCTTTTTAAATATAAAACAAATATTATGCGTTTGCTTTTTCTTCAGGCTTAGGCAATAATATTTTACGTGATAATTTAAACTTACCAGTTTTAGGGTCGGTACCAATTAATTTAACATCAATCATTTCACCTTCCTTTAATGCACCTTCCATTGTTCCCAATCGTTCCCAGCTTACTTCAGATATGTGTAACAAGGCTTCTTTGCCCGGTAAAAATTCAACAAAGGCACCAAAATCTTTTATCGATTTTACTTTTCCTTTGTACACTTCACCTACTTCAGGTACAGCTACTATGCCTCTTATTTTAGCAACAGCAGCATCAATGGAAGCTTTGTCGGCCGATGCAATTTCAATTACACCAATGTCGCCTACTTCAGTAATGCTAATAGTAGTGCCTGTTTCACGTTGCATTTCTTGTATTACTTTTCCTCCGGGCCCTATTACTGCTCCAATAAATTCTTTCGGAATTTCTAATTTAATAATGCGTGGTACAAACGGTTTGTAATCTTCACGCGCTTCGGTAATGGTTTTGCTCATTTCACCTAAAATGTGCAACCTGCCTGCTTTCGCTTGATCCAATGCTTGTGTTAATACTTCGTACGATAAGCCATCTACTTTTATGTCCATCTGACAAGCAGTAATACCATCGCGTGTTCCTACTACTTTAAAGTCCATATCACCCAAGTGATCCTCATCGCCTAAAATATCAGAAAGTACTGCGTACTTACCTGATGTATGGTCGGTAATTAATCCCATTGCAATACCAGCAACCGGTTTTGTAATTTTAATACCAGCATCCATCAATGCCAATGTTCCTGCACACACAGTTGCCATTGACGATGAACCGTTTGATTCCAATATATCCGATACAATACGGATGGTATATGCATTTTCAGCCGGCATTACTTTCTTTAATCCTCTTAGTGCAAGGTTACCGTGTCCTACTTCTCTACGTCCTGTTCCGCGCATTGGTTTTACTTCACCGGTTGAAAAAGGCGGGAAGTTATAGTGCAATAAAAAGTTGTTTTTCCCATCGATAAAAGCACCGTCAATGATTTGCTCGTCCAATTTGGTACCCAAGGTTACCGTAGTAAGAGATTGTGTTTCACCTCTTGTAAAAATAGCTGAACCGTGTGCTCTTGGCAAATAATCAACCTCGCTCCAAATAGGGCGTATTTGGTCTAATTTTCTGCCGTCTAAGCGGGTACGCTCGTTTAATACCGATTGTCTTACACCGTCTTTTTCGGTATCGTGAAAATACTTGTTTATTAAAAAGGCTTTTTCCTTTTTTGTTTCTTCGCTCAGTGTCGCAACAAACTCTTCTTTTACTGCAGCAAATAATTCTTTACGTACTGTTTTGTTATCGTTACCTGCTTTGGCGATAGCATACACTTTATCGAAACAAGCTTTTTGAATAGCTTCTTTTAATTCAGCATCGTTTTTCTCGTGGCAGTATTCTCTTTTAGCACCTACACCCACCATTTCGGCTAATTCCAATTGTGCTTTACATTGTATTTTAATTGCTTCGTGTGCAAATTTAATGGCCGCAAGCATATCAGCTTCCGAGCATTCGTTTAGTTCGCCTTCCACCATATTGATGTCTTTGATAGATGCCGACACGATTAATTCTAAATCGGCATTTGCCAATTCAGTTCGTGTAGGATTGATAACAAATTTGCCATCAATACGTGCTACGCGTACTTCAGATATGGGTCCGTTAAAAGGAATGTTTGATACCGTAATAGCAGCAGAAGCAGCTAGGGCAACCAAACTATCGGGCATTGTTTCTAAATCGGAAGATATAAGGTAAATCAATACTTGTGTATCAGAATGGTAATCCTCAGGAAATAGTGGACGAATAGCTCTGTCAACCAAACGAGAAATCAATACTTCGTAGTCGGATAAACGTGCTTCTCTTTTGAAAAATCCTCCCGGGAAACTTCCTACGGCAGCATACTTCTCTTGGTAATCTACCGAAAGCGGTAAAAAATCTACATTCTCTTTGGCGTCTTTGTTTGAACAAACGGTAGCGAGCAACATGGTGTCGCCTATTTTTAATACCACCGAGCCATCAGCTTGTTTCGCTAATTTGCCTGTTTCAAGTGATATTTGGCGACCATCGCCCATATCAAATGTTTTTGTAATTGCTTTTATTGACATTTTAATTTAATTGTAGCGCAAGTTTCATCTTTAGGCTTGCACAGGGTTTATATTTACTTGTGTTTATGATTCTGTATAAAAAAACAAAAGGCAATCAACGGATTGCCTTTTATTGGATACGCAAATGTTTATTTACGTAAGTCTAGTTCTTTTATGATTGCTCTATAGCGACCAATTTCGGTAGCTTTTAAGTAATCCAATAAGCTACGTCTTTTACCTACTAAATTTATAAGCGATTTTTGGGTATTTACATCGTGTTTGTTCTTTTTCAAATGCTCTGTCAAGTGGCTAATTCTAAAAGTAAATAAGGCTATTTGACCTTCTGAATTACCGGTGTTGGTTTCTACCTTTCCGTGTTTTTTGAAAATTGCTTTTTTAACTTCTGTTGTTAAGTACATCGGTATTAATTTTTTTGTTTTTAATTTTTAGGACTGCAAAGATACAATATTCTTTCAATTAGACAATAGATTAGCATAAAAAGAAAGAGGCTTCGATATTTCGAAGCCTCTTTCTTTTTAGAATCTGAAATTCTATTTATTCCAGTATAATTCTTTTTACGGTTAAGCCTGTATCAGTTTTAACTTGCATAAAGTAAATACCTGCTTCTTGATCCTTAATAGAAAGGTTCAATTTAGAGTTACCTTCTGCTAATTTTTGTTCTGATTGGTAAATTACCTGACCCAATGCGTTGCTCATTGTTAAGCTAACATTTTGAGTAGTATTTAAGTCAATTGATAAAGTAAAGTCACCATTGTTAGGGTTTGGATAAACCTGAGCTGATACAGCTACAAGTCCTTCTTCAATTCCTGTACAGTTTGTAACTGTAATAGTACGTTGAGCCGAATCGGTACAACCAAAACCATTTGTATAAATGTAAGTAACAACGTGTACACCGGCACCTGCTATAGCAGGGTAGAAGATGTTCGCAACAACACCGTTTCCGATGTAATTACCACCTGCAGGCAATGCACTGTTTAAGCTCACTTGGTTTTGAACATTCGCTGCGTCCATACAAACAGTGCTAGGAGCAAAAACAGGGAAAGTGATAGTTGGTGCTTGTAAAACGATTACCGTTTGGTAAGCACTGTTAACACATCCGTTTCCATCCGTATAAGTATAAGTAATAGTGTGTCCACCTTGACCAGCAACAGCTGGGTCGAACATACCTGCATTAACACCGTTACCAGAATAAACTCCTCCCGCAGGAGCACCGCCATTCAATAATATAGCTGCTTCATTTTCGCACATCGCACTCATTTGTGATAAGGTAACAAGTGGCAATGGATTAACAGTTATAGTAGTACTTGCAGTATCTGCACAAGTTGTAATGTCTGCATATATATATGTAATAGTATGTGTTCCAACACCTGCAGCATTTGCATCAAACATTCCGTTTGAAACCCCGTTACCATAATATGTGCCACCCAATGGTAAGCCTCCAGATAAAGCAAAAGGAGTAGCATCAACACAAACAGGACTTAATTGACCCATTGTTACTGTTGGAGATTGGTTTACAACTATTCGTTGTGTATCAATTGCAATACATCCGTAAGGACTTGCATAAGAATAAGTAATTAAATGAGAACCAACACCTGCAACAGCGGGGTCGAACATTTGTCCTGGAATTACACCTACACCTGAATACACACCACCTACAGGTAAACCACCTGTTAATGGATACGCTGCAGTATAGCTACAGTTTTGAACAAAAGGAGCCAACACACAAGGTGTTGCAGAATAAACTGTAATGTTACGCGCTAATGAAGAAGTACACCCGTTTGCGCTAACTGTATAGGTTATTGAGTGTGTTCCAGGTCCAGCCGCAATCGGGTCGAACATTCCAGCTGCAACACCATTTCCTGAATACGTACCTCCTAATGGAAGTCCACCGGTAAGTGCAAAAGGAGCAATATTGTCGCAAGTTCCAGGGAAAGCAGGCATAGTAATAACCGGATAAGGGAAAACTTGTACCGGAGTAGAATCTCTTACACCTGGTCCACAAGGTCCGTCAGCATAAACTTTAACGTGTCCAACAACAGGACCGCCAAAAATAACAGTTAATGTAGTAGTAGATTGACCTGATAAAATAACTGCACCGGCAGGAAGGCTCCAATTGTATGAGGTAGCACCTAATACAGTATCGCAAGTATAAACCTGAGTTGAATTTTCACAAACTGAATCCGGACCTGCAGCAGGTGCTGGTGACGGAGTACCTAAGTAACTAAAAATAACAGTAATTCGTTGATTAGGAGCATTACAATTGGTAGTAGCAACACCACCCCAAATTGTACTTAAGCCACCCGGACGTATAGAGTAAGCTGGGTTTATACAGTTACAAATAAGTGTATTACAAGATAATTCTACACCTGTACCACAGGTTCCTACTCTCCAAGTGTTGGCACCAAAAGTAAAAGTTCCGGCTGTTCCTGTTCTTAGGGCTGCTGCAATTGCTGCCACAGTTGCAGGGTTAGAAGTTGTTCTTCCTCCAGCACTAAACGTACCTTTTATCTGAACAGAAGTCCAGCAATGGTTAGTTGTTAGTGTAGCTCTGTAGTTATCCCAAGTGGTTTTTTGAGCTGCAGTTGATGCAATTCCTGTTCTAAAAGTATCAGTATAGGTCAATGTTTGAATTTGTGCATAGCCTACAGTAGAAACTGCAACAAGGGCAATTGTAGAAAATAATTTCGAAAGTATTTTTGTTTTCATATGATATAAGTATATTTTTACGATAGGCAAATATATAAAAAAATCGACAAATATGAATCTTTACATAAAAAATATGTAAATGATTGATAATTAAGGTAAAAGTTTTAAAAAAAATGTTTTTTAGCCAAAAAAATTACACTCCGCTAAGTTTAAGTTGCTGAATGTGGGAACGAATAGCACTAAGTACTGTAGGGAACTCATTGTAACGAACATTAAATTGCTCGCAGGTTTCTTTTACAAAACGACTTATTTGCGGATAATGAATATGGCTAATTCGAGGGAAAAGGTGGTGTTCGATTTGGAAATTTAAGCCCCCAACAAACCAAGATACAATTTTATTTTTTGTAGCAAAGTTAGCAGTGGTAAGCACCTGGTGTACGGCCCACTCGTTTTCAATTTTGTTTGTTTTTTCATCCGGCAATGGGAAATCAACATTTTCCACAACGTGTGCCAATTGAAAAACGGTACTTATTACAATACCACAAACAGTTGCCATTACCAAATAGCCAATAATTGTTTCTACCAATCCTACCTTTATTATAGGGAGTACAATGATGAAAAATGTATAAACGACTTTGCTCAACCAAAAAACAATGTGTTCTTTAATGGTCATCTTGGCAACTTTTGTATCGCCAATTTTACCTGAAAAATACTTTTGAAAATCGAGGTAGTACACCCAAAATATATACATAATGCCATATAGGGCAACCCAATATACGTGTTGGAAGCGATGAAACCATTTAAGCGGTTGTGTTTTGCTTACTCTCATCCAAGGTTTAATATCAATATCGTCATCTACCTCATCAATATTTGTAAAAGTGTGGTGTACTATATTGTGTTTAATCTTCCACATAAATGCACTTCCGCCCATAATGTTAAGTGAAAATGCCATCAGTTTATTTATCCACTCTTTATTTGAATAGCTTCCGTGTGCGCCATCGTGCATTACATTAAAACCAATGGAAGCAAAAGCCAAGCCCAATATAATACACAATGCAATCGAAACAAGTATTGTAGGGGTGAAAAATACCAAAGTAACGTACGAAGCAACGGCAATAGCATATAACACAATTGCTTTGTGGTATAACTTAAAGCTACCGGAAGGGCTTATGTTATTTTCTTTAAAATAGCTATCTACCTTTTGTTTAACGGTAACAAAAAATAAATTGCCTTTGTTGTTGAAAGTAACTTTTGACATTTATGTCCGAAAATAGTACTGTGTAATTATTTTTTCTTTTTAGGATTTTTTAATGTTCCTGCAAAGTTAAACTCTTTCTTTACTTTACCGCCTTTACTGATAGAGGCAGTTCCTTCTATTTCGTCACCGGTAATAATTCCTGTATATTTCACCTCTTCTTTTTCAAGTGTTGAAATTGCTTCAAAAGTGAAATAGGGGTTTTCTACGTCAGACGAGTCTGCTTCAAATGTATATGCACCAGGCTGAAAACCATACTTGCTCGTCATTAAATTAGATTTTAATTTAAATCCTCTGAATGTTAATTCGTCAGGTACATCTTTCTTACCGCTTTCGTTCATTCCAATTACGAAAACTTTATTTTCTAAATATTTAGGTTGTTTTACTTTTTTTTGTCCAAACGTTAGGCTTGTTGAAGCAATAAGAAAACAAACAGTAATTATTCCTATTATTTTTTTCATTGTTATAAATTTTAGGGTACAAAGGTAAATAAATTATTTTAGTGCTATCAATTCTTATAATCAAAAAAGGAAGCCTTAATTCTGCTCCTTTTTTGATTGTAAATTATCGGTCAATACAATTACATCATTCCACCCATTCCGCCCATTCCTGGATTGCCCATCGGCATTCCTGCATTTCCTTCTTCTTTTTGGTCGGCAAGTACACACTCTGTGGTCAATAGCATAGCCGCAATAGAAGCTGCATTTTCTAGAGCAATACGCGATACTTTAGTTGGGTCAATAACACCTGCAGCGAATAAGTTTTCAAATTTATCACTTCGTGCATTGTAACCGAAATCACCTTTTCCTTCGCGTACTTTTTGAACAATCACAGCACCTTCACCACCTGCATTTGCAACAATTTGGCGCAATGGTTCTTCAATAGCACGTATTACAATCGAAATACCGGTTGTTTCGTCTTCATTAGCACCTTTCAATTTTTCTAATCCGTCAATTGCACGAATGTAAGCAACACCACCTCCCGGTACTATTCCCTCTTCCACTGCGGCACGTGTAGCAGCTAATGCATCGTCTACACGGTCTTTCTTTTCTTTCATTTCAACTTCAGTAGCAGCACCAACATACAATACCGCAACACCACCGGCTAATTTAGCCAAACGCTCTTGCAATTTTTCCTTATCATAATCAGAAGTAGTTGTTTCAATTTGTGCTTTTATTTGATTTACACGTGAGGTAATGTCGGCTTTTTTTCCTTTGCCACCTACTACAGTTGTGTTGTCTTTATCGATGGTGATTTTTTCGGCAGTACCTAAAAATGATAAATCGGCATTCTCTAATTTATAACCTCTTTCTTCCGAAATAAGTGTCGCTCCTGTAAGTATCGCAAGGTCTTCCAACATTGCTTTTCTTCTGTCGCCAAATCCTGGAGCTTTTACAGCTGCAATTTTTAACGAACCGCGAATTTTATTTACTACCAATGTAGATAGTGCTTCACTGTCTACATCTTCAGCAATGATTAAAATTGGTTTACCTGTTTGAACTGCTTTTTCAAGAACAGGCAACAATTCTTTCATATTGGAAATTTTCTTATCGGTGATAAGGATAAGTGGAGTGTCCAACACAGCTTCCATTTTATCAACATCTGTAACAAAGTATGCAGAGATATAACCTCTGTCGAATTGCATTCCTTCTACCACTTCAACAGTTGTTTCCGTTCCTTTTGCTTCTTCAACCGTAATTACACCTTCTTTTTTAACACGCTTCATTGCCTCAGCAATTAGCTTTCCAATGGTATTGTCGTTGTTTGCAGATATAGTGGCAACTTGTTCAATTTTTTTATTGTCGTCACCCACTTTTTGAGATTGCTTTTTCAGGTTTTCAACAACCGCCAAAACAGCAATGTCAATACCGCGTTTTAAATCCATTGGGTTTGCTCCTGCCGCCACATTTTTTAATCCGGCTGTTACAATCGCCTGCGCAAGTACTGTTGCAGTAGTAGTTCCATCTCCTGCAGCATCTGCAGTTTTTGAAGCAACTTCTTTCAACATTTGAGCCCCCATATTTTCTACAGGATCCTTTAATTCAATTTCTTTTGCTACAGTAACACCATCTTTGGTTACACTTGGCGCACCAAATTTTTTGTCAATAATTACATTTCTGCCCTTAGGTCCCAATGTAACTTTTACTGCATTTGCTAAGGCATCTACGCCTCTTTTTAATTTATCGCGTGCATCTACGTTGAAAAAAATATCTTTAGCCATTTCTTATATTATTAGTTGTTTGTTATTATTGTTGGATACTTAAATTATTTGTTTTGAATTATACAATCGCGAAAATATCGCTTTCTCTCATAATTAAGTATTCATTTGCTCCTATTTGAACTTCTGTTCCTGCGTATTTACCATATAAAACAGTATCGCCTACTTTAACTTCGGGCTTGTTGCCTTTGTCGTCTTTATCACTAACAGCAATCACTTTACCTTTTTGCGGTTTCTCTTTAGCAGTATCGGGAATGATGATTCCACTTGCTGTTTTTTCTTCAGCTGCAGCAGCTTCAACTACCACTCTGTTTTGGGTTCCTGCGATTGGTTTAATACTAACTTTTGCCATATTTGTTGTGTGTTTTAGTTAAACGTTTAAAATTAAATAATGCTAAACAAAATGGTCATTAATAATGCCAAACTAGTATATTGACATAGTGTAAGACAAATTTGCAGCAATAACGATTTTGATAGTGTTTGCTGTCAGACTGCTGTGTCGTTATGACAGATAAATTACTTTTTCTCTTCAGCGTCTTTTGTTGCACCGGCACCGGCAGGAGCGGCCGTATTCTCAGCACCTTTAGAAAGACCTTGCAAAGGTTTAGCAGCAGGCGCATTTTCTATTTTTTCTCTCAACTCAGTGTCTTTTAATTCGCCCGTTGAACTACCATTTTTTGAAACAAAAGAAGAAGAAACACACAAAAATAACAATGTAATTGCAAGTCCCCAAGTGATTTTTTCAATGGTTTCGGTTGTTTTTTTTACGCCCAATACTTGGTTAGAGGCTGAAAAGTTTGCAGACAAGCCACCACCTTTAGAGTTTTGTATCAATACTACCAATATTAGAAGTACGCATACAAATATGATTAATATAGAGATTACTGTGCTCATTTTTTGCTGTTTAGTTGTTTGTTAATAATTTTTATTTGGGCTGCAAAGTAAACGCTTTTTTCGGGAAATTTCAAACTTAAATTTTCGTAGGCTTTTTTTGCTGTAATTAGGTTGCCTTGTTGCATATATACTTTGGCCAATGTTTCGGTAATAATTGAAATGTCTTCAATAACACTTTTTCGAGCCATATCAACAGGGGAGTAGAATGCTGTCTTTTTAGAAATTAGCTTCGGTTCAGTTGTAATAAACGAATCAACCAAGGCATTCTGTTTACTAATTTCAATACTTGTTTGATAGCCGGAACTGCTTTTTGTTTGTTTTAGCCAATCCGAAAAAGAATGTTGTTCACTTGTATTTAGGCTCGGTAAGGTAGGAGTCTCAGTTATTTTCGGTTTATCATCAGCTTCGGAAGTGGTTTCCGTTTGAAGGATTTCGTAAATAGCACTGGTATTTATAATTTCAGCAAGAATTTGAGCGTTTAGCTTTTCTTCTATTTGTGTGTTCGTATCTTTATCCGAAATAATTTCCTCAGTTGTATTTTCCTGCTCGAGTGTTTTTACATCCTCCAAAGTAAACTCCTCTTGTTTCATTTCTTCTTGTAAAGGAAGTTCAATGGTTTCCTTGCTAACATTTTCTGCTTGCTCCGAAAGCGCATTTTCATTTTGTTTTGATAATGTATTTTCAGTCTTAGTAGCTATCGCAGATTTATCTGTGATTAAATTATACAACACCTTTCTGTCAGTAACATAGGCGGCTGCAATTTTTAATTGCGAATTGTAGTGTATACTACTTTGATTGTGCAGCGATTTTAAATAGAGTAAGTGTGCTGTTTGAAAATAAGGGAAATCGTGAATTAAACTGTTCAGTTGACCAACGGCCTCTGAATTTAGTTTTTCAGGTGATTGAATAAACTGTATAAATTGTTGTTTATTCATACGGAATCACCAATTAGTAACTGATTTGTTAAATATGTCCTGGGTAAGCTGGGTATTAATATCTTTTATCAATTGATCCTCTACGGCCGACAAATTTTGTGAACTGCTGTAATCCGCAAAACGAGAAAAGGAGGTTTCGAAATTTTGTTTCTCATTTTTTTTGTTGGTGAATTTTACGTTTACTGTTATGGTTAATCTGTTTAAGGCTGCGGCATCATTACTTTGTATAGCAACCGGACTAACAGAATAGCCAACTATGGAACCTTCGAAATTTAAATCGCCTCCCTTGTTAATCAATGACAAATTTGTTTGTGAAGTAAAAATATCCTTGAGTGCTTCAGTAAAAGATTGGCTTAATGTAGGTTTAATGATGGATGCATTGTTTGGAAAAGTCTGAATGGAAACAGTTTTTACTTCCGGTGGAATACTTGCTCCCGTGAAAGAATAATTTAATTTGCAACTACTAATAGAGCCAAGAACCAAGATCCAAGATCCAAGAAGTAGTATGTTTTTTATTTGTTTCAATTTTAGCTTATAATTTATAACTCATCACTTATAACTACTTTATGCTGTGTTCATTTATTTTACGGTACAAGGTTCTTTCAGAAATCCCCAATTCCTTCGCAGCATTTTTTCTTCTTCCCTTGTGCTTTTGCAAGGCTCTTTTAATAAGTTCTAATTCTTTATCTTCCAACGATAATGAATCTTCAATTTCTATAGGCGGCATTTGTACAATTTCTTTTTGTTTGACAACGGGTTGATGCACCTGTATTGCTGTAGTTTCATTGTTATCGGAAGTTTGAACATCGTGATACAATTTTTGCAATGTTTGTGAATTATTATTTAAGATATCATTGTTAATGTTACCATCACTATTAATTATATCTACAACAATTTTTTTCAAATCGGTTAAATCTTTTTTCATTTCAAAAAGAACTTTATACAATAAATCTCTTTCCGAAAATTCACTACTGCCTGAATTGTTAAGCAACATAGGAACGGATGAATTTTGTACCAATGGCAAGTATTTCAATAAAATCTCAGCATTGATGTCTCTCGTTTTTTCAATTACAGAAATTTGCTCCGTAATATTTTTTAGTTGGCGAACATTTCCTTGCCAATAATAATTTGCCAACAGTTGTTCGGCATCGGCATTTAGTTTAATGGTAGGCATTCGATACCTGGAAGAAAAATCGGTAGCGAATTTTCGAAACAGTAAATGAATGTCCTCTTTTCTTTCACGCAATGGCGGAACCACAATGGGTACTGTGTTAAGTCTGTAATAAAGATCTTCTCGAAATTTACCTTTTTCAATTGCTTGTTGAATATTAACATTGGTGGCCGCAACAACACGCACATCTGTTTTCAATACTTTTGACGAACCTACTTTTATAAATTCGCCACTTTCCAATACGCGCAATAAACGTGCTTGAGTAGCAATAGGCATTTCGGCAACTTCATCCAAAAAGATGGTTCCTCCGTTAGCCACCTCAAAATATCCTTTGCGTGCTTCGTGTGCTCCGGTAAAGGATCCTTTTTCGTGACCGAAAAGTTCGGAGTCAATTGTCCCTTCAGGAATAGCACCGCAGTTTACAGCAATATACTGACCGTGTTTACGCGTACTTAGATTGTGGATTATTTGTGGAAATACTTCCTTTCCTGTTCCGCTTTCACCTGTTATCAATGCCGTTAAATCTGTTGGTGCTACCTGCATTGCGATATCGATAGCTCTGTCAAGTGAAGGAGCACTGCCAATTATTCCAAATCTGTTTTTTATCTCCTGAACTGTCATCTTGTATTTCTCTGTGAAACTCTTGTTTTACTTTTTTCTCTGTGAACTCTGTGTTGAAAATTACAATTTATATCGCTTTTCCAATCAAGGTTCCACCAGTACAACTTTCAACCAACACATTCACATAATCGCCTTTTTTGAAATTTTCTTTTGGGAATACCACAACGGTACTTTGTGAATTTCTTCCAAATAATTCTTCTTTCGATTTTTTTGATGTTCCTTCTACCAATACTCTATGCACTTTTCCTACACCCAGTTTTGTTCTGTAAGCAGAATGTTTTAATTGCAATTCAACTATCTCTGCAAGCCTTCTGCTTTTTACTTCAGCAGGAACATCGTCTTTAAATTTGCGTTCGGCTAATGTCTTTGGACGCTCGCTATAGGCAAACATATATCCAAAATCATATTTTACAGCTTCCATTAAAGAAATAGTATCCTTATGTTCCTCTTCTGTTTCAGAACAAAATCCTGTAATTATATCCATTGAAATACCTGCATCAGGAATAATTCTGCGAATGGCATCAATCCTATTCAAATACCATTCACGGGTATACCCTCTGTTCATCATTTCCAGTATTCTCGAATTACCCGATTGTACAGGAAGGTGAATATAATTGCAAATGTTCTCGTATTTAGCAATAGTGTGAAGCACATCATCCACCATATCTTTGGGGTGCGATGTACTAAACCGTACTCTTAAATCTGGATGTATCAATGCAACCTTTTCAAGTAATTGCGAAAAAGTAGTACTGTTTTTTAATTCTTCGTCAGTTATGTTATCTTTTTTTAATCCTCCTCCTGTCCATAAATACGAATCAACATTTTGACCAAGTAAAGTTACTTCTCTATAGCCTTGTTCAAATAAATCCTGCGCTTCTTTTACAATTGTTTCCGGGTCGCGACTGCGTTCTCTCCCCCTGGTAAACGGAACAACACAAAAGGAACACATATTGTCGCATCCGCGTGTAATGCTTATAAATGCCGTTACTCCGTTTGAACCCAATCTAACAGGCGCAATATCTGCATAGGTTTCTTCTTTTGATAAAAGAACATTTACTGCTTTTTGTCCGGTTTCGGCAATTTCAATTAACTCGGGTAAACTTCTATAGGCATCCGGTCCAACAACAATATCAACTAATTTCTCCTGTTCTAAAAATTGCGATTTCAATCGTTCGGCCATACAACCCAACACGCCTATAATTAAATCGGGGTTTGTTTTTTTTGCTTTTCTGTATTCTGTTAAGCGCTTCCTCACGCGTTGTTCAGCACCTTCACGTATGGCACAGGTGTTTACGAAAATTACATCGGCTTCAAAAAAGTTTTGTGTTGTACTAAATCCTTTGTCCTTTAATATAGATGCAACAATTTCACTGTCCGAAAAATTCATAGCACAGCCATAGCTTTCCAAGAACAATTTTTTGCCATTCGGATGTATCGGCTCTTCTATTAAAAGTGCCTCCCCTTGTTTGCTTTCGTCTATTACCTTGTTTTCCATTTCATTTATAAAGGACTGCAAAGATAGTTAAAAACAAAACTGTGACAAAATGTCATTTTAAAAAATAATTTGGAGATTAA
>CAIMGI010000204.1 GCA_903840505.1 uncultured Bacteroidota bacterium
CACCAGTTATAATTTCCCTTTTACTTTTCCCAATATTGATGCAAGTATTCCGGCATCGATACGAGGAGATGTAGCAGCACGTTCTGCACCATCCAGTACATTTAATTTTACGTGTCAGGGAGCAAGTTTATCTTTGCAACCTTCGGCAATAAGTCCGGGTTGTTATTTCTGCGACTGGGCAGCACCCGCAGGTGGTTGTACAACTTTCACACCCTCAAGCTCTACATTTGATGTGAATGTGAATTTTGTAAAAAATCCTTCATATACTTCGGCTATCGGTTATCTGAATTACATTGAAGTAAATGCCCGCAGATTTTTAAAATTAAGTGGAAACGAAATGCTTATTCGCGATACAAAATCGGAAGGAGCAGGAAATGTGAGTGATTTTATTGTTTCGGATGTAACTCCTGCGAGTCGCATTTTAGAAGTAAGCGACCCATTAAATGTTCGAAAACAATCAGCCATCTTATCAGGTAATACTCTTTCATTCCGACAAGCAACGGATACTCTGCGTGAATTTTTTGTTTACAACGATAAAACAAATGCATTTAAAGTACCGGCCAAATTTGGTGCTGTTGCGAACCAGGATTTGCACGCAACAGGATTTAAAGATTTTTTGATTGTTGCCCATCCTGTGTTTTTAAGCGAAGCCAAAAGACTTGCAACATTGCACGAAACAAAAGATGGACTATCTACATTGATAGTTACACCTCAGCAAATTTACAATGAGTTTTCATCGGGAGTACAAGACATTACGGCTATAAAACATTTTGTTAAAATGTTTTACGATAGAGCAAATAACAATGCAGTCGATATGCCTAAATACTTGTTGTTGTTTGGTGATGCATCTTATAACAACCGTGTGCGCTCTGTTGCAAGTAACACCAACTTTATACCTTCATATGAATCTTTTAATTCCTATTCATATACCCAATCGTATGTTACCGATGATTATTTCGGCTTATTGGATTCTGCTGAAAGTGATGGTTTAGGAGAAAAAGTGGATATAGGCATAGGCCGTTTTCCTGTAAAAAACAATGACGAGGCAAAAGCTGTAGTAGATAAAATAGTAGATTATACAACAAAAAAGCCCTTGCAAGTCACACAGTCATATGCTTGCAATACAGGTGGGGCAAGCAGTTCGGGCGACTGGAAAAACTGGGTTTGTTTTGTTGCAGATGACCAAGATGTTGGGGCACATATGAATGAATCGGATCAATTGGCAAACTATGTAGATGTTAACTACAACAAATACAACATTGATAAAATATTCCTCGATGCCTATAAGCAAGAAGCATCACCGGGTGGACAACGTTATCCCGATGCAAAAAATGCATTGAACCAACGGGTAGAAAAAGGCGCTTTGATTTTAAACTACACAGGGCACGGTGGCGAATTAGGCTGGTGTCACGAAAGAGTATTGGAAATTGCCGATATAAATAATTGGAAAAACGATGACCGACTACCTTTGTTTGTAACTGCAACCTGCGAGTTTAGTCGTTTTGACGACCCTGCAAGAACTTCGGCAGGAGAGTTAGTTTTTCTTCATCCCAAAGGAGGGGGCATTGGATTACTTACCACTACGCGATTGACTTTCGGAAGTGAAAATTTCACTTTGAATTATAATTTTTACAGGAATGTATTTAAACCCATTAAT
Source organism: uncultured Bacteroidota bacterium (assembly GCA_903840505.1). Classification (GTDB taxonomy): domain Bacteria; phylum Bacteroidota; class Bacteroidia; order UBA4408; family UBA4408; genus CAIMGI01. Next base: position 1,658 of record CAIMGI010000204.1, read on the forward strand.
GGCGAAATGCCGCGTTTAGGCGATGTGTGTCGCACAACAAAAAATTTAAGTGCCAACAACGCCACTCCCAATCACCGTAACTTTACTTTTCTGGGCGACCCTGCCTTAACCCTTCATTACACTGAAGATTCAGTGGTTACTGTGAGCATCAACAACAAGCCTTTGCCAACAGATACAAGTCTACAAGATACAATAAATGCACTAAGTAAAGTTACCATTACAGGATATGTTTGTGATGCTGCCGGGAGCAAACGCACATCCTTTAACGGCTTAATATATCCAACCATATTTGATAAGTTCGATACTATTACAACACTTGCTAACGATGGATTACCTGACCCATCACCACATTTCAAATTCAAATCACAAAAAAATATTGTTTACAGGGGGAAAGTGAGTGTTACAAACGGAGATTTTTCCTTTACGTTTATAGTACCGAAAGATATTAGCTATCGAATTGGAAAAGGAAGAATAAGTTATTATGCCAATGATGGAACGGTTGACATTGGTGGATACAATGAAAACTTTAAGATTGGTGGAATCAATGCAAATGCACCGATTGATAATGCCGGTCCGGAGCTAAGTCTTTTTATGAACGACCCTAAATTTGTATCAGGCAGTATTACCAATGAACATCCAAATTTATTGGGGATTTTAAAAGATGAAAATGGTATTAATACTGTAGGCAACGGTATCGGTCACGATATAGTAGCAGTGATGGATGAAAATACAGAAAAATCAATAGTATTAAACGATTATTACCAATCCGACTTAAACAGCTATCAAAGCGGTATTGTTTTATATGGCTTTAATAATCTTACCGAAGGCAGGCATACCCTTACCTTAAAAGCTTGGGATGTGTACAACAATTCTACAAAATCGGGTATAGAATTTGTGGTAGCAAAATCGGCAAAACTTGCAATAGAGCACGTGCTAAACTACCCTAATCCGTTTACTACCCATACCGAGTTTATGTTTGAACACAATCAACCCTGCTCGGGCTTGGAAGCACAAATACAAATATTTACAGTTTCGGGAAAACTGATTAAAACCATACGGGAAGCTGTAAGGTGTGATGGTTTTAGAGCCGATGGAATGGACTGGGATGGCAAGGATGATTTTGGTGACTCTATTGGAAGAGGCGTATATGTTTACAAACTGAAAGTAACTGCTGCCGATGGCGCGTACGCTGAGAAGTATGAAAAATTAGTTATTTTAAATTAAGAACAATAAAATTCCATAAATAACGTATATTTGATGTTCTATTTTAAAAACAGATGATGAAATTTTGGAGTTTTTTAAGTATTGTTTTCTTATCCTTGAATTCTTTTGCACAGGTAAGTGGTACCGGTCAAATATCAGGTATTGACGATAAGGATAGATTAAATACCATTACTACAGCGGTTCCTTTTCTATTGATAGCAACCGATGCGCGTGGCGGAGGTTTGGGCGATGCAGGAGCAGCTACCAGTCCTGACGCAAACTCTATACATTGGAACCCGGCAAAACTTGCTTTTATTGATAAAAATGTGGGCTTCTCAATGTCCTATGTTCCTTGGTTAAGAGCCTTGGTACCCGACATTAATTTGGCCTATTTAAGTGGTTATAAAAAAATAAGCAAACGCGAAGCCATAGGCGCTTCACTTCGTTATTTTTCACTGGGTGATATTACTTTTACTGATGTTGTTGGTAATACTACCGGTCAGTTTAGACCAAATGAGTTTGCTGTTGACCTAGCTTATTCCAGAAAACTTTCCGATGAATTTTCGGGTGGTTTGGCATTGCGTTACATCTATTCCAATTTAACAGGCGGCATCAATGTTCAAGGCCAGAATACAAAAGCAGGACAAGCAGCCGCTGCCGATGTAGGTTTCTATTACACAAAAAAACAAATAAAGCTTGGAGAAAAGAAAGGTAAATATGCAGCCGGTATTGTGTTTTCAAACATAGGTTCCAGAATTTCTTATTCCGATGCCGCTGTAAAAAACTATTTACCGATGAATTTACGATTAGGAAATGCACTTACAGTATTATTGGATGATTACAACTCAATTGCTTTTGTTGCCGATTTCAATAAATTGTTGGTTCCCTCACCTCCTATTTATGAGCTAGACAACAATGGAAGTCCGAAATTAGCTGCAGATGGAACTTATGTAATTGCTGCAGGAAAAGACCCCAATCGTCCTGTAGGAGAAGCAATATTTTCATCCTTTAATGATGCTCCGCTTGGTGCCAGCGAAGAATTAAAAGAGGTTAACTATTCGGTAGGAATGGAATATTGGTACGAAAAACTTTTTGCTATTCGTACCGGAATGTTTTATGAAGACCCTACAAAAGGAAATCGTAAATATGTAACCTTGGGTGCCGGATTAAGATACAATGTGTTCAGCTTGGATTTTACTTACTTGATTCCTATCACACAAAACCATCCTTTAAAAAACACCTTACGCTTTACATTGCTATTTGACTTTGATGCTTTTAAAGCACAAAACAAAGAGGCAACTGCGGACCCTACAAATTAGTAATTACAGTTTACTAGAAAATTATTATTTCCTGATCAATAGAAATATGAAAACACGCATAGGCTTTGGCTACGATGTTCACCAATTGGTTGAAGGAACACCTTTTTGGTTGGGTGGAGTTTTATTGGAACACCATTCAGGAGCTAAAGGACATTCAGATGCCGATGTGCTTATTCACACTATTTGCGATGCATTGCTTGGAGCAGCTAATTTGGGCGATATCGGTTTCCATTTCCCTGATACCTCAATTGAATTCAAAGGTATTGACAGTAAAATATTATTGGCAAAAGTAATGGAATTAATTCGCAAAGAAGGTTATGAAGTAGGAAATATTGATTCTACCATTTGTTTGGAAAAACCCAAAATAAACCCCCACGTTCCTGCTATGAAAAAAGCATTGGCAGGTGTTATGAATATTCCTGAAGACGATATTTCTATAAAAGCTACCACAAACGAAAAACTGGGTTATGTTGGTCGCGAAGAAGGTGTACACGCCTATGCAGTGGCCTTGATTTTTAAAAAATAAACCGACACATAAAATTGTCTAAAATATTTTTCATAAATATATTATTAGCTTTGTCTTGCAACTTTAGTTAAACCAATGTCAGTACACAAAGAAGTAAAAAGAGTTACCACACACGTTTTATTGGAAATGAAACGTAAAGGTGAAAAAATTGCAATGCTTACGGCATACGATTTTTCGATGGCACGCATCATCGACCACGCAGGTATTGATATTATTTTGGTAGGCGATTCAGCATCCAATGTTATGGCAGGTCATCAAACAACTTTACCTATTACACTCGATCAAATGATTTACCACGCATCGTCTGTAATCCGAGGCATTGATAGAGCATTGGTGGTAGTTGATTTACCTTTTGGTTCCTACCAAGGGAATTCCAAAGAAGCGCTTAACTCTGCCATAAAAATTATGAAGGAATCGGGAGCACACGCGGTAAAATTAGAAGGAGGAAGAGAAGTAAAAGAGTCGATTGAAAGAATACTTACCGCAGGAATACCTGTAATGGGCCATTTAGGACTTACACCACAATCCATATACAAATTTGGAACCTACACAGTTAGGGCAAAAGAAGAAGACGAAGCTGAACGATTGATAGAAGATGCAATTATATTGGAAAAATCAGGTTGTTTTGCAATAGTACTCGAAAAAATTCCCGCAAGTTTAGCACAAAAAGTAGCGAAACAACTTACCATACCTGTAATTGGTATTGGTGCAGGTGGTGGAGTGGACGGACAAGTATTGGTACTACACGATATGTTGGGAATTACAAATGAATTCAGTCCGCGCTTTTTACGCAGATACCTCAATCTTTTTGACGACATTACAAAGGCAGTTGGCAATTATGTAAAGGATGTTAAGTCGAATGATTTTCCGAACAGTGGAGAGCAGTACTAATAATATGATGGCAGTTGATGTTCTTTACGAGGACAATCACATTATTGCCGTAAATAAAAAACCTTCACAGATAGTTCAAGGCGATAAAACTGGCGATGTTCCTTTGAGTGAATTGGTGAAACAATTTATCAAAGAAAAATACGACAAACCCGGTGAAGTGTTTCTTGGCACTGTTCACCGCATTGACAGGCCTGTTAGCGGAATTGTTCTGTTTGCAAAAACAAGTAAGGCTTTGTCGCGACTGAACGAATTGTTTCGTGAAAAAACGGTACAAAAAACCTATTGGGCAGTAGTAAAAAATAAACCAGCAGAACCGGAAGGGAGATTGGCCCATTATTTGAAAAAAAACGAGCCAACCAATAAATCAAAAATTGTTGGAAAAGATATTCCGGGTGCCTTGCATTCCGAATTAGAATATAAGTTACTGTTTAGCTCCGACAATTATCATTTACTGGAAATAACACCGTTTACCGGTAGGCATCATCAAATACGTGTACAATTGGCTTCTATGAATTGCCCCATTAAAGGCGATTTAAAATATGGGTTTAACCGTAGCAACAAAGATGCCTCCATACACTTACACGCAAGAAAAATAGAATTGATACATCCTGTGAGTAAAGAGAAATTGGTGATTATTGCACCACCACCTGATGAAGTGTTGTGGAATGAATTTGGGAAAAGGGTTTAAATAAAAAGGGCTCGATAAATATCGAGCCCTTTTTCAATTCTATAGTTAAAGCAATTATTGCTTCACCACTTTTCTCACTACAGTTTCTTTATCAGAAACTAATTGAAGATAGTATACACCCGTTGATTTACCTGATAAATCAATTGACTTTTTATACTCTCCGCTTACTTGCTTTTTGGTTTCATTGAAAACAATTTCGCCTGCAGCATTATATAATTTAACAGTTATATCCGATGTTCCTTTTGCAACATAAGTTATGGTAAACATATCCTTAGCAGGGTTGGGGTATACACTTAAATTATTGTTGTTGGCTAATTCATTTACTCCAACACATTCAACCACGTTGATGGTTTGTGTGGCAGTATCGGAACAACCCGCAGCATTCATAAATATGTAAGTAATAACGTGTGAACCTAGACCGGCCAAAATAGGATTGAAATTATTTTCATTTACTCCTGTTCCGCTATAAGTACCATTTGCAGGCATTCCACCAGTTAATGAGGTGGTGGCATTTCCTGCGCATACAGTATCATCTGCCAATGTCAATGTTACATTGGGTGCTTGGTTAACAAGTATGGATTGACTTGCTGTATTGGTACAACCATTTTGATCGGAGAAAGAATAAGTAATAGTATGTGTTCCTGCACCTGCTACAGCAGGATCGAATGTACCATTAGTAACTCCTACTCCACTATATGTACCACCAGCAGGATTACCACCTGCAAGTGTAATTGCCAAAGCATTTGAACATAAAGGATTTAAATTCGCAAGTGATACAACCGGCAAAGGATTTACAGTAATTACTTCTTCCAAAGATGTTGAAGAACAACCGTTTCCGTCTGTTATCATAACACTGTAATTTCCGGGATTGTAAACTGTAATGGTTTGGGTTGTTTGTCCCCCAGGTGTCCACAAATATCCACTTGCTTGTCCAGCATCCAATATTACTGAATCACCCACACAAAAAGTGGTGCTTCCTTGTGCGGTAATAAGAGCAGTTGGAGGAGTATAAATAGTTGCGGTAACAGGCACTCTTAAACTTCTACAACTTGCTGCTTGGATTTCCCAATTGTAGAAGAAATAGTAAAAACCGGAACCTGCATCAGAACCAGTTATACTTACCATTCCATTTTGCGTATATGGATAAGTAACACCACCGTTGTTACGGTAAAGGTTCATATTTGTCCCTCCCAATCTATAACCAGTACCAGTTGCAAGTGGTAAATTCAAATTTACCCTACTCATCCCCGAAGGAATATTTACAGTAAGTGTTTGAATAACGTTCCCTGCATTGTCCCACAAATTAATTGTTCTTTGTCCCGCAGTACTTGCATTTACCCAAACTGAGTTAAGCACTATTGGTTGGTACACATTAAAAATAAGATAATGGGTAGTGCCTGTATTACTGTTTCCACCCCCACCAATTGTATTGTCAATTGGACCAACATATAAAGGTGTAGCAGGAACTTCATTCTCTACATAATAGGTTGTAGTATTCACCAAAGTAGGTGTATTGTAATTTGCCCCAATATAAATTGGTGAACCACCTTGTTGTGCAGTGTACCAATTTGTAGTAACGCCACCTGTTGCAGACAAAGAAACTGAGCCTGAGTCGCAACGGCTGCCATTAACAGCTGTTACAGATGCAGGAAGTACAATACTGATATAAGCAGTTTTTATCATTGAATCCAATCCACAAGCACCTGTTGAATTAAGTTTAACAGTGTAATTTCCTGCACTGGTATAGGTATGTGAAGGATTAGCAGCATTGCTTGTATTTCCATCACCAAAATCCCAAGTATAGTTATTTAAATTAACACTCATATTTGTAAAATTAACAGTGGCAGGAAGGGAGCAAGCGGAAGTAACATCGCCTGAAAAATCAGAATCAATTACTACAGTATAGGCTGGACCAACACCACAAGCATACCAAGCATTGGTAACAGTTATCTCTTCTTGCGAACACATTCCATACAAATCGCGTGCTGCTTGAATACTGTATGTTCGGGCATCAATATACTGAGATGTAGTTGTTAAATAAATCGATAAACTTCTATAAGTTATATCCGCAGCTTTTGCCATTCCAATCGCTGTTACATTAAATGAATTTCCAAGATCATTGGTTCCTACACCACCTTGACAAACCAAGTAATACCAATAGTTTTGAACACCGCTATTGGTGTGCACACCGCCATTGTCTCCTGCACCTGCATACCAATTGGTTCCTAAATATGTATCAGGGTCACCATGTGCATTTGGATTCGACATACTTCTTAAGGCGCCCACACCACCAAACATAATTTGTTCCCCTATAAGAAAGTTAGCTGTATTTGGCTTTTTATAGAATTCAATGGTTGTTCCAAAAATATCAGAAAAAGATTCGTTCAATGCTCCTGACTCATAAGAGTATTGCAAATTAGCTTCATAGGAAGTAACACCGTGGGTTATTTCGTGTCCGCAAACATCAATTGCTGTTAAAGGAGTGAAAGCTCCAGGGGAATTACTACCATCCCCATAGGTCATATTTGTACCATTCCAAAAAGCATTATTATAGTTAACACCATAATGAACATAGGATTTTATCGCAGCTCCTGCATTATCATAACTGTTTCTACTGTGAATTATGCTATAGTAGTCCCAAGTTCCTTCAGCACCCCAATGTGCGTCCAATGCAGCGTCATCCTTATTTGCATTGTTCAATCCATTCCAATTGATGCTGTTATTTGTAAAATCAACCGCAGCACCATAGTTTGTGCCTTTTAGCATATTATATGTTTCTATACCATTACCTCTTCCTGTTTCACGCAAACGGTATTGATTAGCTCCAAAATTATCCGTCATAAACGGCTGGTTTCCACTATAACGCGTATTTCCTGTAGCTCCTGCATTTGCTTCGCAAATTCTATTGTCTCTCCTTATAATTTTTCCGCTGTGTGCATCTACATATACAAATTCTCTAGTCATTGGCTCATCAGCATACACATCAAACTTATAGGTCAAATACATTTCTCTTTTAAAATAATCGGCTTTCGCTGCAGTGATGGTTAATTCAGGCTGGGGATAATAGCTTGCGTTATTGTTTTTCGAACTGCTTTTTAATAGAGCCTCTTCCTCCGGCACCTGCCACTTGTATCGTTTTGCACCAATGCTTTTAAGCGCAGCGTCAATAGCTTGTTGAGGAGATAACACAACTTGGGTATTCAACACTATATTATCAACAAAAAAACCGTTTGCAGATAAAACAGTATTGGATTTTGTGTGAACTGTATAAATTCCATCCTCCACTTTCACTCCTTTGTAATATTGATTGTATTGGTAATGTACTCCACCTACATTATCCTTTTCATTTTTCAACAACTTGAATTCATCGTCATTGCGAAATGCAAAAGAAGGCTTCAATAAATCTATCGCTTTCTCTTTGGAAGAAACCGCTACGAATTCAACAAAAGAGGGCACTTTTGAAGGTGCATTGATAATTATATGATTGCTTTGTTTTACCAGTGCATTTGCTTCTAATCCCCTTAATTCTTTTTGTTGTTTACTTGACGATGACGCAAAAGACAGTCCTGCAAATAAAGATAAAGAAACGATGGAATACATTCTTTTCATACTATACTTTTTTTAATGGTTAAAGAATTTGATTTTACAAATTAATGAATTTTTTAGTAATTACTTTATTATTAGCTGTTACAGTAATATAATAAACACCCACATACCCTTTAGGCAAATTAACAAGTATGCTTTCCTTTTGAGTATTGGTTTCAATCGAATTTACGATATCTTGTCCTAATACATTTACCGCTTTAATGGTTATATTCTGTGCGGTTGCAAAATCTACATTAACCATATTCCCATCTTCCGTTTTTGTAACGTAAATGCTTTCCTGACCAATAGCTTGTGTCGCTGATTTATTGACTTCAGGAGCACAATCGTTCGACTTATTAAGGTGAAGCACAAATCTGTTTTTGTTATCACCAACATTTATATCAAAAGAATAATTTGCATTGCGTCTTAAATCAACAAACTTACTTGCCACTTTATCCTCTAAAATAACACAAGAATATTCTTTTACATTTTCCATTCCTGTAATATCAATTGTATAATTACCGGATATCCCAACTCCAACATAAACAGGAACTGTAACTGAACTTGGATTTGAATTGAGTTTATTTAAACACAATTCCATTCCATCAGTTGATACAGTTGAAATATATGGAGCTTCCTTTATCGGACTTTCCATATAAGGCAAATCACCATTATCGTAATTCTCTTGCGAATCATTATTCAAATCAATTTTAGAAACGTTATAGTAAGATATACTTTGATCAGATTTAGAAACTTTAAAAGTCAAGAAATTATCTTGCTCCTCTGTTTTATGAAATACACTTGTAACTGTTGTAGTTTTTGCACTTTCAAGTATACTTACAGTAGGTGTTGCAGTTGCGTGTACATAAAACCCTTGCGATGAAGGAATCTCTGTACCAGCACCATAGGTTATAAAATTCCCTGCAACAGCATCGAAAATCCTATATGAGTTATCAATATTCGTTGAATTAGCATATACAGTATTCCAAGAAATATATGAAGCAAATGGGTTTCCAATTAAATTATAACCATTTCCAGTATATGACAATCCACCAACCACTTGTGTCCCTTGATTCGGAGTACCTCTTGTATCAAAGGTGGTATTATTTAAGTTATTTACATCTGAACCAAAATACAATTCAAAACCTAAACCAGGAGTTAGTGCAGTAGCTTGAGCCACTACAGGGACTCTTGCTCCAGAAGGCTCGCTCCATTTATAAACAGTATTGACCATTCCAAAAATATTAGCATCTGCACCACCAACTCCGTACATATAAATTTCGTTTGTACCATTCGGTTTTGTATCCCAATCGGCAATAGTAGAAGCTTGAACTGGAGAAGACAAATTTGCATATCCCGTTTTTCTTGAAGCAACATAACGTTGAACTACAAAATTTGTTCCTGTTATAGCTGCACCTGCAGGTATTACGGCAATACGTGCTGTAGAAGTAGCACTTGACTGCAAAGTAAAGGATGTACTTCCTGTAGCAAAAGTAACAGGAGTAGTTATTGTTAAAGCACCCGATAAAACCTGAATACCTGTAACAACACTTACACCTCCACTTGTATTAGAAATGGTTAAGTTAACCCATCCGCAGGTACCTGTTATTGTTTGTGCAACCGATCCATTAAAAACAACTGTACTTCCATTAGTTGTAGTATAATTATTTCCTCCGGTGCTAAAATTACGTTTTATGTAAACAGGATTAGTATTATCCCATACTCGCAATCCTGCTCCTGAACTCATTAAATTATTGTAGGTGAAAGCTGTGATTGTTTGTGTCACAGAACCTGCATATCTAATGGTACTATTTGTAATGGTGTAGGTATTTGTACCTGGAATAAATGCTGTATAAACATCAATAATATTTACTGGGTCTAATACTCTTGCCCCTGTTGAAGAAGAAGACAAAGTACCATAATAAAAAGCACCCGGTATTGTTTGAGAACTTGCACTGTTAAAATTAATAGTATTTCCAAATGTACTATATCTATAATTATTAACAGGAGGGGTGAAAGTTCCTGCAACATTAATTACGCCTGAAAATGTTTTAAAAACTCCATTACCACAACCTATAACTGTTAAATTATTGTAACTAAAAGGCTGAATTGTTTGTGCTACTGTAGCATAATAAGCTATTGTACTACCAGTAATGGTATATGTATTAGAACCCGGCGTAAACAAACTGTATATTCTAATTGTACCAGTAGAAGCTAAAGTACGTGCACCGTTGCTGGATGAAGTTAAATTATTATAATAGAATGCAGGAATAGTTTGAGAACCTGAACCACTAAAATCAATGGTTGAAGGAGTACAACCTGTACAATATTGCAAATTAGTTGGAGGTGTAAATACACCATCAACTTGCATACTTCCAACAAAATTCTTATACCCGGGCGCAACACTGTTTAAAGCGGTAATGTTATTGTAATGAAATGGCTGAACAATTTGAATAATATTACTCACATTTGTATAACGAATGGTACTTCCAGTAATGGTATGTGATGGTCCGGTACCAGGAGTAAACACATTGTTAATATCAATATTTCCGGAAGAAGCCAACACTTTATTGAAATTACTAAATGTTAAATTACCATAAGTTCCTGCCAATACATTTTGTCCGTTAGATGCTTGATTGTAGGTTACAGTTCCTGTAGATGAAGACGTAATAGTTCCTCCTAAGCCGGTAACAGTGCTGTTCAAAGTTAGCGTTTGTGTTCCAACAGAAACACTTCCGGCAGCACCCAATATAAAATTATTAATGTTAACAGGTGTAGCAATTGTCATTGCGTGATTTATAGTTACATTATCACCTGTGGTTGGTCTTCCATTAGGAGTCCAATTTGTTGTAACATCCCACGAACCCGCTACTGCTGTTACATAATTACCTCCAGGTGGAACATATGCGGCACCAACACCTACTGCATACCAAGCATTGGTAACTGCAATTTCTTCTGCTGAAGCGGCACCATACAAATCTATAGCTGCTTGAATACTTCCCGTACGAGCATCAATATATTGCGAAGTAGACGTTAGGTATACCGTTAAATTTCTATAGGCAATTGCTGCAGCTGCAGTCATTCCAATTCCTGTAACTGAATAAACACTTCCTATATCGTTTGTTCCGGATCCACCATTACAAACTAAATAGTACCAAAAATTTTGAACACCACTATTGGTATGAACTCCTCCATAATCATTCCCTTGATTATATGGAGGAACAGGAACAATCCAGTTTACTCCCAAATAGGTATCAGGTTGACCACCCGCATTTGGATTCTGCATATCTCTTAATGCGCCTCCTCCAAAAACAACTTGATCACCAATTAAGAAATTTGCATTCCCTGGATCTTTAAAATATTCAACATTGGTTCCAAAAATATCACTGAAAGATTCATTCAATCCACCTGACTCATCAGAATAATTTAAGTTTGCCGAATAGGTTGTTACAGCGTGTGCTATCTCGTGTCCACATACATCAAGTGATGATAGTGGTGTAAATCCTCCCGGTACGTTACTTCCGTCACCGTAAGTCATACATACACCGTTCCAATAAGCGTTATCGTAAGCCACATCATAGTGAACATAAGAAATAATTGCAGCACCTGCATTATCATAGCTATTACGACCAAAAGTTCCGAAAAAATAATCATAGGTAGCTTCAGCACCAACGTGCGCGTCTAATGCTGCATCGTCCATCGCTGGGTTGTTTAATCCTACCCAACTGTTTCCAACATTTGTAAAATCAACAGCATTACCATAATTTACCCCTGTTTGCATATTGTATGTTTCAATTCCATTACCCCTAGCGGCTTCACGCAATCGGAAAGTACCACCGCCAATATCATCGGAAGTAAATGCTTGTGAACCAATATAACGAGTTGTTCCTGTTGCGGCAGCATCTGTAAAACAAATTCTATTGTCTTTTCTGATAACTTTTCCTGTATGTGCATCCACATAAACATAAAAACGACTCATTGGTTTATCGGCATACACATCAAACTTATACGCTAAACACATTGTTCCTGTAAAGTAATTAGCATCTGTAGCTGTAATTAGCAATTCGGGATGCGGGTAATTCGTAGCATTCGGATTTTTTGTTATTTGTTTCAACATCGCTTCCTCTTCAGGCACTTCCCACTTATAACGACTTGCACCTATATCCTTTAAGGCTGCAGTAATAGCATTTTGTGCCGATAAAACAGGCTGGGTATTTAACTTAATATTATCAATGAAAAAACCATTTGCCGACAATACCGAAGCATTTTTCATATGTATATTATAGATTCCATCCTCTACTTTTACACTATTATAATATTGTTGGTATTTGTAATTCGTCATTCCCAAATTATCTTTCTCCTCTTTTACAAAAACCAAAGCATCTGCCACACGAAACTTAAATGAAGGTTTAAGTGCATCAATTGCTTTATCTTTTGTCAAATTACCTGTAAACTCAACAAAGGAAGGGACTTTAGATGGCGCATTAATCACAATGCGTTTACTGTGAATTACCAAAGCATTGGCATCTTTTCCTTTTAATATTGTTTGTTGATTTTTTGAGGCAAATCCAAAAGAAATCCCTACAAAGAAAATCAACGACAGTAGTAAGTACGAACGTTTCATAATTTCGGTTTTTATTATTTAATTTTTAATAATTTTTTTAATTCTTATTCCTTCAGAAGTAGTAACCTTTGCTAAATATAAACCTGTAGAAAAAGCAGACATATCGATAGTGTTTTTATATTCGTCAACAAAATTAATCTGTGTGTCTTCCCAAATAAGTTTACCTGTACAAGTATAAATTTTAATATTCACATCGCTCCTGATGCTATTTTTAAACAATAAAGAAAAATTATCGCTTGTAGGATTTGGATAAATATATATTGAATCATCAATACCTTCTTCCGATTCTATTCCGACACCACAATTTATAATTGTTGCTGTCATCATTGTTCTGGCACTTACACAAGGTGCTGCTACCACTTCCCAATCATAAAAATAATAATACCTATCGCTTCCTGAGGTAGATGAAGTGATATCAACATAACCGGGCAAAGTATAAGGGAAAACCATCCCTGTTGTATTTCTAAATAAGTCCATTGAATTCCCACCAATTTCATAACCTGTTCCCGGAGTTAAATTAAAATTCAGATTTATTCTACTCGCAGAGTCTGGAATATTTAAAGTAATTGTTTGCAAAACTGTTCCTTGACTGTCCCATAAGTTAATTGTCCTATTGGTTGTACCTTGCGCATATACCCAAACGGATTTAAGAATACACGGTTGAGTAACATTGAAAACCAAACCTCTATTTTGAGCACTGTTATGATTATTTGTACTACCAATTGAATTGTCTACAGGGCCAACATATGCAGGTGCAGCAGGCACTTCACTTTCAATATAAAAACTGGTTGTTGAGTTTATAAATGGCGTAGTGTAGGGAGTTCCTGTATACAAAGGTGCCCCACCTTGAGGAACATTATACCAATTTAAATTTCCATTTCCAGTTGCATTCAATACTAAAATATCTGGATCACAATGAGTAATATCCGGTGAAACCGGTGCGGCTGGTAATGAAATATTAATATAAGCTGTTTTAGTAATTGAATCTGCGCCACAGCTTCCACTTCCTACTAATTTTACATTATAAATTCCAGCGTTAATATAAACATGCGAAGGATTAATTAGATTACTGGTTGTGCCATCGCCAAAATCCCAAGCAAAAGTGGTAGTATTTTGACTAAGATTTGCAAAGTTGACTGAAAAGGGCGCATTGCAAGTAGTTAAAATTGGAGCAGAAAAGTCACACACCACTGTAGGATTAAATTGACCTCCAACACCAACAGCATACCAAGCAGCTGCAACCGACATCGCCTCAGGTGAACAAGCACCATATAAATCCTGTGCTGATTGAATACTGTATGTTCTAGCATCAATGTATTGAGAAGTATTTGTAAGGTACACAGATAAACATCTGTAAGCAATTGCTTCTGCTTTTTGCATTCCAATACCAGTAACATTGTAATTATTACCATTGTCATTTGTTCCTGTACCGCCTTGACATAAAAGGTAAAACCAAAAATTTTGAACTCCACTATTATAATGTACTCCGCCATTATCGCCTGCTCCAACATACCAGTAAGTCCCTAAATATGTATCCGGATTTTGATATGCTCCCGGATTCTGCATATCTCTTAGTGCTGTTCCTTGGGTTACTGTAATTTCAGCTCCTATTAAAAAATCGGCAGTATTGGGTTTTGAGTAAAATTCAATAGCTGTTCCAAAAATATCACTAAACGATTCGTTCAAAGCGCCTGATTCGTATGAATAATCCAAATTGGCAGTAAATTGTGTTACTCCGTGTGTAATTTCGTGACCACAAACATCCATTGCTGTAAGCGGTGTAAAGCCTCCTGCTTGTCCGCTTCCATCTCCATAAGTCATTGATTGTCCATTCCAAAATGCATTATCGTAACCCTGATCATAATGAACATAAGATAAAATAACAGCATCATTACCATCATAACTGTTTCTGCTGTGAATTGTTTTGTAATAATCATACGTTTCTTCTGCTCCCCAATGCGCATCCAGTGCAACTTCATCCATAGTACCATTTGCAATATTCCAAACCTTTGAGTTATTGGTAAAGTCAACAGCATTACCATAATTGGTTCCTGTATTCATATCGTAGGTTTCAATTCCGTTGCCGTGAGAAGTTTCTCTCAATCTATATTGATTGGAGGCAAAACTATCCGAAAGAAATGGTTGATTCCCACTGTATCTAGTAGCACCCGAAGAGGCTACGTCTATTTTGCAAATTCGGTTATCCCTTCTGATTAATCCCCCTGTTTGAGCATCTACAAATACGTAGTTTCTGCTCATTGGCTTATCAGCATACACATCCATCTTATATGCCAAACGCATTTCCTTTGTATTGTAATTTCCATTAACTGAAGTAACTATCAGTTGAGGTTGAGGATAATATGTTGCATTATTGTTCTTCGTTATTTTTTTCAAACGAACTTCTTCTTGTGGAACTTGCCATTTGTAAAGAGTTGCGCCAATTTCTTTAAGCGCAGCTGACACAGCTGCATCGGATGTGATACCAGCATTCGCATTTATTTTTAAATCAGTTACAAAAAAACCATTGGCTGTTTGTATTCGATTATTTTTTTCGTGCAAATAGTATTGTCCGCCTGCTACTTCTATTCCATTATAATATTGCTGATAGCGATAATGAATAAAACCCAATTTATCTTTTTCAGTCTTAAATAAACGTAGCTCATCATTTGATGTTGCTTTAAAGGAGAGCTGCAATGCTGCAATTGCTTGCTCTTTGCTTAATGCGATTCCTTCTTTAAACTCCACAAAAGAAGCTACAGTGGATGGAGCATTTATTATTATATGATTACTTCCTTTAACAATAGAATGGGCTTCCTCGCCCCTATATTCTTTTTGAAAAGTATTGTCATTTTTAGAAAATAGGGATGTTGAAATAACAACAGAACAGAACAGGAGTATAATTTTTTTCATTGAATCTTATTTTTCATCAATATTATGTTTTTAATTTATAAAAAGCAAGTGTTTTTCGATGAATACCAAACATATTTTATGAACTATAAAATGAATTAGTAATTTTGAGGGCAAAATATATAAAGATTATGAATACAGCAGCTACAAAAGACCTTTTCAATATAGCGCAAGCATTGGAACAACTGGGAATAAAACAGAATAATTATGGTGCATCTACCGGTCTGAATCATATAGAAACAAAAGGCGAAAAAATAGATTCATACTCTCCCGCAGATGGCAAGCTCATTGGCAGTGTAAATGCTGCAACAAAAGTGGATTACGAAACACTTGTTAAGAAAGCAGAAATTGCATACAAAAGCTGGAGAAATATTACAGCACCTAAACGAGGAGAAATTGTGCGACAAATGGGAGAAGAGTTCCGCAAACACAAGTCTGCATTGGGAAAACTGGTTTCATATGAAATGGGGAAAAGTTATCAAGAAGGATTAGGTGAAGTGCAAGAAATAATCGATATATGCGATTTTGCAGTCGGACTTTCGCGGCAACTATATGGACTTACTATGCACAGTGAACGACCACAGCACCGTATGTATGAACAATATCATCCAATAGGTATTGTTGGAATTATTTCGGCATTTAACTTTCCTGTTGCCGTGTGGAGCTGGAATGCTATGTTGGCTTGGGTATGTGGCGATGTTTGCATTTGGAAGCCATCTGAAAAAACACCATTGTGCGCTGTTGCTTGTCAAAATATTATAGCAAGTGTTTTAAAAAACAACAATGTTCCCGAAGGTGTTTCGTGTTTGATAATTGGAGATTATAAAATTGGAGAATTATTGTCGAATGATACACGAATCCCTTTGATATCGGCTACAGGATCTACACGTATGGGCAAATTGGTAGGCGCATCTGTTGGCGCTCGATTGGGTCGCTCCTTATTAGAATTAGGCGGAAACAATGCCATCATTGTAACGGAAAATGCCGATTTATCGATGGTGCTTGTTGGTGCTGTATTTGGAGCAGTAGGAACTGCAGGGCAACGATGTACCACAACACGCAGGTTAATCGTTCACACAAGCATTTATGATAAAACCATTGAGGTTCTTAAGAAAGCCTATGCACAATTAAAAATCGGAAATCCATTGGACGAAAAAAATC
Organism: uncultured Bacteroidota bacterium; assembly: GCA_903840505.1. Taxonomy (GTDB): domain Bacteria; phylum Bacteroidota; class Bacteroidia; order UBA4408; family UBA4408; genus CAIMGI01. Next base: position 18,562 of record CAIMGI010000204.1, read on the forward strand.
ACGTTGGTCCTTTGATTGACATAGGTGCCGTAAAAAATTATTCACACGCCATTGAGCAAGTAAAAGTGGAAGGCGGTAAAATGTTAGTGGAAGGCGGTATACTAAGTGGTGAAGGTTATGAGAGTGGCTGCTATGTAAAACCTTGTATTGCCGAAGCAAACAACAATTACAAAATAGTACAGCACGAAACTTTTGCACCTATTTTATATGTATTAAAATACAACACTATAGAAGAGGCCATTGCTATACAAAATGGTGTACCACAAGGATTGTCTTCATCTATCTTTACAAACAATATGCGCGAGGCTGAAAAATTTCTTTCGCAAGAAGGTTCTGATTGTGGCATTGCAAACGTAAACATTGGAACTTCGGGAGCCGAAATTGGTGGCGCCTTTGGGGGGGAAAAAGAAACAGGTGGCGGACGAGAATCAGGTTCAGATGCATGGAAAGCATATATGCGAAGACAAACAAATACCATCAACTATGGTACACAATTGCCTTTAGCACAAGGAATAAAATTCGATTTTTAGCCTACGGATGTCGTTAAAAAAAACAACATACCGTATCACTTCATTTGTGTTTATTTTGCTTCACCTTTCTTGTAATAAAAGTGTTGATAATAGAATTAAAACAAACACCTATTTCAGTATTCGTGATTTTTTTGATACTGAATCGAAGCGACTTTCCGATAGTAAAACATCCGTTCGTAAGACAATAATGAAAGGAGATACATTTGAAGAAATTAAGTTGACACCGAAAAACTGGCAAGAAGAATTGGTGATTTTTTCGGAATGTGATATCAATAAACCTGCTTGGGTTCGCAGTTATTCTTTGGATAGTATTGTGAAGCCTGACTATACCATTGTAACATATACTACAGTTGAAAATATTCCTGTGAAAAAAATAATTCTTGTAAAAAACAAGACAGGAGTTTTATCTGTTTCAATAGAAAAAAATACGAGCAACCTAATATATGAAAGCTCTCAAAACCTCATCTACTCTGCAAAAAACGGATACGAAATAATAGGCGAACAAAAGGTTTATTTTCTTTCACCGAATCAATACCGCATTTCTACCACTTTTCTTTAAATCATTTTTTTTACATTTGCTTTTATTGAATTCATAAACCAAAAATATAACAACACATATTATGTACAATACCGACTTCCAACAACACCTTGCTAATGAGCTTACAGCAATTAACAATGCTGGATTATTTAAACGTGAAAGAATAATTGTAAGTCCGCAAGGAGCCGATATAAAAGTAAATACGGGTGCTGAAGTAGTAAACTTTTGCGCCAATAATTACCTGGGATTATCATCAAATCCAAAAGTAATTGCTGCTGCTAAAAAGGCATTGGATACTCACGGTTACGGTATGTCATCGGTACGTTTCATTTGTGGCACACAAGACATTCACAAAACGCTGGAGGAAAAAATTTCGAAATTTTTAGGGATGGAAGACACCATTTTATATGCTGCAGCTTTCGATGCAAATGGCGGGGTATTTGAACCGCTTTTTGGAGAGGATGATGCAATCATATCGGATGAATTAAACCACGCTTCTATTATTGATGGAGTAAGACTTTGCAAATCGAAACGCTATAGATACAAGAACAACGATATGGCGGATTTGGAAGAACAGTTGAAACAAGCACAAGCACAACGTTTTAAAATAATCGTTACCGATGGATCATTTTCAATGGATGGGTACATTGCTAAACTTGATCAGATATGTGACTTAGCTGATAAATACAATGCTTTGGTAATGGTTGATGACAGCCACTCAACAGGCTTTTTAGGAAAAACTGGAAGGGGAACACACGAACATTGCAATGTAATGGGACGTGTTGATATTATTACAGGAACATTGGGTAAAGCATTGGGTGGTGCGATGGGTGGTTTTACTTCAGCGAAAAAAGAAGTGATTGATATGTTGCGTCAACGTTCACGTCCTTATTTATTTTCTAATTCATTGGCACCGGCTATTGTAGGAGCAGCTATTGGAGTAATGGATTTGCTCAGCGAAACCACTGAACTTCGCGACAAAGTAATGAGCAATGCTTTGTATTTTAGAGAAGCAATGACCAAAGCAGGTTTTGATATTCGTCCGGGCATACACCCTATAGTGCCTGTTATGCTATATGATGCAAAACTCTCGCAAGTATTTGCCGACAAATTATTGGCAGAAGGAATTTATGTAATAGGTTTCTTTTATCCTGTTGTTGCGAAAGATTTGGCACGCATACGTGTGCAAATATCAGCGGCACACGATAAACACCACTTAGATAAAGCCATTGCAGCCTTTACTAAAATTGGTAAAGAGTTGGGCGTTGTGAAATAAAAAATTAAACGGGATTAAAAATACCGCTTAATGATTCGTAAGCGATGCGAATATTTTTTGGTAGCGGTATTGTATATACCGTAATGGTCAAAATTGTCGACCTTAACCTTGCCGGCTGAGTGAATAATTTTATTATCCTTTAATACTATTCCTACGTGAATTATTCTGCCTTCTTCATTATCAAAAAAAGCCAAATCTCCTTGCTCTGATTCTTCAACAAAACTCAATGCCATACCTTGAATGGCTTGTTGATGAGCATCTCTTTTTATTTTTAATCCATTCAGCTTATATACCATTTGTGAAAAGCCCGAACAATCAATTCCGAGAGGTGATTTTCCGCCCCACAAATAAGGACTGTTTAAATACATAAATGCCGTTTCACCAATTGCATTGCGCAAATTCTCTTTCTTAACCGGTGGCACAATTTTGTTACCGTCAAAATTATATTCTTGATTTACTATCAAACATTTATTCCCTTTTAGCAAAGGTAAATTGGAACCCAATACGATTGGGAATATAACATTGTCCTCTTTTTTTGTAATGAGTCCAATAAGGTCGGCACTAAGGATATTATCGGATGAATTTATTTTTTTGTAAGTGTCTTTATCAATTACGGCAAACTGCTTTTCATCAATCCAACATTCGTAACCTTCATAATGCGTTTTTATTTTTACCCAGGTTTTATCACGTTCAATAATTTCGAATGTTTCACCAAAAAGCAACTGCGTAACCATTTCGCTTCTGTCGGAAGATTCCTTTCGGCAAGGCACTATACTTAAATTGCAAATTCCAAACAGCATTCAGGTAGGTGTGTTTATTTTTATTATTGCACTTTCAACAAAAATTATTTAAACCGATTCAATAACCAAGGCACTCGCACCACCTCCACCGTTACAAATACCTGCAGCACCGTATTTACCATTATTTTGTTTTAATACATTTATCAATGTTACCACAATTCTTGCACCCGAACAACCCAGAGGGTGCCCCAAAGAAACAGCTCCACCATTTACGTTTACTTTGCTCGCATCCAATTTCATTTTCTGCATATTCACAATACCAACTGTTGAAAATGCTTCGTTCAATTCAAAATAATTAATATCGCCCAATGTTAATCCTGCCTTTGAAACCGCTTTTGGAACCGCCAAAGAAGGTGCTGTAGTGAACCACTCCGGAGCGTGTTCAGCATCGGCATATCCACGAATAATTGCAATGGGTTTCAATCCTAATTTCTCAGCCTTTTCTTTGCTCATCAATACCAATGCTGCTGCCCCATCATTCATCGTTGAAGAATTTGCAGCGGTTGCAGTTCCTTCTTTTGAGAATGCTCCTTTTAATTCAGGAATTTTATCGAAACGAACATTTTTATATTCTTCATCCTCTTTCATTATAATAGGATCACCTTTGCGTTGAGGAATTTCAACAGGCACTATTTCCTCATTGAATTTCCCTGCAGCCCAAGCCGCTTGTGAGCGCTTATATGATTCTATTGCAAAGGCATCTTGGTCTTCACGAGAAATATTGCATTCCTTGGCACATAAATCGGAAGCATTTCCCATCGGATAGTTATGATACACATCTAACAAACCATCTTTTGCTAAACCATCAATCATTGTAACATTTCCAAATTTATTTCCCCAACGTAATTTCTCGGAATAAAATGGAACCTGACTCATATTTTCCATACCTCCGGCAACAACAACATCGGCATCGCCACACAGAATGCTTTGTGCACCAATCATTATTGCTTTCATTCCCGAAGCACACACCTTATTAATGGTAGTACATTGAACCATGTTTGGTAATCCGGCAAAAATAGCAGCCTGGCGAGCCGGTGCCTGACCTAAATTAGCCTGCATTACACTACCCATATACACTTCCTGAACTTCTTTACCATCCACACCTGCTTTTGCAAGTGCACCTTTTATTGCTACTGCACCCAATTTAGTTGCCGATATTCCGGCCAATGCTCCGCCAAAACTTCCAAGTGGAGTTCTAACTGCAGATATAATATATACTTCTTTCATATTTCTTATTTTATGGATTCAAAATTACTATTTTATCATTGTAAACTAAAGTTCTTTCATAAGCAATTTGTACATATCTACCATTGCCTGAATATCTTTCTTATGCACTTTTTCATCGGGCGAATGTACGTGTGCCTCGGGAGCACCTACAAAACACCAATCAATTGGGTATGGACTGCGATGAATTACGTTCCCATCACTTCCTCCAGTACCTTCCACTTCTAATTGAAAAGGTATTTTACTTTTTTGCGCTATTTTAACAATACGATTAATGTATGACCTGCGCGGCAAACCTGAATCACGCAATGATACAACTACCCCTTTACCGTGCGGAACACCTTCTGTAACCCAAGTAATATCTGAAATTAACGCTTGTTTCACCTGGTACTTTTCGTAAATAAATTTGGCTAAATAAGCTACACTTCCGCCACCGGTTTCTTCCCAACACGAAAAAACAATCAGTCCGTTTTCGAGCGTTTTTGCAAGCTGCAAAGTATTCCAAACACCCAAACGATTATCTAAATAGCAGCACTGCACATAATTTTTATCTTCACGAAACTGAGGCTTAAATGTTAGCATTGTTCCCCTGTCAATTTCACGCTTATAATCGCACATTATAGTATAATCCTTTTTATTAAGGACAAGCTTTGTTTCTATTTTCCCTTTGCTGTCTTCTCCAACAAGTTTGCAGCCATTTATTGTTTGTGGACCGCCAATTTTTATGAGTTCATTTTTATAACGTACCGTAAATCCAATAGAATCGATGTGAGCAAAAACTGCTGTTCGAGGTTTACCGAATGCCAATACAATGCAATCTTGAAAACCATCACCGCTGTGAATAACAGGTTGCTTTTTCCAATGCTTCTTTTCCTTCTTTATATAATCAAGAAGAAATTCTGTCATTGCACCTTCATTTCCTGAGGGAGCTTCAATTTGACACAACTTTTTTAATAAATCCATTTTAAAATATAAAACTGTGGGGCACAATATTCGTTAAAAATAAACAGTGTAACAAATTTAAGCGTTCCAAATTTCCCATCCTTTTTCGGCTTGAAGCCGCAGCATCGATAAACCATTTTGTGTTAAAGCACCTTGTTGTTTGGCTTTACCTAACAACAGCGTTTCTTCAGGATTATACACTAAATCGAAAACAAAGTGTGTTGAATTAATATATTCGTAGGGCAATTCTGGACAGGTTGACACATTCGGATACATACCTAATGGTGTTGTATTCACAATCAACTTAAAACTATCCAGCATAAATTCATTCAAGTCACTATACAGAAAGGTGTTGGTTTGCTTCCTCGTTCGCGAAACAAAATAAGAATCGATGCCCAATTTACTCAATACATAATAAACAGCTTTTGACGCCCCACCAGTACCAAGGATAAGTGCTTTTTGATGCCCCGATTCCAAAAATGGTTTTATGGCTGAAGAAAAACCAAACACATCGGTATTGTATCCTTTTAGGGTAATCACACCCTTGCTTCTACTTATTTTAATACAATTTACGGCTCCTACCATTTTAGCCGTTTCATCCAACTCATCCAAAAATGGAATTACACTTTCCTTGTAAGGAATGGTAACATTAAGACCACAAATAGTTTCATTTTTTTGCAACAATGGATTCAAGTCACTTAATTCCTGAATTTCAAATAATTCATAGTTCACATCCTTCCAATTGTTTTGCTTAAATTTTTCTAAAAAATACTGTTTTGAAAATGAATGCTGTAGGGATTTCCCAATAAGTCCGAATGTTTTCAATAATTATTATGTTGGTATGCTAAATATATTGACTTGAATATTTTTTATTCCTATCTTTCGCCTACAAATTAAAAATAAAAAATTATGAAAAAAAATTACATAGCACTTTTATTTCTGTTTTTAAGTGCAAGTATCAGCGAAACCGTGTTGGCGCAAAACTGTGTTGATTTAACGATTCAAGTTACTACTACGGTTCAAACAAATCCTCCTTCAATTACATTTAGTTGGGCAACAATAGCAGGTGCCACAAATATTAGAATCTACCGAAAAGCAAAGGCCGCAGGCTCTTGGGGAGCCGCATTGGCAACCTTAGCAGGAACTGCCACCACCTATACAGATAACACAGTTACCATTGGTTCTGATTACGAATATAAAATAAACAGTGCAGGTGCTTTGACTGCAAACACATACTTATATGCAGGAATAAAAGTACCTCAAACCGAAAACAGACGTAAAGTTATTTTATTGGTAGATAATACATTTAGTGCAACATTGGCTCCTGAACTTAATAGACTTGAATCCGATATGATTGGTGATGGTTGGCAAGTGATACGTCACGATGTTATGAGAAATGATATTCCACCAAATATCAAGGCACTTATTACCGCAGATTATAATGCAGACCCTCAAAATGTAAAATGTGTTTATGTATTTGGACACGTTCCTGTGCCATACTCCGGTGATATGAATCCTGATGGACACCCTGATCATTTAGGGGCTTGGCCTGCTGATGGCTATTATGCTGATATGACCGGTACCTGGACAGATGCCACAATAAATGATGTTGTTGCAAGTAGACCAGAGAATAAGAACACTCCGGGCGATGGTAAGTTTGACCAAAATTATGTACCCAACACCGTTCAACTTCAAATTGGACGTGTTGACCTTTCAAATATGCCTTCTTTTCCTGGAACAGAAGAGCAGTTGTTAAGACAATATTTAAATAAAGATCATAATTTTAGGTTTAAAGTTGTGAATGCTCAACGAAAAGGATTGATTGATGATAATTTTGGATATTTTGGAGGAGAGGCATTCGCAAGCAGTGGGTGGAGAAATTTCACCTCTATGTTTCCACCTGCTGATATAACAACAGGTAATATTTTTGCCGATGACATAAACCAAAGTTTTCTTTGGTCATATGGTTGTGGAGGCGGAAGCTATAATAGTTGTAATGGCGTAGGTGGAATACCAGATTATGTAAACAACGCACCAAAATCTGTTTTCAATATGTTATTCGGTAGTTATTTTGGAGATTGGGACAGTCAAAATAATTTTTTACGTGCTCCATTAGCTTCTGCAGGTTGGGGTTTAACCAACTCTTGGTCGGGTCGCCCCTACTCTATTTATCACCATATGGCCTTGGGCGAGAATATGGGATACTCTGCTTGGAGTACTATGCGTAATGGATCAATGTATGTTTACAATTACGCTGCAGGTTTTATTTCAATGGGATTTATGGGTGACCCAACATTGAGAATGCATACCGTTGCTCCTCCAACCAATGTTGTTGCCACTACTAATTTCCCACGTATCAATTTAAACTGGACAGCTTCGGCTGACAATGTGTTGGGTTACTGCGTTTACCGTGAAGATACTGCGACTGGTGTTTACAGCAGAGTTAACAACGCCATTATAACAGGTACAAGTTATGTTGATTCATTTCCAAACAATAAAGGAAACTATTATATGGTACGTTCTATTTTATTGGAGAGTTCAAATAGCGGAACATACTACAACTTGAGCCAGGGAGCATTTGACACAACTGTTATAGATGTAACAGGTATTACAAATGCATACCAGTACGATAACCGTTTTAAAATGTATCCAAATCCTGCAAATGAAAATGCAAGTGTTGAATTTTATTTGGCTGCCGAATCACAAGTTACAATCAGTTTATTTGATTTAGCAGGCCGAGAAGTGATGGCAATAATAAACAACAACATTTCTCAAGGAAATCACATTATTAATTTGAATGCAGAAAAACTAGCTGCAGGTGTTTACACTTGTCAGTTTAATGTAAATAACAAATCGGAGTATACTAAATTTGTTGTATCCAAATAAATATAAATGAAATATTATTAAGCCGTTTCTGAATTCAGAAGCGGCTTTTTTAATGCAAAAAATAAAACCCTATTTTTACAACGTAAAAATTCTATTTAAAAACGATGAAAGAAAATATAATTGGAATACAGCAGGTAGGTGTTGGGATTCCGGATGTGCAAAAAGCTTGGCAATTTTACCGAAACTATTTTGGTATGGATGTTCCTATTTTCCAGGAAAGTGCCGAAGCAAAACTAATGACACCATATACCGGTGGAACAGTTCATGCTAGAAGTGCTGTATTGGCTATTAATTTATTGGGAGGAAGTGGATTGGAAATATGGCAATACACCAGTAGAAAAACAGAACCTGCTACTTTCGATTTACAATTAGGCGATTTAGGAATATACATCACACGCATAAAATCGCCAAATGTGCAAGCAGTTTACGATTATTATAAAACGCAAAAAATAGAAGTTATTGGTGGTATAAAAAAAGACCCTAATAACAATCCTTATATTTTGGTACGCGATCCTTGGGGCTCTTTGTTTCAAGTGGTTGAAGCAGACGATTGGTTCAGAAAAAAAGAAAAAAAATTAACCGGTGGTGTTTGTGGTGCGCAAGTAGGTGTAAGCAATATGGATAAATCCTTGAAATTTTACACCGAGCTACTTGGTTTCAATAAAATTGTGTACGACAAGACGGATGTATTTTCTGATTTTGCGGAATTACCTGGTGGAAAAGGAAAATGCCGAAGGGTATTGTTGGAAAGAAATGTGGAGAATACAGGAGCCTTTAGTAAGTTGTTAGGAAAAGGCCAAATAGAACTTGTACAAGTTTTGGAAAGAGCACCTAAAAAAATATTCGAGAACCGCTTTTGGGGCGACTTGGGTTTTATTCATCTTTGCTTTGATGTACTCAATATGAAAGAGTTAGAAGCAAATTTTGCCAAGCACGGTTATCCTTTTACAGTTGACAGTGCTTCCTCTTTTGATATGGGAGAAGCTGCAGGACACTTTAGTTATATTGAAGACCCGGATGGTACGCTGATTGAATTTGTTGAAACATATAGAATACCCATTCTAAAAAAAATAGGTTGGTATTTAGATGTTGCGAAACGCGACAGAACAAAAACCTTACCCGACTGGATGTTAACAACCTTACGCTTTACAAGGGTGAAGGATTAATTAATAGTTTTCAACAAGCTATTTTCGTTAAACGCATTTAAGTAAATTTACAATCCTGATTTTAGGGTGAATTTATTTATTTGTTGAATGTCTCGTTTCTCTCACTTACACGTACACACACAGTTTTCATTACTCGATGGCGCTGCCGATATATCCTCGCTATATAAAAAAGCCGTTGCCGATAATATGCCGGCAATTGCTATTACCGATCACGGTAATATGTTTGGTGTTTTTAAATTTGTTGCCGAAGCTGGTAAGCACAATACTCCCGACAACCCCAATAAAATAAAACCAATTGTTGGCTGCGAATTTTATTTGGTTGAAAACAGACACAAGCAACAATTTACAAAAGAAGATAAAGATATACGTTACCATCAACTGCTATTGGCAAAGGATGCAGAGGGCTATCGTAATTTAGTAAAATTGTGTTCGTATGGCTATATGGAGGGCTTGTACGGAAAATATCCCCGAATTGACAAAGAACTTATTTTAAAATACCACAAAGGATTAATTGCTACTACTTGTTGTTTGGGGGCTTCTGTTCCGCGTATCATACTTAAAAATGGTGAAGAAGCCGGAGAAAAAGAATTTAAATGGTGGTTGGATATTTTTGGTGAAGATTATTATGTTGAAATACAAAGACACGATATACCTGAACAAAACATTGTAAATGAAACCTTGCTTAAACTTGCAAGAAAATACAATGTAAAAATTATTGCTTCCAACGATTCGCATTATGTTGACCAGCCGGACTCAAATGCACATGATATTTTACTGTGCATCAATACTGGCGAAAAGCAGAGTACGCCCACGATGAAAGAATTTTCAGACGAGGAAGGATTTTCGAAAGGAAAGCGTTTTGCATTTTACAACGACCAATTTTATTTTAAAAACACAGCCGAAATGGGCAATGTTTTTAGAGATATTCCTGAAGCAATCGACAATACAAATGAAATTGTTGCTAAGATAAGTCCTCTGAAATTAAAGCAGGATATAATGTTGCCACATTATACCATCCCAAGTGGCTTTGATACACAAGATGATTTTTTAAAAGACTTAACCTACAAAGGTGCCAAAGCACGTTACAAAGAAATTACACCCGAAGTAGAAGAACGCTTAAACTTTGAATTGTTCACCATCAGAACAATGGGATTTGCAGGCTACTTTTTAATTGTTGCCGATTTTATAAATCACGGTCGTGATATAGGTGTATTGATTGGTCCCGGGCGTGGATCGGCAGCAGGTTCGGCAGTAGCATACTGTATTGGCATTACCAATATCGACCCCATAAAATACAATTTACTTTTTGAGCGTTTTTTAAATCCAGACAGAAAGAGCATGCCCGATATTGATACGGACTTTGATGATGAAGGGCGACAAAAAGTGATTGATTACGTAGTTGACAAATACGGAAAAAATCAAGTAGCACAAATTGTAACCTATGGTACAATGGCTGCAAAGATGAGTATTAAGGACGTTGCGCGGGTGATGGATTTACCCTTAAACGATTCCAATGCATTGGCAAAACTAGTACCCGACCGACCAGGTATTGAATTAAGACGATTGCTTGTTGCCCCGCTTACAGGAGATAATAGCTTGGCTCAAAAAGAAAATTTAAACAAAGAGGATATTGAAGACGTAAAAAAATTACGTGAAATACACCAAGGAGATAGCCTACAGGCAAAGGTGTTGAAGGAAGCTTATATTTTAGAGGGCTCAGTAAGAGGAACAGGAATACACGCTTCGGCAATTATTATTGCACCCAAAGATTTAACCGATATAGTACCCATAGCCGCATCCAAAGAAACCAATTTATACATCACACAATACGATGGTAGGGTAATTGAAGATGCAGGTGTAATAAAAATGGACTTCTTGGGTTTAAAAACACTTACCATTGTTCGCGATGCATTAAGACTCATAAAACAAATTCACGGTGTAGAAATTGAAATCGACAATGTTCCGCTTGATGATACTAAAACATTTGAACTTTACCAACGTGGTGATACCAACGGTACCTTTCAGTTTGAATCGCCCGGAATGCAAAAACATTTAATATCGTTAAAGCCCGATAAGTTTGCCGACCTCATTGCAATGAATGCCTTGTATCGTCCGGGCCCCATTGAATACATTCCGAATTTTATTGCACGTAAGCACGGCAGAGAAGCCATTACATACGACCTTCCGGAGATGGAAGAATTTCTTTCCGATACATACGGTATTACAGTTTATCAGGAGCAAGTAATGTTGCTTTCACAAAAACTGGCAGGCTTCTCAAAAGGCGATGCCGATGTGTTGCGAAAAGCAATGGGTAAAAAAGACAGGTACACCCTCGACAAAATGAAAGGGCAATTTATTGCCGGAGCAACAGCAAAAGGTTTACCATCGGATAAATTGGAAAAAATTTGGACCGACTGGGAAAAATTTGCGCAATATGCTTTTAACAAATCACACTCTACTTGTTATGCATTTGTAGCCTTTCAAACAGCTTATTTAAAAGCACATTATCCGGCCGAATTTATGGCATCGGTACTTACACATAATTTAAGCAATATTGATAAAGTTACCTTCTTTATGGAAGAAGCCAAACGTATGGGTATACCTGTGCTTGGACCCGATGTAAATGAAAGTGATTATCAATTTACAGTAAATAAAAAAGGCGGAATCCGTTTTGGAATGGGTGCTGTAAAAGGTGTGGGCGAAGCGGCAGTAAATTCAATTATTGATGAACGAAAAGCCAATGGCCCTTTTAAAAATGCATTTGATTTAGTGAAGCGCATTAATTTGCGTACGGCAAACAAAAAAACATTTGAAAGTTTGGTTTATTCAGGAGGCTTCGATTCGTTTGAAAATATGCACCGTTCACAATATTTTAGCACCGAAGGAGATGGGGTAACTTTTATAGAAAAGTTGTTGCGTTTTGGAGCCATTTTTCAAGAAGGGGCTGATGCTATGCAACAATCCCTGTTTGGCGAAGCCGAAGAAATTGAAATGCCCGAACCTGTTATTCCGGTTTGTGCACCTTGGGGAAGTTTAGAAAAATTAAAATTCGAAAAAGATGTGGTGGGTATTTATATTTCGGGACACCCGCTGGATATGTACCGCATTGAAATGGATTTAAGTTCGCACAAAATTGCGGCTCTCAGCGACCTCAGTAAACTAAGGGGAAGAGACATTACCATAGCCGGACTAATTACAAGTGTGCAAGAAAAAACCACCAAAAACGGAAATTTATTTGGCACCTTTAACGTGGAGGATTACAATGACACCTTCCAGTTTGCTTTATTTTCGGGCGATTACAGAAATTTTAGGAATTTTATTGTGAATGGCACTTTTATATTCATAAAAGGAAAAGTGGACACCCGTTGGAACCAAGCCGACCAATTGGAATTTAAAATACAGCACATGCAATTGCTTTCCGAAGCAAAAGATAAATTGTTAAAAAGCATTACCCTGTCGTGCAAGATTGAACAAATAAATGGGGAGATGATTGAGCAACTTAATAAGGTTGTGTTAGCACACAGTGGAAAATGCACCTTAAACATTAACATTGAAGAAAGCTTCGATAACCTTAGTGTACAAATGGCATCTCGTAAACACAAGGTGGCAATAACGGCACAATTTATTACTGAATTGAATAAGTTGAATTTGGTGTATAAGTTGAATTAAAATTAATTTGATGAATGCAGCAATCAATCAAAAAATAGTTTCAAAAACTGTTATACTCGACAAAACCATCCACAACAAAATTGAAGTTGTGTTGATTAAATTCCCGTTTGATGCAGAATTAGGAAATGCAGTACGTAAAATTAAATCTACAAGTTGGAGCAGAACACTTAAAAGCTGGTATGCGCCATACTCCATTGCAATCCTGAATGAAATAAAGGCAATATTTGATCCCATTTCAAAAATTGATGCGCAGCCTTTAAAAGATAAAATTGAAATAGTAAAAAGTAATAAAAAAGACTTAAATGTTGAAACCCTTGCTAAAATTGAAAAATTTAAAAGCTGGATGCAATCACGCAGATACAGTGACAACACAGTTAAAACATATTGCGAAGCCTTAAAATCTTTTTTGAAATTTTATTATAAAAAACCTTTGTCGGAAATAACAAATGAAGATATTATAATATTTAATAATGATTTTATTTTGAAGAATAAATTATCTGCATCATATCAGAGTCAAGTAGTTAATGCAATAAAATTATTTTTTAAAACAATACAGAATGCATCATTAAATATTGATTTGGTGCATCGTCCTAAAAAATATAACCCACTACCAAAAGTATTAGCCGAAGAAGAAGTAGCTAATATTATTAACGCTTTAGATAATATAAAACACAAATGCATGCTTAGTTTAATTTATTCGGCAGGGTTACGAAGAAGTGAATTATTAAATATGCAAATAGACAATGTTGACAGCCAAAGAATGCAATTGCTAATTAAACAGGCGAAGGGGGGAAAAGACAGAATAGTACCATTAAGCGAAACTGTGTTGCAATTATTACGGCAATACTATGTTGCTTATAAACCAAAAAAATATGTATTTGAAGGACAAAATGGCTTACAATACAATGAACGAAGTTTATCGCTGGTTTTAAAAAAGGGCTGCGAACTTGCCGGAATTAAAAAGTCTGTAAATCTGCATATGCTTCGTCACAGTTATGCAACGCATTTATTAGAAAGTGGCACAGACTTGAGATATATACAAACATTGCTCGGGCACAAAAGCAGTAAAACCACTGAAATATATACCCATGTGAGTCAAAGGTCAATTAACAAAATTGTTAGCCCTTTAGACAAGCTAAATATAAAAATAACTGGAAACTAGCAAAAGCAAAAAATTCCTCCTATATTTACATATAACAGATATAGGAGGAAGTTTTCGTTAAGAAAACTTCCTATATATATAAGTTAGGTGCAAGCGTAGCGGACGACAAAACAACCATCGACAAACTGACAAAACATAGAAAAAAAGAATGGCATTAAGTTGGAACGAAATAAAAGACCGAGCATTAAATTTCTCAAAG
>CAIMGI010000205.1 GCA_903840505.1 uncultured Bacteroidota bacterium
ATAAAACTGTAATTTATTTCACTTAAATATTCACTCCTGCAATTCAAATACAATTCCTCAAAAACACCTTTGTATTGATTAAAATAGGGCGTTTTTGAATAATTTGCTACCAACGAATTCCAGTTTTTTCTAGCCCACTTCACATCGCTCACTTTTGTTTCGTGTATGCTTTGTTCCAAGGATTTTTGAAATACAGGAATAGTAATCCATTGAACGCCATTAGGAGTTTTTATTTTATTTCTGTTCCTCCAATCGTTTTTGGTATACTGTACTTCATCGTATAAAATAAATTCGTCAACGGAATTTATCATATCAAAATAACCTTTCCAAGGAATGTAGTTGGATTGTAGGACGGCTATTTTTTTCAATTTACTCGTATTAAACTCTTTCAATAATCACCGCATATCCCTGCCCTACACCAATACACATAGTAACCAAGGCATACTTTTTATTTTGTTGTTGCAATTCAATGGCTGCTGAATTTAATATACGTGCACCGCTCATACCCAATGGATGTCCAATTGCAATGGCTCCACCGTTTGGATTTATACGTGGGTCATTATCGCTCAAACCCCATTTACGAATACAGGCTAAACTCTGTGCTGCAAATGCTTCGTTGAGCTCAATCACATCCATATCGCTCATTTTCAATCCTGCTTTTGCCAATGCTTTGTTGCTAGCTTCAACCGGACCAATTCCCATTATACGAGGCTCAACACCAACAGCAGCCGATGAAACAATACGCGCTTTGGGAACAAGTTCGTATTCCTTAATAGCATTTTCGGATGCAAACAACAAGGCTGCTGCACCATCGTTTAAGCCGGAAGCGTTGCCTGCAGTAACTGTTCCTTCTTTTCGAAAAGAAGGTTTTAGTTTAGCCAATATTTCAAGACTCGTATCTTGTTTTATAAATTCATCTGTGTCAAAAAATTTAGGATCACCCTTTTTTTGCGGTATTTCTACGGATACAATTTCACTCGCAAAACGCCCTGCATTCCTTGCTTTTGTAGCTTTTTGTTGCGACAAAAAAGAAAACATATCCTGATCTTCGCGACTAATTTTATACATATCCGCTAGGTTCTCTGCTGTTTCGCCCATTGCGTCTACCCCATACAATTCTTTCATTTTCGGATTAATAAATCGCCAACCAAAACTACTGTCGAACATCTGTGCATCTTTACCAAATGGTGTTGATGTTTTAGAAATTACCCAAGGTCCGCGTGTCATATTTTCAACCCCACCGGCAATCATTAAATCACTATCGCCAACCATAATAGCTCTTGCTGCCGCAATGGATGCACTTAATCCCGATGCACACAAACGATTGACTGTTTCACCGGGGATTGTGTATGGAAGTCCTGCTAACAAAAGAGCCATACGGGCAACATTTCGGTTGTCTTCTCCTGCCTGGTTTGCACACCCCAGAATAACATCTCCAATTGCTGTTGCATCAATTGTTGCATTTCGCTCCAACAGTTTTTTTAATACCAAGGCTGCCATGTCATCTGTGCGGACAGTTGACAATGAGCCCGTATAATTTCCTACCGCTGTTCTTACACCATCAATTAAGTATGCATCTTTCATAGGGATTTTTTTTGTAAAAATAAAAAACGTCCCGCAATAATGGGCGGGACGTTTTCTTTATTTATTATTTATTTTAATTACTCAACAATCAACATTTCAACCCTTCTGTTTTTCTGTCTTCCTTCAGGTGTTTTATTGTCAGCAATTGGTTTTGTTTGTCCAAACCACAATGCTATCAAAGGTTTCTTTGATACAGCCTTGAAATACAGATGCAACAGTTATTAGTGAAGCTGCTCCAAATTAGGACAACTTTACTTTTTGAAGAGATGAAAAGTTTTTTCATTTGTTTTATTTTACAGATGGGCAAATGTATTAAAAAAAGCGACAATTCCCCATATTAACCTAAGTTTTTATTGTATTTTCTTACTAATTCAGAAGTCTGTTTGAGTGCATCCTTTTTTATTTGTACCATTAAAGTTGTGTTTGTTTTTACTTTGAACTAAAATTAATATAGTACTTTTGTATTCCATTTCAGACTATGCTGCAAAAAAAATATTCTTTCCTACTTACCCTAATAAGTGCTATTTTAATTATAGCCTCTCAATCTGTAAATGCTCAAACAGGCACAATTAAAGGGTTTGTATACGAGAAAAACTCGGGAGAACCTGTAATATTTACAAAAGTAATATTGACCAAAACAAAATATGGAGCAACTACCGATGTGGATGGTTATTTCACAATTACACGTTTACCTGCAGGTGATTATACCTTGAAAATAACCTACCTTGGATACGATACACTCATAATACCCATTAGCATCAAAGCCGATGAAATGGTGACAAAAAAATTGTATTTAACTAAGTCTTCTATTAAGCTGAAAGATTTAATTATTTCTGCAGACAAGCAAGAAGCGAAAACGGAAGTAAGAACTTCGGTGACTAAAATAACACCAAAAGAAATTAAACAAATTCCATCAGTAGGCGGAGAAGCAGATTTAGCGCAGTATTTACAGGTTATCCCTGGAGTAATATCAACTGGTGACCAAGGAGGACAATTATATATTAGAGGTGGATCTCCAATCCAAAATAAAGTTTTGTTAGATGGAATGATTATTTATAACCCTTTTCATTCTATTGGATTATTTTCTGTTTTTGACGCAGATATTATACGTAATGCAGATGTATATACAGGAGGTTTTGGGGCAAAATTTGGAGGTCGTATTTCTTCTATAATGGACATTACAACCCGTGATGGAAATAAAAATCGTATCGCAGGAAAAATTGCAGCTAGTCCTTTTGGAACAAAACTATTACTTGAAGGACCTATTAAAAAGGCAAAGGAGGAAGGTGGAAGCACCTCTTCTTATTTACTTTCTGCAAAAAATTCATACCTTGAACAAACATCAAAAGTAATTTACAATTATGTTGATACGGCAGGATTGCCTTATAACTTTTTAGACTTGTATGGTAAGGTTTCATTTAATTCCCAAAATGGAAGTAAATTAAACTTATTCGGTTTTAACTTTAACGACCATGTAGATTACCCAGGAGTATCAAACTTAAACTGGAAATCATCTGGAGGAGGAACAAATTTCATTGTTGTTCCAAGTGCATCTCAAGTACTTATAAAAGGTAATTTCTCCTATTCTAAATATGCGATTGAGTTATTGGAGCAAGACAATAAGCCTCGTAAAAGTGAAATAGATGGCTTTAATTTAGGAATAGACTTTGTTTATTTTAAAGGGCAGAATGAAATTGATTACGGAATAGAAGTATTGGGTTTTAAAACAAGTTATGAATTTTATAACTCTGTAAACAGGCATTTGACACAAGAGGAAAATACGACAGAAATGGCTGGTTTTTTTAAATACAAAATAACGGCAGGAAAATTACTTCTTGAGCCAAGTTTTAGACTGCACTATTATGCTGCTTTAACTTACCTTTCACCGGAGCCTAGACTTGGAATGAAATACAATGTCGCTGACCGATTCAGATTAAAATTTGCAACTGGAATTTATTCTCAAAATTTAATGAGTGCCTCTTCAGATAGAGATGTGGTAAACTTATTTTATGGTTTCCTTTCTGGTCCTGATAATTTACAAGAAAAATTTATTGAAGAAGATGGAACTGTGAGAGAGCTAAAACACAATTTACAAAAAGCAAATCATTTTATTTTGGGAGCAGAATATGATTTAACTTCTCGAATTAGTATAAACGTAGAAGGTTATTATAAAATGTTTACGCAACTTACCAATTTAAATAGAAACAAGATCTTTGATGACGATGGAGCAAATTCAAACAGACCCGATGAATTGAAAAAAGATTTCATTGTTGAAACTGGTTCGGCAAAAGGAATAGATTTCTCTTTAAAGTACGATTATAAAAAACTGTATATATGGGCGGTTTATTCATTGGGATCTGTTAATCGCTATGATGGAGTACAAAATTATATGCCACATTTTGACAGACGTCATAATGTTAACTTGGTTGTATCTTACACCTTTGGAAAAGGCTTAAATTGGGAATTGGACGGAAGATGGAATTATGGTTCAGGATTCCCTTTTACAAAAACACAAGGTTTTTACGAAAAGGTTAATTTTGCTGATGGTTTAAATACAAATTACACCACTTCAAATGGCGATTTAGGAATATTATACAGCGATTTAAACGGTGGTCGTTTACCAAGCTACCATCGATTGGATGTAAACCTAAAACGCAAATTTGCACTGTCGGATAGAGCACTATTGGAGGCCAATGTTGGTGCCACAAATGCTTACAATCACCAAAACGTTTTTTATATCAATAGGGTAACCAATCAAACAAAATATCAGTTGCCATTATTACCAAGTGCAGGATTGATATTGAATTTTTAAGCAACTAACAATAAATAATAAGCATTAATTACTGCTTATTATTTGTTTTAATGTTCTTAGAAATTAAGCACTCATAGCTTCAACCGTAGCATCCACTTTTTTCACCAAACCTTGTAGTACTTTACCCGGACCAACTTCAATGAAAGTTCGTGCACCGGAAGCCAGCATATTTTGCATCGTTTGTGTCCAACGCACTGGAGCCGTCAGTTGCTCAATAAGGTTAATTTTTATTTCGTTAGGATTACTAACCGCGATTGCAGTTACGTTTTGAAAAACAGGACAAATAGGTTCGTTAAAAGAAGTAGCATTGATTGCAGCTTCCAACTCAAGCCTTGCAGGTTCCATTAAAGGAGAATGGAATGCTCCACCAACAGGTAGCAACAAGGCACGTTTTGCACCTGCAGCTTTTATTTTTTCACAAGCAATAGTTACTCCGGCAATAGACCCTGAGATAACCAATTGCCCCGGACAATTATAATTCGCTGCCACTACCACCTCATCGGTAATTGACGCACAAATTTCTTCTACTATTTTATCATCTATACCCAATATAGCAGCCATTGTAGAAGGAACTGCCTCACAAGCTTTTTGCATTGCCAAAGCTCTTTTATTTACCAACACCAATGCATCTTCAAAAGACAAGGTTTTATTGGATACCAATGCAGAAAATTCGCCCAAGGAATGACCCGCAACCATATCGGGAGTAAAGCTACTTCCCAAGGTTTTTGCCAAAATTGTTGAGTGCAAAAATATTGCAGGTTGGGTTACATTGGTCTGTTTTAAATCGGCATCACTGCCAGCAAACATAATATCAGTTATTCTAAAACCAAGGATGTCATTTGCTTTCTCAAACAAATCTTTTGCTATTGGATTAGTATCGTATAAATCCTTTCCCATACCTGAAAATTGGGAACCTTGACCGGGAAATAAATATGCTTTCATAATAGTATCGGGTTAAAATTTCAATTGCTAATTACCAAAAAAAAAAGGGAGAAAACAAGTTTGTTTTCTCCCTAATAAGTTAAAGCAATTATATTATTTCCTATCGCCAAACATTCTTAGCAATGAAAGAAATAAATTAATAAAGTCTAAGTATAAATTTAATGCTCCCATAATTGCTAACTTATTGGTAGACTCAGTACCATACTCAGCACCGGAACCAATATTTTTTAGTTTTTGAACATCATATGCAGTTAAACCGGTAAATACAATTACACCTATAAAACTAATGATATATGACATTGTATCGCTTTTCATAAAAATGTTAACAATACCCGCTATAATCATTCCTACAAGTGCCATCATTAATATGTTACCTAAACGAGTAAGGTCGGTATTGGTAGTATAACCTACAAGTGCCATTATACCAAACATCAAAGCACTAACGCCAAAGGTTACATATATTGAACCTGAGGTGTATATTAAAAATATAAAACTTAGGCTTATTCCCATTATGATGGCGTATGCAATAAACAGGATAAGCAATACGGAGTAAGAAAGTTTATTAAAACCAAAAGACATTAATAAAACAAAACCGATGGGGGCAAACATTACAACATACCCAAGTGGTTTCATTCCTGTTTCGGTTCTTAACATTTCGATTAGCGAAAGATTAGTTCCAAACAAATAAGACATAACTGCAGTAATTGTTAAGGCAGCAAACATCCAAGAAAATACGTTCACCATAAATGCCTTTGTACTGTCTCCGGCTTGTTGGTGAGACTGAGCAAAAATGTTAAAGTTATCGTTATTGGTTTCCATTTTTAGTTTTTTAATAATTTGATACCACAAAATTACTAATAAAATTGCGTTTAGCCCATTAAAAAATGTTAATGCAATTTAGAACCTATAAGGCTTATAAATTCTTTGCGGGTGGTATCCTTAAGGAATTCCCCCGTAAATGCCGAAGTGGTTGTAACTGAATTCTGCTTTTGTATACCGCGCATTTGCATACATAAATGGGAACATTCCATAACCACCGCAACTCCAATTGGATTAAGTGTATCCTGAATGCAATCACGAATTTCGGTTGTTAGTCTTTCTTGCACTTGTAATCTTCTTGCATAAGCATCTACTACCCTGGGAATTTTACTCAAGCCGACTATATGTCCGTTGGGAATATAAGCGATGTGTACCTTGCCAAAAAAAGGAAGTAAATGATGCTCGCACAAGGAATAAACTTCAATATCCTTTACAATAACCATTTGTTTGTAATCTTCTTTAAACATTGCCGAACGCAATATTTCTTGAGGATCTAAACAATGACCACTAGTTAGAAATTGTATTGCTTTAGCAGCACGCTCTGGAGTTTTAAGTAATCCTTCACGCGTACTATCCTCGCCAATAGTATCAATAATAAGCTTATAGCTTTTCGCTATTTTTTCGGTATTTACAACATCGTACTCATCCAGTTTTTTATAGCCGCTCATAATCCTATTTATTAATAAATTATTGGAAACTATTCTCCAAAATATTCTACATAATTATTATCTGTCTCACACAATTTTATACAATGCAGACTACAATTCCCCATTGCTTTAATATGCGGAGCTAACTGATTCCAAATTGCAATAGTAACATTTTCAGTACTTGGCATAATGTCTTTCATAAAATCTACATCCAAATTCAAATTGCGGTGATCGAGCTTATCGGTAACGTGCTTTCTAATAACCAAACTTATTTCTTTCAAATTAGCTGAATATCCAGTATTGGGGTCAATCTCACCTTTTACAGTTACATATAAATAATAATTATGACCATGCCAATTTGGGTTAGCACATTTGCCAAATACTTCATTGTTTTTCTCTTCACTCCAAGCAGGGTTATACAGTTTATGTGCTGCGTTAAAATGTTCTTTGCGTGTAATGTATACCATATTGTTGCTTGTAAAATATTATAACAAAAATAAACCTGCTTTGTTTACACCAAGTTAAATGATTTAGTTGCCATTTCCTCAATGGCTTTACCAATAGCCAAAGATGCTGTTGCAGCAGGTGATGGCGCATTCAATACGTGAATGGCATTATCGTTGTGTTCAATACTAAAATCATCTATCATTTCGCCTTCCGGTGCCAATGCCATTGCTCTCACGCCTGCTCTTCCCGGTTGTAAATCTTCCATTTCCAATGTTGGGATTAACTTCCGTAATCGTTTAAGAAAATAGGTTTTTGAAAATGCACCTCGGTATTCATCTAAACCAAATTTTAAATTTTTGGCAAAAAATTTCCAAGTACCTCCGAATGCGAAAGCTTCAACAGTATCCTTTAACGAAAAATCTGTTTTCCCATACCCTTCGCGTTTAAACACAAATACTGCATTAGGGCCACACTCAGTACCTCCGTGAATCATTCTTGTAAAATGAACACCAAGAAAGGGGTATTTAGGGTTTGGAACGGGATATATTAAATTTTTAACCTTGCTTAATCCCTTTTCGGTTAAATCATAATAATCCCCACGGAAACCGACTATGGAAGTTTTTGTTTTTACTCCTTCTTTACGTGCAATACGATCACTTTGTAAACCAGCACAAGTAATAATATACTTCGCTTTAAATTTACCTTTTGTTGAGACTACATCTGTATAATCGCTGTGCTTTTCAAAGTCCGTTACTTCACAACCAGTTATTACTTTGCTTCCCGAAAATTTAGACTCAATAAGCTCCACATATTTTCGCGAAACATCACTATAATCAATAATACCGGTACAAGGAACCCATAACCCAGAAATCCCTTCACAAAATGGTTCAATCTCTTTAATTCGTTTGCTATCAATTATCTCAATACCCTCTACTCCATTTGCAACACCATTGTTAAACACTTTATTCATATGAGCCAACTCACTCTCCTCAGTAGCCACAATAATCTTTCCGCAAATATCGTGTGGAATCTTATGTTCTTTTGCAAAAGCAACCAATTCTCTTCTTCCGTCAACACAATTTTTGGCTTTATAAGAACCCGGCTTATAATAAATCCCTGAATGTATAACCCCTGAATTATGACCGGTTTGGTGAGCAGCAACCGTTTGCTCCTTTTCCAATACCAGTATTTTTTTTGTTGGAAAACGGAGGTTTAGCTTATATGCTGACGCAAGTCCTACTATACCACCACCAACAATAACTATATCGTAATTATTTTCTTCCATATATTATTTAATAATTGCAAAATTAATAATAATATCTATAGTAGTTCAACCTGTCTCGAATTGCAACTGAAATCAATTTATAGAAAATCAACTGTTAAAAAAAAGATAATAACTCATTTTAGAATTTGATGAGAAAAACGTAACTTTACACCCCGATAAGACTAATATCCAAATTTCTATAATGTTCTATTTTTTATGATTCCTACTAAATATATTTTTGTTACTGGAGGTGTTACTTCTTCACTCGGAAAAGGTATAATTTCAGCATCCTTGGCAAAATTATTACAAGCAAGGGGTTATTCTGTTACGATTCAAAAACTAGATCCATATATTAACATTGATCCAGGAACACTTAATCCTTATGAGCACGGTGAATGTTTTGTAACAGATGATGGAGCAGAAACAGATTTGGACTTGGGGCATTACGAACGCTTTTTAAATGTTCCTACTTCGCAAGCAAACAATATCACTACTGGTAGAATATACCAATCGGTAATTGACAAAGAAAGAAAAGGTGTATTTTTAGGAAAAACTGTTCAAGTTATTCCGCATATTACAGATGAAATAAAGGAACGAATACGCATACTTGGCAGAGAAGCCAATTACGAGTTTGTGATTACTGAAATTGGTGGAACGGTTGGTGATATTGAATCTCTTCCTTACATCGAAGCAGTTCGACAAATGAAATGGGAATTAGGCAACCAATGTTTGGTATTACACCTTACGCTTGTTCCTTATTTGGCAGCAGCTGGTGAGCTAAAAACCAAGCCCACACAACATTCAGTTAAAATGATGTTGGAGCATGGTGTTCAACCCGATATTCTTGTTTGTAGAACAGACAGGGAGTTACCAAAAGATTTACGCAGAAAAGTAGCCTTATTTTGTAACGTTTCTCCCAATGCAGTTATAGAATCGCGTGATGCAGAAACAATTTACGATGTTCCTTTGATGATGCAAACGGAGGAATTGGATAAGGTTGTATTGAGTAAATTAGGACTTCCCGATATAAAAGATGTGGATTTAAAGGAATGGTCTACTTTTATTGAGAAATTAAAAAACCCTAAAACAACTGTTAACATTGGTTTAATCGGAAAATATATTGAACTAAAAGATTCATATAAATCAATTGCAGAATCGTTTATACACGCTGGGGTTGCCAATGATACAAAAGTAAATCTTCATTGGATTCATTCTGAAGAGTTAAATGATGAAAATGTAAAAGAAAAATTAAGCAAATTAAAAGGCATATTGGTTGCTCCCGGATTTGGAGAAAGAGGAATTGAAGGGAAAATTAGTGCTATTAAATATGCACGCGAAAACAATGTTCCTTTTTTAGGAATATGTTTGGGAATGCAATGTGCTGTAATTGAATTTGCACGTAATGTGCTAAATTATGGTGATGCGCATTCTTCTGAAATGAATCCAGAAACACCGCATCCTGTAATTGATATATTACAAAGTCAAAAAAAGGTAACCCATAAAGGGGGTACTATGCGATTGGGCTCATACCCTTGCAGTATTGTTGAAAATACATTGGTATCTGAAATATACTCTGATTCCAAAATTAACGAACGCCATCGTCACCGATATGAGTTTAACAATGAATATTTAGAAGAGTTTGAATCAAAAGGAATGATTGCTTCGGGAATTAATCCGGAGAGTGGTTTGGTTGAAATTATTGAAATTAAAAAACACCCTTGGTTTGTTGGTGTACAATTTCATCCTGAATATAAAAGTACGGTAGCAAACCCACACCCGCTGTTTGTGAGTTTTGTGAAAGCGACCATTAATCAATCTCTGGCTGTTAAGGAAAAAGCTCAAAAATAATCCTTTTCCATCAACTCAAAGTCGAGCTGCTTCTTGGCAAGGTCGGCCTTTTTCACTTTTACTTTTACTTTATCACCTAGTTGATATTTGTTTTTGGTTCGTTTTCCATACACACAATGTTTTTCTTCATCGTAAACATAAAAATCACCCTCTATACTTCTTAAACGAACCAAGCCCTCGCATCCATTTTCTATAATTTCCACAAATAAACCCCATTCGGTTACTCCGCTTATTACTCCATCAAAAATTTGCCCTATTTTATCTTGTAAAAATTCTACCTGTTTATACTTCACCGAAGAACGCTCTGCATCTGCTGCAACTTTTTCCATATCGGATGAATGCTTGCATTGGGTTTCCAAAATTTTTGGGTCAACAATAGTAAATGCAGGTTTTTTATTACTATCAACATCTAAATAATATTGGAGCAATCTGTGAACCATTATATCTGGATAACGCCTAATTGGAGAAGTAAAGTGGGTATAGTAGTCGAAAGCCAATCCATAATGCCCAATATTTTCTGTGCTGTAAACCGCCTTAGCCATCGTACGGATTGCCAGTTGCTCTATCATACCTTGCTCCTTTTTACCTTTGGTATCAACAAGTAATTGGTTGAGTGATGCTG
>CAIMGI010000206.1 GCA_903840505.1 uncultured Bacteroidota bacterium
ATGTAACTGTTTAAGTGCATTAAACAAGAGTAATCTGTAGATACAATGTATTCAGCTTGTGTAGCCAGTGCATTGTCAATTTTTTGTTCCGCCATAGCAATAGAAATTGCTTCGTTCTTTATAGAAAAGGATCCCCCAAACCCACAGCATTCTTCAGCGTTATTCATTTCAACAAGTTCCAATCCATTTACTTTTTTCAACAATGTTCTTGGTTCATTTTTAATATTGCATTCATTCACTGCACAGCACGAATCCATATATACTACTTTTGCATTCAAGGTAGCACCAATAGAAGTTATTTTTAAAATATTTACAAGGAAATCACTTATTTCAAACATGTTTTTTTGCACTTGTTTGCAATCGTTGTGTAATACAGAGTTGTGAAACATTTCGGGATAATAGTTTTTGACAAAACCAACACAAGATGCTGATGGGGAAACAATGTAACGATCATTGTTTAATTCGCGCAGGAATTTTTCACCCACTTCTTTACAATCGTCCCAATAGCCTGCGTTAAACGCAGGTTGTCCGCAACAAGTTTGTTCGCTGTTGTAGTTTATTGCACAGCCCACTTTCTCCAGCACTTTAATCATATTTAGTGCTGTTCCGGGATAAAACTGGTCAATAAAGCAAGGGATAAATAAATCTACTATCATAAAATAATTACAGCACTAATGTAATCATTTTATTTGCTACTTTTCTTTTTCCAAAAAGCATATACCACTCCAAAACCCAAGTTCAAATATTGGGTAGTTCCCTTTAAGTCATTTGCTTCAAAGCTCTTGTAAGGGTCAAATGATATTCTATAGGGATTAAATGTATATTGATTTAGCATTACATAAGAAAGGTTCACTCCAATCGCAAAATTATCTTCTATAAAAAATTGGAATCCCAAAGAAGGTTCAATGTAGCTTGATTTATAACTTGGCGGGACAGTGTCGCTTGGCAGATTTTTAAAATGTACCGATGACATACCATAATTAATTGCAGTGGTAAATAAGGTAGTAGGGTTTATATAATGGTCGTAACCTAATTTTATAGCCCCACCGCTTATGGCATATTGAGCCTTGCTGCTGGTAGGTAAACCTAATTTGTCACTTGCCGTGCTGTATTTATAACTTCCACCAATAAAAACACCGTAAAATAATGGAATGTTTATGGAGGGGGTAACATCATAGGTTCCTCTAAAACTATTTTTCAAGGCTTTGTTACTTTCTATGTGAGGTACGGAGAAATCCGCTCGAACGTTTATATGGTATTTTGTAACACTTTCTTGCGCTATTATATCAACACAGGGGTATATTGATAACATCAATAGCCAATATAGTTTGTGTTGTGTCGAGTTTCGCATTATTTTATGGCTATAACGAAATAAAGAGCCGGAATATTGTTAATTAAATTTATCCATTATTTCGGTACTGATACCTGTTGTAGAATATCCTCCATCGTGGTAAAGATTTTGCATCGTTACCATTCTGCTAAGGTCAGAGAATAGTGTAATACAATAATCTGCACAAGCTTCTGCACTTGCATTTCCTAATGGAGAAATAGCATCGGCATAATTATAAAAGGATTCAAATCCTTTTATACCACTTCCTGCGGTTGTTTTAGTAGGAGATTGGGAAACAGAGTTTATTCTAACCTTTTTTGATTTTCCGTAGTGGTATCCGAAAGTTCTGCAAATAGATTCCAGCATTGCTTTAATATCGGCCATATCTGTATAAAAAGGATATGCACGTTGTGCTGCAATGTATGAAAGTGCAACAACAGACCCCCATTCATTGATAGCGTCTGTTCGGTGTGCTACACTTAACATTTTATGAAGTGAAAGTGCGGAAACATCAATCCCTTTCATAAAATAGTCGTAATTTGAATCGGCATAAGGAACATTTTTTCGGATGTTTACCGACATACCTATTGAATGCAGAACGAAATCGATTTTGCCTCCTAATATTTCCTGTGATTTGCTAAAAAGATTCTCTAAATCGGCTACCGATGTAGCATCGGCAGGTATAATTTGTGATTTTGTAGATTCTGCAAGTTTGTTTATTTCACCCATTCGCATCGCAATTGGTGCGTTTGTTAAAACAAATGTTGCTCCCTGCTCGTGTGCTTTCTCAGCAATTTTCCAAGCTATTGAGTTGGAGTCAAGAGCTCCTGATATTATTCCGCGTTTTCCTGCTAAAAGATTGTTCATAGTTATGTGTTTTTACTGTACAAATATATTGTTTAAAATGAATTAAATGAAAAGCTTTGTCACTTAGTTACTGTTTGTAAATATCATTGTATTCAACAAATTGCTTTTGTGTGAAAATAACAAAATCTGTGCTTTTAATTTCATTTTTTTGGTGAACAATGTGATATAGTGGCACATTGCCATAAAAAGATGCCCAAGCAGAGTATGTGCTGGGTGCTCCAAGAATGTAATCGCATTTTGAAAGGGAATATAAGTCTTCAATAATTTGACCCTTCGCAAGTTGAACATTAAAGCCTTGGAAATCACTTTCTTTCCATACCTGATCACTGCAGATGAGAAAAACAATTTTTTTATCCGAGAATAGTTTGATGCATTCATTCATTTTTAAATGATATTTGCTAAGCTCGTAGTAAAATCGACCATTTAAATGTGTTTTGTAATCGCCTTGTCGGATATGTACCCCAATTATAATTTCTCCTTTTTGCTTACATTTTTCTATAAGTGAACTAATATTGGTCAAATAGGTTTCTTTAGGACTTAATAGTCGCTTTATTTCAACGCTATGCTTATCGAAACTTTTAGTGGCTCTGTATTTCCAACCTTCAAAAATGACATATTTACTTTTGTGACACTGTATCATTAGAGGCTCATTTTCATTGTCAATGTCGCAACCATCAACAGTGCCTAAGACAAGGTGGGAAATTTCGGATGAAGGCATTAGCCCCATTCGTTCAATGATTTTATTTTCAGTATAAAAATAACGTTTTACAAATGGGTATTTCAACAAAAAATTTAAATAGCGAAGTGCGCCAAAGCTTTTATTGCTTTGGTAATGTATGGTATTTGTATTCGTATCTGTAAATTCAAAAAATACGGAATAGCTTCCAAAACCAACATAGTGCATTGCTAAATTGTTTTCTTTACAAAATGCAATAAAATTCGATAGCTGAATAAGTCTATTCCATAACTGACTTCCCAGACCTTTAACGATTATGTGCTTTGTTGTTGTCAAATAAAATTGTTATCGAACAGTTTTGTTAATAATAGTAAGCAATTGATTTGCTCTGTTTTCAAAGGTATGTTCTTTTAAGGTTCGGATTCTGCCAGCATCTGCTA
>CAIMGI010000207.1 GCA_903840505.1 uncultured Bacteroidota bacterium
CACCGTATAACAGGCTGTATGAACTTTACATCCAATTCCTTTATTAAAGATCAGTTTGCATTTGGTCTTGAATATGGTTACAAATCAATGTTTATGGGAAGGGTTGGTTATGCATATGAGTCAAAAAAAGATGGTGTAAAAGTAAATGCATTATCAGGACCAACCGCAGGATTTAGTGTTGAATTACCTTTAAACAAAGAAAAAGGAACAGCATTTGGTTTGGATTATGGATATAGATTTACTAACCCATTTGCAGGTTGTCATACCATTGGTGTGAAGCTTACTTTATAAAAGAAAATTAATTTTATTGTGAAGGGAGTCCCGATATTATTCGGGATTCTTTTTTTTTCTAATATTAAAACTACTAACTATGGGTCAGATTGTATATTTTACGGAAGAAGGCTTAAAGTCATTTAAGGATGAATTAAAGAATTTAAAATCGGTTCAACGCCCTGCAATTTCAAGGCAAATTGCCGAAGCTAGAGATAAAGGAGATTTGTCGGAAAATGCAGAATACGATGCGGCAAAAGAAGCCCAAGGATTGCTTGAATTGAAAATTTCTAAAATGGAGGAGAGTTTAATAAACTCCCGTATTATCAATGATACCAATATGGATAACTCAAAGGTATTCATATTATCAACAGTAAAAATCAAGAATATTGCCAATAAAGCCGTAATGAGCTATTCGTTGGTTCCTGAAAATGAGGCAGATTTGAAATCCGGAAAAATATCTATTGAATCGCCTATTGCAAAAGGCTTGTTGGGCAAAAAGGTAGGGGAGGTTATCGATATTAAAGTACCATCTGGAACAATGAAGTTTGAAATTGTTGAAATTTCCAGGTAGTTGTGGCTTCTGTTTTTACAAAAATTATTCAGCGCGAAATTCCCGCCTATATTGTTGCTGAAGATGCTAATCACATTGCTTTTCTAGACATATCTCCTTTAATGAAAGGACACACCCTTGTGGTTTTAAAAAAGGAAATAGATTATATATTTGATATAAACGATGCTGACTATAAAGAGTTCCAACTCTTCTCAAAAAGTGTTGCCATTTCGCTAAAAAAAGCCATTCCGTGCAAAAGAGTGGGGGTAGTTGTAATAGGAGATGAGGTGCCACACGCACACATTCATTTAATTCCAATGAATATCGCAAATGATATGAGTTTTACGAAACCAAAACTTAGTTTTACTAAAGAAGAAATGCAAGAGGTAGCAAAGACTATAAGCGAAGCTTATAATACCGTTGTTGGTTATTAGTTGTTTGTTGTTAGGGTGTGTAAATCCAACATATCAGTCATCTCATAATTATCGAAACTAATTTTTTTACGATTATGCTCAGGTATTAGCTAAATCAAATGACGCTAACAACCATCAACCATCAACCAACAACTAACAACCAAGCACCATCAACTAATTCAACTCGTAAACCTTACCCGGCAACGAATTCAATACCCCGCTAAATTCAAGATTAAGCAGTATTCCTGCCAGTTTTCCAGTGGGAAGCTTTGTCTCAATGGAAATAGTATCTATGTCCAGTTTGCCTCTCTGTTCAAGTATTTCGGTTATCTTTTTTTCTTCGGCATTTAATTCAACAAAAAGCTGCGGCTGTTTTCGTTTCTTATTTGCTTGTAATTCCCAACCCATAATGTATTCTATGTCTTTTACTGATTCTAACAAGGCTGCCTTATTGGTTTTAATAAGTTTGTTGCAGCCTATAGAGTAGGTGTCGTTTATTTTTCCGGGAACGGCAAATACATCCCTGCTGTAGCTGTTCGCAATGTTTGCCGTAATTAATGCTCCCCCTTTTATGCCGGCCTCTATTACAATTGTAGCATCCGATATTCCGGCCACAATACGGTTCCTTTTAGGGAAATTTTGTTTATCCGGAATTGTTTCGCTCATAAAATCACTTAGCAATCCACCATTTTCGAGCATTTTATCGGCAAGGTTTTGGTGTAGTGCGGGGTATAATTTGTCTAAACCATGTGCGAGTACACCAACCGTAGGTAAATTATGTTTCACAGCAGCCTTATGTGCGCAAAAATCAATACCATAAGCCAATCCACTTACAACCAATAATTTGTGTATGGCCAATTCAGCAACTAAGTTTTCGCAAAATTCCTTACCGTATTCTGTTGCCATTCTGGTGCCCACAATGCTCACTACTTTTTGAGCGTTTAAATCAGCGTTCCCTTTATAATAAATTAGTATGGGCGAATCTTCACAATGTTTTAATCGGGTAGGATAGGCGGTATCTGAATAAAATAGGGCTTGAATATTGTTTTTTTCAATGAATTTGATTTCCTTTTCGGCACGATCAAAATCGCTGAACTTGTTAATTGATTTTGCTGAGTATTCCCCTATGCCGGGTATTTTTAGTAAATGAGGTTTCTTTTCTCTGAATATAGCCTCGGCACTGCCGCAATAGGCAATTAGTTTTTTGGCATTGATGTCTCCCACTCCTTCAATTTGAGTAAGTGCTATTTGGTATAAAAGATCGGATGATGTTGTCATTTAGAAGAAAGAGCTTTTGCCAAAAATAAAAAAGTCCCGCAAATACTGCGAGACTTTTTTATAATAAGAATGCGATTTATAATTCCCACAAATCGTGTTCTAAGAAAAATATTTTTTCCTTGATAACTTCAGCTTCTAATAAAGCATCCATACCTGTTTTGTATTCAATAATAGCGCGGTCGTAAACATTCGCCTCTTTTCTGATGTAACTACCAAACATTCTTTTCCAAAAAATATCTTCCAATGTTCTTCTCTCAGCATCATTGTCGCGGTTAAAAACCTCAGCGTTTACGAATACATAACGACACTCAGGGAAATAGCACCAAAACATTGGCTTACTACCTCTAACCGATCCATCATCGTTTTTCTCATCTTGTACGGGGCAGATACCGATAATACGAACATCCAATACTGAACGTTGTTTATCAAAAAACCAATCTTCTTTTAGACGATATTTTACAACACTTCCCGGGTCAAATTCCCTAGGAACAATTTTTTCAGTAAAAACACCAGGATTGTTTGGGTCCTCTACCTGTAAAGTATCAATCTTTGTTAATGAAGCCAATATTTCCGCCTTAGTCAATGACTTAATAAATTCATCGTCCTCGTATGGAGTAATGGTTCCATCAATTGTTATTCCGTCCATAATCACTTGAGTCAAACTCCTTCTGTTTTTTATAACAGTAGTAGGAAAATACAATGGGTGATTAATCTTTTCACGTAAGTCCAAGGTTCTCCAAATACGTTTGTTCCAAGCTACATCTGCTTCTCTCAAAGGAGTGTAAGGTATTACGGTACGCTCGGGGGTGTGTTCTTTTATGTACACACCGTCCAGTACATTTTGTGCCATAGCCGAGTTGCAAATAAATGCAATTAGCATTAACACAATGTATTTTTTTAACGATTTCATAGTGACCTCCTGTTTTAGAATTATTATAATATAACCTTAAAGTTACAAGCATTTACAGTACGTGTAGTACCATCAGGCATTCTAACTTTAATTTCTTCAATATAAACTCTTCCGTTATTTTTACACTGTTGCATCATTTTTAACTGACTTGCATTAAAAGAATTACCTGTTGTAACCTCTTCTTTAATATCTCCTGCAACAAGTGTTGAAACTTTAAATCCAACTACTACCGGTTTTAAGTCGAAGTCAAACCCTTCCATTCTAGGAATAACAGCACCTGCAGCAACCAATTCGTTTTTACGTATAACACCGTCTTTTTTACCACCAACATAAGCAACCGGATCTGGAATACGTTTGATACGGAATTTCATTGGAGGTCCTTGCGGTCTGTTTGGACCACCGTTAGTTGATTTAGCACTTACACTAATAGAACACTCTGTTTGTCCAGCTTGTACCTTTACAATGTATTTACCTCTTGAACCTGATAATGAACCTCCTGACATTGAAGGAGCAAGGTTTTCAGGAGCAACACCCGCTGCTGAAATTTCAACAGGATTATCAACACCAATGTAAAACACATTCATCTTTGTTGGAGAAATTGCAACGGCAGGTTTAGCTACCATATACTCACCACTAAATGGATAGTATTTTTTTCCTTCCGGAGCATCAACTTCAATAACACCACTCCACGTTTGTAGACCTTCAGCACTGGTTGGTTTAACATAGTGACCTGCACCCGATGAAATATCTTTTAATTCTTCACCCGGTCCTTTTAATCTGTTTTTAAACTCATCTTTAATGGTAGTGTCAATATCACCAATAAAAATTTTCGGGTTGCTGGTTGAGTTAAAAGCAACTAACAATACATCCGCTTTGTACTCGTCACCTGCTAATATATAGCTGGAAGGAGCAATTACTTTTGCAGTTAATCTATCAAATTTTACTTCAGCACCACTCACCGATTGGAATAATTGATTTACTACATCCGACTCAGCATTCTTAACGTCTGCTTGTATCTTTGAAAGTATAGTTATTACAGCAACCAATGGCACGTGCTCAAAGTTCATCAACTCCCAACCTACTTTTTCGCCATTTTCAACACCACCTTCACATTTTAGCGCACCTAACTTTCCTTCAACTTCCTTCTTAACATTCGCTAAAAATAGTGGTCTGCCAGTAGCAGCATTTGTTCCTTCAAATAGTTTAATATAATCTTCACGTATTTTCTCGATTCGCATTTTCAAATCTTTCGCAGAAAATTCTCCATCCTTAGGATTTGCAGCATCACTACCAATCATAATTTGAGAAGGGATATCATAGTTGTCCTTACTGTCAACCCAAATCAATTTTTCGATAATGGAATCGGCAGCAGCTTCATCTTTTTTATCCACCTTCATAATTAACTCTTTCTTCAACTTCTCAATATACTCATACAACTCCTTAGTCATCGTTTTTGCCTTATTGGCACGATCATAAAATGCTTGTACTTTTTTCTTGTCTTTCTTTAATTCATCTTCAAAAGACGTGTATATTTTATCATTCTTTTTTCCAAAGTTCTCGGTAGTTTTATGCAAACTTTCGTTAACAATAACGAAAGAGTTCAAGATGTCTTTTGATACGTTCATAGCCAATAGGGCTGTAAGTACCAAGTACATCATACCAATCATCTTCTGCCTAGGTGTTCCGTCTGCTGACATATTCTATATATGTATTTTGTATATTTCTAATTAAATTATCTACTCTCGTATAGCAATATACGATTAACCTTTCATTGCATTTAACATATTTCCGTAAACGGTATTCAATGATGTTAAGTTGTTTGCCAACTGACCAACTTCAGTTTTGTAACGTTTAGTATCGTCAACCGATTCATTTAAGTTTTTCATCAATTCAGCAATACCATCG
>CAIMGI010000208.1 GCA_903840505.1 uncultured Bacteroidota bacterium
ATAAAACTGCTCAGAATTTTATTGCCTCCTTCAACAATAATAGATTGTATATTTTTTTCATACAAGGATTTCAATAAATCACTTAGCGATTTTGTTCCAAAATCAAACTTTATATACTCTGTATTTCCGTTAAGTTCATCTTTTAACTTATTGTAAATAATAGTAGGAGTTGAATTGTCGAGGACATTATAATGAGCCGGAATTTTCAAAAATGTATCAATAATTATCCTGACAGGATTTTTACCCTTTACCAAACGAGTTGTTAAACTTGGATTATCCATAATCACAGTATTTGTGGCTACTATGATTCCATGCTCTTGCGACCTCCAAGTATGTGATAGAATATGCGATTCTTGACCACTGATGACGGTTGGAGGAAGGTCTGAATTACGCACCCTATCAATAAATCCATCACTACTTTGTGCCCACTTTAATATTACATAAGGTCTTTTTTTATCGTGAAATGTGAAAAAACGCTTATTCAAACTTTTACATTCAGCTTCTAATACTCCAACAGTGACATTTACCCCTAATTTCCTAAGGTATTCTATTCCCGCCCCATTCACTTCCGAATAGCTGTCGATACACCCTACTACAACATATGGAATACCAGACTCAACAATTAAATTCGCACAAGGTGGAGTGTTTCCTTGATGTGCACAAGGTTCTAAATTAACATACAGGGTTGCCCCCTTTAACAAGGTCTTATCTTTTACACTGCTAATAGCATTTACTTCAGCGTGCGCTTGCCCATATTGTTGATGATAACCCTCGCCAATTATTTCGTTATTGAAAACAATTACACTTCCAACCATCGGGTTTGGTGCAACTGCACCCAATCCTTTTTGAGCCAAGTTAATGCAGTATTGCATATATTTTTGATGTGCATCCATAGGACAAAAGTAATAAAACAATAACAGTTAATGTAAACACTGTCATAATAAAAATATGAATAAATTTTCCATTTTTCAACTTTTACTTCCTAC
The DNA here is from genome assembly GCA_903840505.1 of uncultured Bacteroidota bacterium. GTDB lineage: Bacteria > Bacteroidota > Bacteroidia > UBA4408 > UBA4408 > CAIMGI01. The sequence continues at coordinate 987 of CAIMGI010000208.1, forward strand.
TATTGTAATATGATATTCAGTAGAAACATTTTTTTATATTTTTTGCTTGTTTTGCTTTTTGCCTGTTCGCCCAAAAACAAATTGAGTAAAATTGAACAATCGAATATTGAATTAAACAACAGCAACAAAGAAGACAGCATCGCTTTAAAATTAATTGCGCCCTATAAAAACAAGATGAAGGATGAAATGGAAGAAGTGCTTATTGTTTCGGAAAATGAAGCTGTAAAGGGAGAGCCTGAAGGAACACTTGGAAACGTAGTTGCTGATATTGTGTTAAAACAAGGAAATATATATTGTGAAAGAGGACACACTGAGAAAGCCGATATTTGCCTATTAAACAATGGTGGCTTAAGAACTCCGCTTCCTAAAGGAGCAATTACAACAGGTAAAATTTTCGAACTTATGCCATTCGAAAACGAACTTGTTATATTAACACTCAGCGGAAAAAAAACACTTTCAATGTTCAATTACATTGCCTTTCAAAGTGGTATGCCAATGGCTGGTGCAAAAATGACAATAAAAAAAGGCAAAGCTACTAACATACTCATTAACAACATTGCTATCGATACATCGCGTAGCTATCGGGTTATAACTTCCGATTATTTATCAAATGGTGGTGACAAAATGAACTTTTTTTCAAAACCGGAAAAAACAGAAGCGATAAACCACAAAATTAGAGACGGTATTATTGAATACTTGAGAGCCGAAAATAAAAAGGGAAACACCTTAAAACCTAGCTTGGATGGACGAATTAAATTTGAGTAACCGCAGACGTTTTATTAAACAAAGTTTATACGGAAGCATTGGAATGCTTGGCTTGAGTGCTATACCATTTGATGTTTTTGCAAAAAGGGATTTAGTTAAGTTAACAGTACTTCATACGAACGATGTTCACAGTCATATCGAACCATTTCCGGATAACGACCCTAAATATCCAGGCTTGGGAGGTGTAGCACGAAGAGCTGCCTTGATAAAGGAAATACGAAACATTGAAAAAAATGTGTTGCTGTTAGATGCTGGAGATATATACCAAGGCACTCCCTACTTTAATAAATACGGTGGTGAACTTGAGCTTAAATTAATGAGTCAAATGGGTTACGATGCTTCGGCAATTGGTAACCACGATTTTGATAATGGTTTGGAAGGTATAGTAAACCAATTGCAAAATGCCAATTTCCCATTGTTGTGTTCTAATTATGATTTTTCCAATACCATAATGAATGGAAAAACAGCAGCCTATAAAATATTCGAAAAAGAAGGTATAAAAATTGGTGTTTTTGGAATTGGAATTGAGTTGGATGGCTTGGTAGATAAAAAGCTATACGGAAATACCATTTACCAAGACCCACTCGAAAAAGCAGCACAAACCGCCATTTTATTGAAAAAAGAATTGAAATGTGATTTGGTTATTTGCTTATCGCACTTAGGTTACAGTTACCAAAATAAAAAAGTAAGTGACTTTATTTTGGCGAAACAATCACGTTACATTGATCTTATTATTGGAGGACATACGCACACCTTCTTAGAAAAACCTGTAAATATTCGAAACCGTGACGGACAAGAAATACATATTTGTCAGGTAGGTTGGGCAGGTTTAAAATTAGGTCGTGTTGATTTTTATTTTGAACAAAACGGCAAAAAGAAACACGTAGAGGGCAGCGCGATGAATGTTGTGAAAAGGACTGAAGACAGAGGATAATAAACCTTAATCGGTTGATTTTTTATTGAACATTATATAGCCGAAAGAAAACAATATGCTGTAGTTAAGTTGATCGGTAGTATTTTCCTTTAAATCGTAATAATTGGCACTAACACTTATAGGACCTAAGAAAGTATGAAAAACCAATGCCGCAGATGCCATAAAATAACGTTTGGCAAAAGGTTCACCAAACTGTGCCGATAAATTTTGCTTCGCTAAAATTTCCTGATATGGCTGAAATACGTATCCTTCCAAACGAACATCAAAATTTTTATGGATACTAATCACATTCTTTGAACCAAAAGCTGCGAATGAATAAGCTCTGAATTTTGGCAAAAACAAGGTTTTGCTTTCCGGGATTGGAGCAAAAGTTGGAGCAGCTAAAACACTTGCCGTATAATTTCCGAAAAAATCTTGGTCGGAAGCAACTGCCTCTGCAAAAATGCCTAATCGCAAACGTCCCTTTCTTTTATAATAACTATCGTAAATCATTTTTATTTGTACCCATTGATGATCGGTAATAGAGACTGTTTTATCGATGCTGGTAGACCCGGGAATAGTTGTTTCTATACCATTTACCCAACGCATTTTAAAAGTAAAATACGTACCACTGTTCGCAAACTGTTTTTTATTTTGCGTGTTTTTTTCGTAGGAAATATATGGGGTAAACATTGAGAAGTTGGTTCTGTCGGTTGTATCGGCAAATAAAAATTGCTTTGTTTGATAATACCTATCTGACAATTGTGCAACAGTACTACCCAAAATCAATTTGCCCTTATTTTTAACCGGAAGTGCTATATTTATGTCACTACAAAAGTCATTCTGCAATAAAAAGGAAGGCTTCGATTCCTCAAAAAAAGCAGTGCTACTTTTAAAAAAATCCCATCTGCTTCGTGTAACAGATGTTTCAACGTAAAATGGATATTTAGAAGAAAAATCGAATCGCAATTTTGCTTGATAAGATCCATATAGCTTTCCAAAATAGATGTTGGCTGATGGAGTAATGGCAACCCTACCCAAATAATTGTATTGCAAACCAAAGTATCCTGAATTAATAGGACGTGAAGATACATTGCCTCCTACATAGACAAACAAATCCTTCTCCCTTTTTATTTTCAAATACATATCGTACAACTTTGTTGAGTCGGAATATTTTGCCAAAGGGTAAATTTGTTTTATTTTATCATCGGCAACTAACCTGAAATATTTAGATTTTAAATCGGCAACGGTCACAGTTGAATTCCTTTTATAACCCAATAATTTTCTAACATAACTTGCTTGCTTTTTTTTCAAACCCTCAATTATAATATTATTAAACAAAAGTGGTTGTCGCGTATTCGCGAACTGCTTTCTTTTATTTGTAAGTGCTTCTGTACTTTGTCGCGATTTAACTTCAAACTTAATAGAATCAATCATTTGCGTGGCAGCAACATAACCAAAATTAATGATTTTTGAAGCACTGGCAAATTCGAAAAGTCCAATGTTCACCATTTTTGGTTCAATAACAATTAAGCGCGTTTCTATTTTAACATTTGTAGATCTGTTTGTTAGCATATTTTTAATTTGACCAATAATATTGTCCTCATCGGGAGCTTTAATGTTTTCAGAAACGTTACTTCCAATAATAATATCAGGTTTAAAATCATTGAACATTACATCAATGGGGAAATTGTTGTACAAGCCCCCATCAAAAAAAAGTTTCCCGTCAATTAATAAAGGCTTAATATAAAAGGGGTATGACATTGATGCTCTAACACTACGACCTAAATCGCCCTCCTTAAATATCACTTGGCTTTTTGAAGTAATATCTGCCCCCACACACCTAAATGGAATAAACAAACTATCGAATTTGTAATTTGCTGCTGCCGCTGAGCTTGCAAACAATTCCATCATTGCAAAATCAATCGGAATAGGATTTATAAAATTAGTAGGAAGTGAAGATGTAAGTGTTGTATCCAACGAAAACTTAAAACTCGTCCAAGAAGCATCATTTTCTTTGCGCTTAAAGTAATACATATACTTTTCCTCTATTTCACCTTGTGCCCAATTTTTAAATTGATCGGAATTGGCAAGAACTTCCATTTCGGCAGGTGAATAGCCTGAAGCATATAATGCGCCAATTAAGGCTCCCATTGATGTTCCGGTAATATAATCGATTGGAATATTATTTTCTTCCAACACCTTTAACACTCCTATATGCGAAATTCCATCAGCACCACCACCACTCAATACCACCCCTACCTTTTGCCCTTTAACAATAAAAGAACAAAATATAAAAGTGATACTAAATAAAAAAAACAGTCTTTGTAAGTTCACAAAAAACACCATTATGGTTCGATTCACAAAGCTAAAAAAAAAGCCTTGCTTAGAGTGTATTTAGTAAGGATTTTAAATATGCGGATGACTCAAGTAAACGGGAGCCATACCAAGAAAACATTTCACCGTCCACGATGCGGATGGTTGTATTGGGTAAAACAGACTGTAATTCATTGATATCATTCTCCTTAAAAGGGTACGGTTCGGAAGACAATAAGATTAATTGAGGATTGTATTTTTTTAAATCCAACATTTCAATTATTGGATAACGAGAATTGCTATTTTTCAAAACGTTTTCCAGTCCACA
>CAIMGI010000209.1 GCA_903840505.1 uncultured Bacteroidota bacterium
AAAAAGTATATTTTTACTGCATAAATTACTGCTGTTTTGAATATAAAAATTACAACACCAAATATTAATTCATATAAAAAAGGTGCTTTTGCAAAAAGCGCCTTTTTTATTTTTTCTATACTCTTTCTTATTTCTATTTCCTCGTGTAGAACTACAAAAAACACAAACGTTAGTAATTCAACAAACAATACCAGTCGCAATAAAAAAACAGAAACAGTATTGCATACTGCCAATGAATATTTAGGAACACCTTATAAATATGGCGGTGCCGACAAAAAAGGAATGGACTGTTCCGGTTTGGTATGGACCTCATTTAAAAGCATAAACCTGACATTGCCACGCACCTCAAAAGAACAAAGCAATTATGGAAAACCCATAGAATTAAGCAAAGCAGAAGAAGGCGATTTGATTTTTTTTGCTACCAACCCCAAAAATAAATCAGAAATAAATCACGTTGGAATTGTTACACGCAAAAAAAACAATACCCTTTATTTTATTCACGGCAGCATAAAACAGGGTGTGGTGGAAAATAATTTAAGCGAAAAATATTATAACGATTGTTTTATAAAAACGATGAGGGTGTATTGAATTTTGATTACTTGCATTTTGTATATTGGCTCATAAATATTGATTTAACAGATAGTGCACCGCATTTTTAAATTAAAATATATAAATTATTTGACTTTATTCCATTCAACAATTATCAATGGATGAACAAAAAGAAACCTTAAATAAAACCATTGTGGAATGGCAAGGTGAATTGGAACAAGTTGACGATATTTGCATAATAGGCATAAGAATATGAACATAGAAATAATTGGATTTATAGCAGGAACGCTCACCACAATTTCATTCTTGCCTCAAGTTATCACAATCTGGAAAACCAAGTCTACTAAGGATATTTCCTTTTCCATGTATTTGCTTTTTTTAATTGGTGTATTAATGTGGATTTTATACGGAACACTCATACACTCCTACGCTATGATTGTAACAAATGGAATAACGGTTCTGTTAGTAGCTCTTATATTCTATTTCAAAATTAAATACAAATAATTTTGCTACTTTAGGGTTTTGTTTTTGTAAATGATTCGAATAAAAATATGTATTTCCTGCATTTTACTAGCCGTGCTTACGGCTTTTCCTTTTCAAGGGAATGCTGCTACTTTGGATAATATTGAGGGTGATAATACTAGCAATAAAATAGCATTTGATAAACTGACTGAAGCGCAATTATTGCATTTGATAGATTCCATTTTTGAATTGGAAAATGTACCCACCGAATTGATAAATGACTTAAACAAGTACATTAAATTAAAAAACGAAAACAGAAATACACCTGTCACCATCACCACAGAACTAATCAGCATACCCGATTCGAAAACAATTTTTATAAATGAAATGGACAGTTTTGCTATCGATTCTTCCTTTTCAATAGCAATAAGTGCTATTGAAAAAAGCAATTTCACACTACCCATTGTTGGTGTTATCACTTCAAAATACGGTTGGCGCGACAATGAACTCCACAAAGGAATTGATATAGACCTGAACAAAGGCGATACGGTAAGGGCAGTGATGGATGGCGTTGTGCGTTTTTCAAAAAAACACATGGGCTATGGAAATGTTATTATTGTTTCACACAGCAATGGATTGGAAACACTGTATGCTCATTTATCGAAATTAAAAGTTACAGTGGGTCAAACAGTGAAAGCAGGCGAATTAATAGGCTTAGTAGGTAACACAGGAAAATCAACAGGCTCGCATTTGCATTTTGAAACGCGTTTTAAGGGTGAAGCTATTAATCCACAATTTTTTGTATCCTTTGAAGAAGCAAAATTATTGAGCGATACTTTTTGTGTAAAAAAAAACAAAGTGGGGTTGTACTGCTTATCCCGAAAATGCTACCTTTCACGTTATCAAACGGGGCGACAATTTATTTGAAATTGCAAAGCGATACGGTACAAATAAAAAAAAATAAAAGAATTAAATTGTATGTCACGTAAGTCGGTTTTGAAAGTAGGACAAAAAATTCGTATCAGTTAAAAACAATATAAAATGAAAAAAGAAATCTGTTTACTTCAAATCGTATTGTGTTTATTATTTTTCACAATGCATACTTCTGCTCAAAATAAAGTACAGGCATTAAATAACCGAAGCGATACTGTTGACATTATCAACTACACAATAAATCTAGATATTACCGACTCAGTAAACACACAAATAAAAGGAAATACGATTGTGAAATTTGCTCCGAAAGTGAACGGTGTGATGGAATTGGATTTGGATTTATTAAAACTACTCATTGATTCCATTACCTTAAACAATGTACAAATAACATACAATTACAATGATACCCTAATACGTATTCACTTACCAAATGCACTTAATATTGTTGACACTGCCAATGTAACAGTATATTACCACGGTGTACCACAAGGCGACCCTTCGGGCTTTGGTGGTTTTTATTTTCAAGGAGGTTATTATTATAATATGGGTGTTGGATTTTCAGCAAACCCTCACGTATACGGAAGAGTATGGCACCCTTGTTTCGACAACTTTGTTGAACGCGCTACCTATGATTTTAACATTATTACCAAGCTAAATAATAAAGCAGTTTGTAATGGCGCATTAACAAATCAAACAAACAATGGAAATGGAACACAAACATGGACTTGGAAGTTATCAGAAACAATACCTTCATACCTCGCTTGCATATCGGTGAGTGCATATACTACTGTTTACCAAACCTACAATGGCATTAACGGCCCTATCCCTATTGAGTTAACATCAAATCCTGTTGACACAACCAATTTTAAAATATCCTTTATACACTTGCCCGATGCCTTATCACTATTTGAAAGTCATTTTGGACCCTACCGTTGGAATAAAGTAGGATTTGTATCGGTACCTTTTAATGGTGGAGCGATGGAACACGCTACTTGCATATCCTATCCAAGAGCCACAATTGACGGGACATTGACATACGAAACATTGTTTGCGCACGAACTTTCACATCATTGGTTTGGCGATTTAGCAACATGCGAAACACAAGAAGATATGTGGTTAAATGAAGGTTGGGCAAAATATTGTGAACATTTATTTACCGAAAGCGTATATGGTAAAAACCCATTTATCAGCGCAGTAAAAACAAATCTTATCAGTGTACTTCGTTTTACCCATCTGAAGGAAGTTGGATTTAGAGCAGTTTCGGGAATACCACATCAGTATACTTATGGCGACCACGTTTATAAAAAGGGTGCAGTAGTTGCTCACTCATTAAGAGGCTATATGAACGATACTACTTTTTTTAATGGTATAACGTACTACCTAAATAACCACCAACATAAAAAAACAAACAGCAATGAGTTTAAAAATGATATGTCCACATACTCAGGAATAAACTTAACGGATTTCTTTAATGATTGGGTATACAGTCCTGGATTTCCACACTTTTCAGTTGACTCATTCAATGTTGTTCCCAATGGAAATAATTTTGATGTTACAGTTTATGTAAAACAAAAACTAAAAGGAGCCCCACATTTATACAACAATGTTCCACTTGAACTCACCTTTATGGATGCTGCCTGGACCAAGCAAACCAGTATCATAAATGTAAGCGGGGCTAATTCATCGGCAACATTCACCTTAACTACCTCTCCCATATATTGTGGCAGCAATACAAATCAACGATTAAACGATGCCATCAGCAGTCTTGATAAAGTAATAAAAACAACAGGCTCACATAACCTTACAAATGCATTTATGAATATTGTTGTAAGTTCAGTTCCCGACTCAGCATACGTTAGAATAGAACACAATTGGGTTGCACCAGACAGTATTAAAATGTACGGAAAATCTTACCAGCTATCGACAGAGAGATACTGGAAAGTAGATGGAATTATTCCTGCAAGTTTTAAAGCAGTAGGAAAAATAGCCTATGACGGCCGTACAAATGCTAACTATTCCTACGGATTTTTAGACAATGGTCTTATTACAGTAAACGAAGACAGCATAGTATTGCTGTTCAGAAAAAATGCAGGTGATGATTGGAATGTATTTCCAAAGTATACAAAAATAATGGGGAATACTTCAGATAAAACAGGTTCCATTAATATCGATTCATTGGTTGTTGGAGAATATGCGCTTGCAATTAAGAATTATATAAACGCTATAGAAAACGAAACAATCAGCCATTCAGGCATCCTCATTTATCCAAATCCGGGTGATGAAAACATTACTGTTAAATCCGACAATAAAACCGACAGCATTATTGAAATAACTGTAGTTGACACACTTGGCAAAACAGTGATAAAAGAAAATAGAAATGGCAATAGCAATACGTGTATAGTCAATACGAAACAGCTAAAAAACGGGAGCTATACAGTAATCGTAAAAACAACCAAGTCAACTATCAGTAAAAAAATAATTATTGCACATTAATAGAGAGTTTTGAAATTGATAAGAAAAATCACACTTTATTTTTGCCTTGTCCTTTTTGCAAACAACGCTCGCGCAATAATTCAAGACACCAATTATTACAGAAAATATAACGATCGTTTTATTGTTGCTTTCTACCAATCAGTTCGTAAATATGATATTACTTTCGATCAATTAATAGCAACCGACACCACAAGAAACTCATCACATCAATACCGTGCCGATGCAGACTTGGCAACAGGTATTGAGTTGAATTTCGATAAACTCTCATTTTCCTTTACTTACAAAACAACACCTCCTGACAGTAGAACCAAAGGTACAACCACCTACAGTGATTTGGGCTTTTCTTTCGGTGATAATGAAATGATTGTCGAATCCAATTATAGGAGATACAAAGGTTTCTACGATTTTAAAAGTTCTTCATTTGACACGGCAAATTTTAAAAAATCAGGGATCTTTTATCAAAACCCAAGTATGAAAGTAGAAGGATTCCGAAGCAAACTCATTTACTTTCTAAACCCAAAGAAATTTTCATACAAGTCGGCCTACAGCTGCTCATACCGACAATTAAAATCAGCCATATCAGGGATTATGATTGGTGATGTTTATTATAATAGGATGAGCACTGATACAGCATTTATTTCACCACGCGGAAGAGAATATTACGGTGATTTAAAATATTTAAACGGATTATATACTACAGGTCTTGCAATGAAATGGGGACTTTCATTTAATATAGTAATCTTTAAGCGCTTTTTTGCTAATTTAACCGGAGCTGCCGGAGCTGAAGCACAATGGAGAAATTACAGGTATTCCGACAGCCCAAAAAGCAACCGCACCTATCTTGCTTTTGCGGCAGATGTAAGAGGTTCACTTGGTTACAATGGTAAAAACCTATTTATAACTGTTTCAAACAAAAATGACATTTCAATTTATGATAGTGGACAAATGAAAATCAGGTCAACATTTAACTCAGGTGCATTCACCATTGGTTACCGATTTAAAGTACGCCAAAGAGAGTGGATGAAAAAAGCCAAAGACACCACGCTTTATCGTTTATTATAAGCTTTTAATCCCCTTTTTTAATCGTCTTTTTTATAAATAATGCTTACTTTTGTAGGGAATTAACCCTATGCCTGATATTATCCATCTTTTACCCGATTCTGTTGCCAATCAAATAGCAGCAGGTGAGGTAATTCAACGACCCGCTTCTGCCATAAAAGAGTTAATTGAAAATGCTATTGATGCCGATGCAACAAACATTAAACTAATCGTAAAAGAAGCAGGTAAAACACTTATTCAGGTAATAGATAACGGAAAGGGAATGAGCGAAACCGATGCTCGGATGAGTTTTGAACGTCACGCTACTTCAAAAATAAAAACATCAGACGATCTTTTTAAGCTTACCACAAAAGGTTTTAGAGGTGAAGCGTTGGCTTCTATTGCAGCCATTGCTCAAGTTGAAATAAAAACACGTACACCCGATAAAGAAACAGGAACACAAATTATTATTGAAGGCAGTGAACTGGTTCTTCACGAAGCCTGCAGTTGTCCGGTTGGAACAAGTTTCTCCATTAAAAACTTATTTTACAATGTTCCGGCACGCAGGAATTTTTTGAAATCAAACAACATTGAAACAACACACATCATTCAGGAGTTTTTACGCGTTGCCATTGCACATCCCGATATTGCTTTTAGTTTTACCCATAACAACAACGATGTTTACCACCTTGAAAAAGGCAATTTAAAACAACGCTTGGTTGCTATTTTTGGTAATAATTACAATCAACGTTTGGTACCTATTGAAGAGGATACAACTATTGTAAAGCTTCACGGATTCATTGGCAAACCTGAATTTGCCAGAAAAACAAGAGGAGAACAATACTTTTTCATCAACAACAGATACATCAAAAATAATTATTTGCACCACGCGGTTCAAAAAGCTTTCGATCAGCTATTGCCAAGCGATTCTTTTCCTTCTTATTTCATCTTTATGGAAATGAACCCAGCGAGTATCGATATAAATATTCATCCTACAAAAACTGAAGTGAAGTTTGAAGATGAAAAATCGGTCTACGCTATTTTGCGCTCAGCAATTAAACAAGCATTGGGGAAAAATAATATTGCTCCAACGATTGATTTTGAATTGGAAGCCAGTTTAGATTTTCTTGTTAAACCAAGCAATAGAATTATAGAAGCGCCAACGATAACTATTGATACAAATTACAATCCCTTTAAGAAGGATTCTGAAAATAACAGTAATTATTCCTACAAACTAAAACCCAACCAACATACTATTTCCGATTGGGAAAAAATGGTGGAAAACAACTTGGCAGACAATAGTAAAAATGAACAAATAGAATACCACCAAGATGCGGAACAGGAAGAAAAACAAGTATTTCAATTACACAACAAATACATTGTTACACCTATTAAAAGTGGTTTTTTAATCATCGATCAACAAAATGCTCACGAACGAGTACAATACGAAAAACTAACACAGTTAATTCAGCACAACAAACAACTTTCGCAACAATTACTTTTTCCGCAAACTATTGATTTTTCGGCTGAGAGCACAGCCATTTTAGTAGAAATTATGCCTGAGATAAAACAATTGGGATTCGATATAAGTGAATTCGGCAAGTATACATTTATCATACACGGCATACCACAGCAAGCAACCGAAAACAATATACAGAACATACTCGAAGACTTAGTGGAGCAGTATAAATTAAACAAGAGTGAAATTAAATTATCTGCTACGGATATACTTGTACGTTCTATGGCAAAAAGTATTTCCATAAAATCGGGTAAAAAATTATCGACACAAGAAATGCAACACTTGGCGGATGAATTATTTGCCTGTCAAATGCCCTACTCTGCTCCATCAGGAAAACCAACCATCACCACTTTTTCGTCAGAGGAACTGGATAAACGATTCAAAAAATGAGTTACGACTACCGCCCTTCCGGTTTTAAATTATTGCCCGATGTAGTAAAAAATTTACTCATCATAAATGTGCTTTTTTTTATTGCTACTTATGTTTTTGAAAGCAAGTTGGGTATTGAACTAACCGACAAGCTCGGCTTACATTATTTTGGTTCCGACAAGTTTAGACCTTATCAGTTAATCACCTATATGTTTATGCACGGCAGTTTAGCACATATATTTTTCAATATGTTCGCCTTGTATATGTTTGGAAGCAGTATAGAGAATTTCTGGGGACCAAAACGTTTTTTAATATACTACCTTGTTACAGGGCTGGGTGCTGCAATTATACATTATATTGTAGTTTATGTAAACGATGTAAAGCCAATCACAGATCTTATAAATGATTATGTTGCATCTCCAAGCGGAGAAAAATTACACAGCTTTCTCACTTCAACAAAATTTACTTTAGCAAGTCCTGAATTACAAGAATTGTATGCAGGATTTTCAAAAAACTA
>CAIMGI010000210.1 GCA_903840505.1 uncultured Bacteroidota bacterium
CGGGGTGTTCTGCCAAAAGTTCCTTTGGCAAGTTAAAGGTAAACTGAGATAATTTCATCTTACGGGATTTTAATTATTTAATAAACATTTATAAAGGGCTGCAAAGGTAACAATTTTCCGAGAAATTCGTGATTTTTAAACCGATTTTCTTTCACCTTCCGAACCCGGTCGCATTTTTTTAATCTCCTCCATTGTCATTGCTTCCGATAGGTTGAAATCGCCAATGCGTGTGCGACACAATTCAATTAAATGTGCCCCACTTTGTAAGGCTTTTCCCAAGTCACGTGCAATGGCACGAATATAGGTTCCTTTGCTGCAAACTACATCGAAATGTACATTGATACAATCCTCTTTTCTATCAATGTTGGTAATTTTAAATTGAGGGATTTCCACCTCACGGCTCTCCAACTCAATGGAATCACCTCTTCGAGCAATTAAATAGGCTCTTTCACCTTTTATTTTTTTTGCGGAATACAAGGGTGGCTGTTGCTTTATTAAACCTGTGAGTGAGTCTGCTGCTGCATAAATAAGCTCGTCTGTAATATGATTTATTGGAAAAACTTCGTCTATAGTAGTTTCCAAATCAAAGGAGGGCGTACTTGCTCCTACTTTTATAATACCGGTATATTGTTTTTCTTGCGCCTGGTAGGTATCAATTTTTTTGGTCATTGCTCCGGTGCACAATATCAACAATCCTGTTGCCAATGGATCTAAGGTTCCTGCGTGACCAATTTTTACATTCAGCATTTTCCGGATGTAATTCACCACATCAAAGGAAGTCCAAGTCAGCGGTTTGTTTACCAGTAAAACAACTCCTTTTTGAATGTCACCAAATTCCATTTAAGCAGGAATGGTTAAAGGAACTTTGAGAAAATAGAGAACAATAATAAGTAAACCCAATGCAATTCGGTAATACCCAAAAATTTTAAATCCGTATTTCGATAAATAAGCGATAAAGCTTCTAATAGCAAGTATAGCGACAATAAAAGCAACAACATTGCCTACAATTAAAACATTGATATCATCGGCACTAAAACCGCCACCTACTTTATAATATTTATACATTTTATAAACCGTTGCAGCAAGCATAGTGGGAACCGCTAAAAAAAATGAAAATTCAGCGGCCGCTTTACGGTTTAAATGCTGACTTAATCCCCCAATAATGGTAGCAGCCGAACGTGACACTCCCGGTATCATTGCAATACATTGAAACAATCCAATTTTAAAAGCCGTGAGATAATCTACTTTGGTTTCTTCAACACTGTTTTCGTTTTTCTGAAACCACTTATCTACAAACAATAAAATTATGCCTCCAACAAATAAAGAGATGGCAACAGCAATCACATTTTCCAACAAAGAATCAATGTATTCATTCAACAGCTTACCCAATACTGCTGCGGGAATAAAAGCAACTATTAACTTTAAATAAAAATCAACACTCTGAAAAAAACGCTTCCAGTAAATTACAAATACCGATAGGATGGCACCAAACTGAATGGCTATAGTAAACATTTTAGTAAAATCGTGCTGAGCAATGCCCATTACTGACGAGCCGATAATCATATGCCCTGTGCTGGAAACAGGCAAGAACTCCGTTATGCCTTCAATAATGGCTAAAATAATTGCCTGTAAATACGACATAAAAGAAATTTATGCTTTAGGTTTGCGCATAATGGCAAAAATCTCAATTACAAACCCCACCAATATAACTATAATGGAAAGTGTTATTCTTCTGAAACTAAATATTTCAGGGCTAAATACTTTTGGGTCGTCTGATCCTCCACCAACCATTAATAAATATCCGCTAAAAAGTACAACCAATCCAATTAACATCAATTGGTAATTTTCCTTTCCAAAAGCGAATCCTTCTTTTCTTTCTTTGGTGCTTTGTTCTTTACTCATTTTAATATTTTTTATAAAGTTAATAATAAAGATCGTCTGTTTTCAATCGCACATATTTTCTTACTGCCAACCAAGTGGATACAAATGTAATAAATACCCCAAGCAGTATGACAAACGCAAACAATGTTACAAATAAATCAATATCCTGAAGTTCAATTAATTCGGGAATTTGCTTTTGCATTAAATAAATAACACCACTCAAAAGCAATATGGCAATAAAGGCACCATATATTCCGTGTTTAATACCTCTAAAAATAAAAGGTTTACGAATAAATCCTTGTGTTGCACCTACCAACTGCATTGTTTTAATTAAAAACCGTTTTGAGTAAATAGATAAACGAATTGAATTGTTGATGAGCGCAATGCAAATAATCATCAACAATGAACTAAAAACAAGAAGTATAAGTCCAATGGTTTTCACATTTTTATTCACTAAGTCCACCAAGGATTTTTGATAATACACTTCCTTTACCTCTTCGTTTTTTAACAATGCAGCTTCAATGTTGCTTATACTATCGGCATTGGCATAGTCGGCTTTTAAATGAACATCTATTGAGGATAGTAAAGGATTATAACCTAAAAACTCCACAAAATCCTCCCCTAAATCTTCTTGCAATGTTTTTGCGGCTTCCTCCTTGGTAATAAAATTGGTTGATTTAACATAACGAGATGCATCCAGCGATTTTTGAAATTGGTTAATGTCGGCAGGCTTTACATCCTCTTTAAGGATTACGGTAAAGCCAATGTTTTCTTTTACATAAATGGACAACTTGTTGGCATACAATATAGTTAATCCCAATAAGCCTAACATAAACAATACTAAAGATACACTTATTACCGTTGATAAGTATGAAGATCTTACACTTCGTTTGGTATATTTTTCGGGATTAGAGCTCGACACGTTGTTAATTTAACGTGCAAAAATACTAAAAATTGTGAAGCTTTGAAATAGATATATTTATGTTACATCGGCTATATCCTTCATTCCTATTAGAACAAAGCTTTTACTATTGTCTATGTGGCTTTTTTAAGCTAATTTTACATTCAATTTCGCACATTAAGGTGTAATGACAAAAAGTAAAAATATACTCACCCTTTTTTTATCTGTAGCCATTTTTTTTGTTGGCTTAGGGATTTTATCCTCGTGCAAAAAACTCACGCAGGAAGAAACTACTGCCAAAGTTAGTATTTACAATGCCTTTACCGGAGAACCTGTTACTGGTTTGGAAGTTCTGGTTTACCAGGCAAAAAATGCTACTACCGAAAAAACAAATCCTAAAAAAAGTTTTCTCATTGCCAGTGGAAAAACAAGCACAGATGGGAAATACGATTTCGGTAACTTTTTAATGAAAAAAGCAGGAGCCTGGAGTTGTATAATGGCTTTTACCAGTGACCCTGATAATTACCGATTGTATTACGGATTAGAAGATACGATATTAACCAAAGGCTCGAACAATGATTTGGTACTATACACCTACCCTTTAGCGGCAGGAATCCGCTTGAATATTTCGCCCCCTCCTCCATTCGATTTTGGCGATTCACTCATCGTTACTTTTAAACATAGCTCAGGCGATACCTTTCAAATTACCGACAGAAATATTTTATTCGGACAAATTGGTTACAATGATGTTTTTATGGGAAACTACAATGTTACTGTAAGAAAAGTAAAGGGTGGAGTTACCACCATCTTTAATGATAGCTTTTTTATAAACGTAAACGAACAGCTTGAGTTTAACGTTCAGTTTTAGGGATTAATTCCTGACTATTTAACCCACATTAATTCACAAATAAAGGCTACATTTGAGCTATGCTTTTTGGCTCCATTTTAAAGGAAAGTTTTTTGTTTGCATACCACGCATTGGTATCAAACAAGCTGCGTACAATATTATCCTTGCTTGGCATAACCATTGGGATATTCGCAATCATTTCGGTTTTTACAGTAATTGATTCCCTAGAAAAAAACATTCGTACATCCGTTGCCTCTTTGGGCGAGAATGTAGTTTTTATACAAAAATGGCCTTGGGAATTTGGTAAAGATTATCCTTGGTGGAAATATATGAACCGCCCTGTACCAGCTGTAGTGGAACTCCCCGAACTACAACGCAGAAGCCAGTATGCCGAGGCAATGACCTTTACAATCAATGCCAACAATACCGTAAAATACGAAAACAACAGCATTGAAAATATAAACATTACTTGCGTATCGCACGATTACAATAAGGTAAAAACTTTTGAGCTTCAGGATGGAAGATATTTTACTGAAATGGAATCAACAACCGGAAGAAACATTGCTGTTATTGGAGATAATGTTGCACAAAGTCTTTTCGGAGGTAAAAACCCAATTGGTGAAAGCATAAAAATTATTGGAAGGAAAATTACAGTAATAGGAATATTCAAAAAAGAAGGAAGCAGTATTGTTGGCAAATCGCTTGATGATATGGTATTAATACCCATAAACTATGCACGAAACATTGTTGATTTAAGAAGCGAAAGGCTTGACCCTATGGTGATGATACGAGCAAAAAAAGGAATTAACAACGAAGCCCTTAAAAGTGAATTAACCGGAATAATGCGCAGCATAAGAAAATTAAAACCATTGGCTGATGACGATTTTGCACTCAACGAAACCAGTATGTTATCAAAAGGTTTCGATCCCATATTCGATATCATTGGCCTTGCAGGATGGATAATTGGAGGATTCTCCATCATCGTAGGTGGATTTGGAATTGCCAACATTATGTTTGTTTCAGTTAAAGAAAGAACAAGTTTAATTGGAATTCAAAAATCATTGGGAGCGAAAAATTATTTTATCCTCACTCAGTTTTTAATTGAATCGGTTTTACTTAGTTTATTAGGCGGATTAATTGGCTTGCTCCTCGTCTTTATCATTGCCTTTTTAATCAATCTATTTGCCGACCTAGGCATCATGCTGAACCAATCAAATGTAATATTAGCAATTACCGTATCGGTGCTTATTGGCGTAATATCGGGCTTTGTTCCTGCTTACACTGCATCACAACTCGACCCGGTAGAAGCAATGCGATCATAACAACAAAACAGTGAAAGAAAAAGTAAGACCGGTAGCAATAACCATAATATGCATTATTGCTTTTGCTTTTGTTATAATAGGCTTTCCGAGTATTTTTTCTCCCTTTATTAAAAAATTAGGCATTGGCTATCCTGCATTGTTTGGAGCAATTTTGGCTTTCAATTTTATTTCATTGGTGGGTGTTTGGCATATGAAAAAATGGGGAGTATTCACGTACTTTATTACCGCTATGATAAATCAAAGCATCCTTTTGCTGATTGACAGATGGAGTTTTACTGACGCCATCGTTCCTGTTCTTTTTATTTCTATTACTTACTATTACTACAAACAAATGGATAATAATTTATAATTATGGCAATAAAAATTTTAACCATCATTGGTGCACGACCACAAATAATAAAAGCCGCAGCCTTGAGTCGCGCTATTAAAAATAATTACTCCGATAAAATTACCGAAGTAATTGTTCATACAGGTCAACATTACGATGCTGCTATGTCGCAAGTATTTTTTGATGAACTAAGCATTCCCGCACCCGATTATAATTTAAATGTTGGGAGTGGTTCGCACGGTAAACAAACGGCAACGATGATCATCGGCATCGAAGAAATTTTACTGAAAGAAAAACCCAATTGCATTGTATTGTATGGCGATACCAATTCAACTTTGGCAGGCGGAATAGCAGCATCCAAAATACACGTGCCTGTTGTTCACATTGAAGCAGGTTTACGCTCTTTCAACAAAAAAATGCCCGAAGAAATAAACCGCATTATGTGCGACCACGTTTCTACTTTACTTTTCTCGCCTACGCAAACAGGCTATAAAAATTTAATCAACGAAGGATTTGATGAAACAGCAAAAGCACCTTTCAATGCCGACAATCCAAACATTTACCATTGTGGCGATGTGATGCTCGACAACAGCTTACACTTTGCAGAGGTAGCAGAAAGCAATACAAGTATTTTAAAAGACCTTGCCTTAGAAAAAAACAATTTTGTGCTGGCTACCATACACCGCGACAGCAATACCGATCAGCCCAAACGATTGAATGCCTTGTTTAAAGCATTAAACAAAATTGCAACTCAAAATAATGTTAAAGTGGTATTGCCACTTCATCCGCGTACCAACAAAATACTGCAACAAAATTTAGAAGCTGACTTGTATTCTACCGTTGCATCCAGTAACAATATACTCATACTTCCTCCGGCATCCTTTTTAGAAATGATAGCGCTCGAAAAAAATGCTGCCATCATTGTTACCGATTCGGGAGGCGTTCAAAAAGAAGCCTTTTTCTTTAACAAGCCCTGCATCATTCTTCGTTCGGAAACAGAATGGACAGAGTTGGTTGAACAAGGAAATGCCATCATTGCCGATGCCGATGAAAATAAAATCGTTGAATCGTATAACTATTTTATGAAAAATAAAGAGCTGGTTTTTAAACCCGTTTTTGGCGATGGCAAGGCTGCCGAATTTATTTGTTCCGAAATATATTCCACTTTTAGTAACTAAGTATGTTGTTAATTTATTGCCATAAAATAACCAATAGAGTTCGCTATACGTTCCGACTTATTTTTACGGATGTATTGGGTATTGAAGTGAAATTTATTGATAGCGCAGAGGAATTTACCAATCACACAGGTCCGAAAATTAGTTATACTAATCAAAAAGTAGCTGATGAAATTTTCTTTTTAGCGAAACCACTTTTATTCGAAACCGGAATAAAAGAACAAAACATAAACGTGTTTGAATGGCTCAATGGCAAAGTGTTTTTTGCTACCAGTAAAACTTCCGCTTTCCCTTTCGACCCCTTTGCTTGTGCATTTTATTTGGTAAGCAGGTACGAGGAATATTTACCCACTATACGTGATGACCACAATAGATTTGAAGCGCACGAAAGTTTGGCCTACCAACATAATTTTTTATGCAAACCAGTAATCAACGAGTGGGCATTGAAAATAAAAGAACTGCTTTTACAACATTATCCCGATTTATTGTTTCCCGAAAAAAAATACAGCTACGTTTCTACAATTGATATTGACAATGCATATGCTTACAAACAAAAAGGTGTTATGCGTACGCTGGGTGCTTATATACGTTCCATACTCTATCTCGATTACAAAGAAATTATTGAGCGCACAAGGGTGTTATTGGGAACTAAAAAAGACATTTACGATACCTATGAATTTCAATTAGAAATTCAGAAAAAATATAATTTAAAACCCATTTATTTTTTCTTGTTTGCCGAGTATGGACTCAATGATAAAAATTTACCTGTACAAAATAAAAAATTCAGGGCACTCATAAAATCTACTGCCGATACAGCCGATGTAGGAATACACCCTTCCTATGGCTCCAATAAAAACATACCGAAATTAGCTACCGAAATAAAAAGATTATCGACTGTGCTGAACCGAGAGATTACAAAAAGCAGGCAGCACTTTTTAAAATTAACTTTTCCGGAAACCTACCATAACTTAATTGAGTTGGGCATTACAGATGATTACACAATGGGCTTCGCTTCCGAAATTGGTTTCAGAGCGAGTATATGTAACTCATTTTATTTTTACGACTTGGATTTGGAAATTGAAACCAAATTAAGAATACATCCTTTTATGGTGATGGATGCTTCCTTAAAGTATTATATGAAAGTGGAACCGCAGGATGCAATGAAAAAAATAAAACCGCTCATTGACGAGGTAAAAGCAGTAAACGGAACCTTTATGAGTTTGTGGCACAATGAATCCCTGAGCAATGTTAAACAATGGGAAGGTTGGCGGGATGTATATTCAGAGACTGTAAAACTAGCATCAGAAAAATAAATTTTATACATTCGTATTATGCATCAAGAAGCACATTTAGAAAGTTCCGACACCATTAAGGATATTGTAATTGGAATGGCCGATGGTTTAACTGTACCCTTTGCTTTGGCTGCCGGATTAAGCGGTGCCGTTGATTCTGCCAGTTTGGTTATAACAGCAGGTATAGCAGAAATTGCTGCGGGCTCCATTGCAATGGGCCTGGGTGGTTACCTTGCAGGAAAAACCGATATTAACCACTATTACTCCGAGTTAAAAAGAGAATACTACGAAGTAGATGAATTTCCCGAAAAAGAAAAAGCGGAGGTAAGAGAAATTTTAGAGGAATACGGATTAAGTGAAGTATCTCAAAACATTGTGGTGGAGGAGATGGCAAAGGACAAAGATAAGTGGGTAAACTTTATGATGCGTTTTGAATTAGGACTTGAAAAACCACATCCAAACAGAGCAAGAAACAGCGCCATCGTTATTGGTATATCTTATATTGTAGGTGGTTTAATCCCATTGAGCGCCTACTTTTTTGCTCCTACTGTTGACGAAGGTTTTATGTGGTCGTGTATAATTACCACCATTTGCCTTTTTGTATTTGGTGCATTAAAAAGCAAAGCAACCGGACAACCAGTATTGATGGGAGCCTTAAAAGTTACCATGATAGGTATTGTTGCTGCAGCTGCTGCTTACTTTATTGCGAAAGCAATTATGGAGTAGATTGGGAAGGTGTATAAAAATTTGTTGGGCACACGTCAAATATGACTCGCGCTTGAAAGGGATTACGAGGTAGATTAGTTAAATAGATAACAATGTACAGCAAAAATTTTTTTTAATAACTTTTTTATTTCTTTTAACCGTTACTTCAAATGGACAAGGAACATGGACGCAGAAAGCAAATTTTGGTGGAGTTCCTAACCAAGGTTGCTCGGGATTTTCAATTGGAAACAAAGGATATATTTGTTCTGGGGCAGCTCAAAATAATTTCTGGGAATATGATCCTGCAATAAATAGTTGGACTGCCAAATCTAATTTTATAAGTGGAACAGCAAACAATGTTTCATTTTCGATTGGAAATAATGGATATATAGGTGGCATTTTTAATTCATTAGATTTTTGGGAATGGAACCAAGCTTCTAATACTTGGACACAAAAGGCAAACTTTGCTGGACCACCAAGACAAGGAGCGGTGGGTTTTGCATTAGGAAATAAAGGTTATATAACAAATGGATATGATTCTTTTAATAACAACGTCTATAATGATCTTTGGGAGTGGGACCAACTAACCAATACTTGGACACAAAAAGCAAATTTTCCTGGTATAGCTAGATCGTATGGAATTGGTTTTTCGCTAGGAAATAAAGGATATATTGGAACTGGCTTTGGAGCACTACCGTATAATGATTTTTGGGAATACGATCAGTCTTTAGATTTATGGACACAAAAGGCAAATTTTGGTGGGGTTGGGCGTAGCGAAGCAACATGTTTTGCAGTGGGTTCATTTGGTTACGTTGGGACTGGAACTGTCAATGTTGGTAGTGGTGCTAGTTCTGATATTTGGAAATATAATGTCTCAAATAATACGTGGATACAAATGACAAATTTTGGTGGTGGGAATAGAGAATTTGCCACAGGTCTTTCAATCGGTTGTAAAGGATACATAGGATTGGGATGGATTAATGATGATGGAAATACGTTCAAAAATGATTTTTGGGAATTTACTCCTGACACATGCGACCCAACAGAAATAGTGGATCTTACAAAAGAATTTTCTATTTCAATCTTCCCTAATCCTGTCTCTAAAAGCGGCATTCTTCTATCAAACATAAATTTGAAAAATGCAATCATGTATATATATAATTCTAAAGGACAACTTAATAAGGAAATTAAAAATATAACAGGAAACTCGATTAATCTTCTCAATAGTAATTTGGAAAGTGGACTCTACTTCGTCAAGTTCACACAAAGCAATCTAACAATCATTACTTACAAATTAATAATTACTAATTAACCCTTTCTAAACGTAGTATTCATTAAGCTAAATATTACAATAGTTTTAACCAATCAAATTATCAATATCACAGCGTAATGAAATACTACGCTGATTTGTCTCATACTGGCGCGCACTTGTAATGCGTGACCCCTTATTAGCGTAGCGGATACTACATTGAGGCATTGGTAAAATCCAGATTGGTTGTTGGATATTGGATTAGTTAAAACATTTAACAGTACACTGTTATTAAGTATTCTATAACAGCCACATAACAAGGTATTTACTTGGCTACCTTCGCTGCTATTGGAAATAGCCGTAAATACCCGTTTACTTTTAAAAAACAAGCTGGAAGGCATTGGATGGTTTACTTTTGAAACACTCAAACGTATCACACAACAGCATCCCGAGCATCACTTTTACTTTATTTTTGACAGGGATTTTGACGAAGAGTTTATTTTCTCCGAAAACATTACACCCATTGTTATTGGACCACAAGCAAGGCACCCCTTTCTATTTATTTGGTGGTTTGAACTTTCGGTGTACGATGTGCTAAAAAAATTAAAGCCAGATATTTTTCTTTCGCCCGATGGCTATTTATCACTTAAGTCGGATGTGCCATCCATTGCAGTGATACACGATATTAATTTTGCACATTACCCCAAGGACTTGCCCTATTTAGTGAGAAAATATTACAATTATTTTTTTCCACGCTTTGCGAAAAAAGCTACACGCATTGCAACCGTTTCGGAATATTCCAAAAAGGACATACACGAAACCTACGGCATTGAAAACGCATTGATAGATGTTGTATACAATGGCGTTAACAGTTTATACAAACCGCTCAACAATGAAGAACAAGAAACTCTGCGCAACAAAATAACGCAAGGAAGTCCCTATTTCATTTTTGTAGGGGCACTGCACCCCCGCAAAAATATCAGCAATTTATTACTCGCATTTGATGCATACAAAGAAAAGGCAAACAACAATATGAAGCTGATACTTGTTGGAGAAAAATACTGGTGGAATAGCAAAATGGAAAGCACCTACTCCAACTTAAAATACAAAAATGATGTGGTTTTTACAGGTAGACTTTCAGCAACAGGATTGGCAAGTGTGATGGCATCTGCTACAGCACTTGCTTATATTCCTTATCACGAAGGTTTTGGCATACCTATTTTAGAAGCCATGTGTTGCAATGTTCCTGTAATTACTTCAAATGTTACATCGATGCCCGAAGTAGCAGGTGATGCTGCCTTGTTGGTAGACCCATTTAATGTAAATGAAATTGCCGAAGCGATGCATACCATTAGTACAAATGAGGACTTACGAAAATCGTTAATTGAAAAAGGACAAAAAAGACAAGCACATTTTTCCTGGGATAAAACAGCCGAAGCCTTATGGCAATGTATTGAAAAAACAGTAAAAATAACACAAGATGCTAAAGGCTAATTTCCAAACAAAACTCATTGAGGCCGGTTGTGATGAAGCCGGAAGGGGTTGTTTGGCAGGACCTGTAGTAGCCGCTGCCGTTATTTTTCCAAAAAATTTCAAACACAAATTGTTAAACGACTCCAAACAGCTCACAGAAAAACAACGCGAAGAACTAAGACCAATAATAGAAAAGGAAGCTGTATCCTATGCCGTAGCAATGCTCGACAATAATAAGATAGATGAAATAAACATTTTGAAAGCTTCCTTTATGGCAATGCACAAAGCATTAGATAAACTGAAGAAAAAACCCGAACTGTTGCTCATTGACGGCAATCGATTTATTAAATACAAAAACATACCGCATCAATGCATTGTAAAAGGAGATGCGAAATTTATGTCGATTGCTGCTGCCTCGGTATTGGCAAAAACATACCGCGATGACTATATGCTGAAAATTCACAAAAAACATCCCGAATACGAATGGAATAAAAACAAAGGATACCCAACTGCTTTTCACCGAAACATACTCGCACAAATAGGAATAACGCCTTTTCACCGAAAAAGTTTTCGCTTATTACCCGACCAACTTGAACTAACATTTGAATAAGCTATATGATTAAAAAAATATTGGTTACCCTATTAATTGTTCCTATTATAGGTTTTGCTATTTACAGCTATATTCATTTAAAAGAAATAAAAACACCTGTAAGCCCTATTATTACAGCCATACCAACCAATGCTACATTGATTATTGAATGCAACCAAGGAAAAGGATTTTGGCAAAAGCTTACACAAAAAAATACCATTTGGAATCAGCTGCAAGAGACTTCCTACTTCTCAACACTAAACGGAAAAATAAATTTTGTCGACTCTCTATTCAAATCAGGCACCGCTGTTTATAATTTAATCAAGAAGGAAACCCTCTTTATATCAGCCCATAAAGATGGGGCAAGTTCCTATGATTTTTTATTCTATATCAATCTTCCTGTGTCCACAAAAAGAGAATTTTTAAATGATTTTATTAAAAACGCTTCTCCTAAAACTGCCACAAAAACAGATAGAATTTACGATGGCATCACCATTAATGAACTGAAACTATCCGAGCAACAATCGTTTCATTATCTTTTTTCGAAAGGAATATTTATTTGCAGTTTTTCAAAATTACTGGCAGAGGATGCTGTGAAGCAATTAAACAGCGGCAGTTCACTGATGAATAATCCATCCTTTGCAAGTGTAATGGAAACAAAAGGAAATAAGGTAGACGGAACAGTTTTTATAAATTATTCAACAGTAGGTGATCTTATTACACCCTATTTGCAAAACAACCCATCTTTCTTAAACTCCTTTCAGCACAATGCTAACTGGACTTCCTTAGACGCAACGATTAAATCTGATTCATACTTATTAAATGGATTTACCTTTTCGAGTGATTCAAGCAATAATTACCTCAATATATTTAAAAACGAAGAGCCGCAAGACATCACCACAACTTCAATTTTGCCAAGAAATACATCCTACTTTATTGAATTTGGCTTCAGCGATTTTAAGAATTACCTTAAAAATTACACCGCCTTTCTTGAAAATTCAAACCGCCTGTTTGAACGCAACAAACAATTGAAAGCAATCAATAGCAAATACGACATTAATCTCGAAGAGTTCTTCACCGATAATGTTAGCAAAGAAATGGCAGTAGCAATCATAGAACCAGAGAAACAGGATTATTCCGCCAATTATGTTGCCGTCTTTAAATTAATAAGTGGCGAAAAAACAGAAAAGAGTATCCGTGAATTACAAAATCAAATCCTCCAAATAAACCACTCTGCTGACGATACAGCAACAACACTTTATAGAAAACAGAAACTTGGGAAGATCAATATACCCGGTATATTGCCAATGCTGTTTGGTGAAAATTTCGTTAATATAAATGAAAACTACTACGCCATTACCGATAACTATTTGGTGATTGCAAACAATACCAAAGTGTTAAGAAATGTGCTGAGTTTCAAATACAACAACAAAACATTGGCGAAGGATTCCAATTATGTGGCCTTTAGTGAAAACATTTCGAACGAATCGAACATTTATATCTACAGCAACATAGCAAGGTCGCTGGAATTATACAAGAAGAATGTTGAAACGAATTACAAAAAAGATTTCGATAAAAAAGCAGAACTACTTAGAAAATTTCAGGCTGTTACTTTCCAATTCAGCAACCAAAATGAATTGTTTTACACCAACGTATACTTAAAATACAAACCTATTTATAAAAAGGAAACAAACTCCATTTGGGAAACACCTCTTGATACAACTACTTCCAACACTCCTAAAATATTGGCTGATTCAAAAAATGAAACGCAATATATATTTATTCAAGACGATGGAATGAAAATATATTTACTCAACAACAAAGGCGAATTGCTATGGAAAAAACAATTGTCCGAAAAAATAATGGGCAGTGCATCTATTGTTTCGGGAGAAGAGAATGAGAATTCAATCATTTTTAGCAGTGCCAAAGCTATTTACAGATATACAATAAGCGGTGAAGAAACAAATCATTTCCCTATTCAACTAAATGCTACTGCAACCATTCCTGTTGCCGTAAACGACTATTCGAAAAAAGGCGATTATAGAATTTTTATTGCCTGTGATGATAGAAAAGTATACCAATTTAACAGCGAAGGGAAATCGGTTAAGGATTGGCAGTGTAAAAAACTGGACGATATTGTAACGGTTCCTATTTCATTGTTTACAACAGGCGGAAGAGACTTTGTTTTAATTCTGGATAAGGCGGGCAATATGAAATTACTTGATAAAAAAGGACAATGGATTTTACGCATAAAAGACAAGTTACCGGATTACATTAATAATTATTATGTACTTCAAAAGGACCGTGACATATACCAATCGAGCATATTTATGTTCAATAGCAAAGGCGAAAAAATACGCTATTATTTTAGAGGTAAAATGGAAAAAGAAACAGTTGCTGAACAAACGAATTACAATGCAGATATTGACCCAAAAAATAATGTTTCAGGGATATGTGCTAAGAATTCATTTTATACAGTAAACAATAAAAATGAGAAAAGTATTCCGCTTGTAATTGAGAAAGCGGTTGTACTAATCCCTCAAACATTTCATTTATCGAATGGAAAAACAATTGTTGCAGTAAGAGACAAAGGCAAATCAGAATTATACTTATTTGATGAAAAAGGTACATTGCTGGATGATTTTCCAATTGTATGCAACAGTGGAGTTGATTGTATCAGTGAAAAGAATGCAAAAAACAGTTACTTGTTAGGCGTGTCTGAAAAACGATTGTTCTTGTACCAAATACAAGATTAAACAAAGCAAAATAGCTACAAACAAAGACGTTTAACCCTGCAACATATTGATTTGCAACAGAATTTGCATTTCACTACCTTCGTATACCCAAATACCTATTATAATGAAAAAGTGTGTTTTTATCCTGTTGCTTCTTTTAATAAAAATATCGATTGCAAAAGATATTGATGTTGTAAATAACTACAAATCTGCCTTTCAAGATGCGTACAACTTGTATCCTGAAATTCCAAAAGGTTTGTTGGAAGCAGTTTCTTTTAATCAAACCAAATTCACTCATATTATAAATAACCCTAACGACCCGGGAAGCTGCATCGGTATGCCAAAATGCTATGGTGTAATGGGATTAACACTTGATGGTAAAAATTATTTCAGGAGCAATCTTAATTATGTTTCAGAACTTTCAGGTATTTCAGTTGAAGACATTATTGGTTCCCCAAATAAAAATATATTGGGCTATGCAAAAGCTTTTGTTGCTTTAAAAAACAAATTGGAAATTACCG
Source organism: uncultured Bacteroidota bacterium (assembly GCA_903840505.1). Taxonomy (GTDB): domain Bacteria; phylum Bacteroidota; class Bacteroidia; order UBA4408; family UBA4408; genus CAIMGI01. The sequence goes on from CAIMGI010000210.1 coordinate 15,019, forward strand.
GTAACTCACCTGCTGACTTTATGCCCATTCTTATTGGTTTAAGCGAACTGCCTTTAACAGGACTACAAAACGATTTTGCTCTAAATTCCCAACTTTATTCTATTTACATTTTTCTTAATAACGGATATTATCAACAGCTATATGGGTTTCCAAATTACGCTATTGACCTATCTACTCTATTTGGAGCAGAAAATTACGCTGTACTAAGCGCTACAAAAGTTATCATACAAGAAAACTGCATCACAACACCTACAGGAAAAAAATATATTCCAACAGAGCCACAAATTCTTTCGGCTGATTACGATCCGGCAATATGGGATCCGGCTGCTGCTTGCAATTACAGTGTAAATCGTGGTGCAGCTATTTCTGCAGTAACTATTCACGATATTGAAGGATCGTATGCAGGTTGTATATCTTGGTTTAAAAATTGTGCTGCATCAGTTTCTGCACATTATATATTACGTTCGTCTGATGGTCAAATTACGCAAATGGTGCTCGAAGCTTATAGAGCATACCACGTAGGGAGTGAAAACCCCTATACAATTGGACTTGAGCACGAAGGTTATTACAATCAACAAGGATGGTATACAATGGCAATGTATACTGCCAGTGCCGACCTTGTTCGTGATATTACACAAAGCGGTTATGGAATAAGTCCTTTGCGCACGTATTATGGTCCTTCTTGTAATGGTTCTTGCGTACTTGGTGCCTGTACTAAAATAAAAGGACATCAGCATTATCCAAACCAAAGTCACAATGACCCGGGATTAAACTGGGATTGGTATACTTATTACAATTTAATAAATAATAACCCAACCATTACCATAAACAATGCAGCAACAGGCAATTTTTATGACAGTGGAAACATCAACAATAATTACAGTGATGATGAAGCTTATCAACTTTTGATTAGCCCTACCAATGCACAAACTGTTGCGCTTACTTTTAGTGCCTTTGATATTGAAAGCGGATACGACAATATGTTTATTTATGATGGAAATGATAGAAGTGCGCCCCTCATCGGAATGTATACCGGGCAAGCATCACCAGGAACAATAACCTCAACTGGAAATTCTTTACTAATTGAATTTAGGTCAGATTGCGGAACAACAGCTCCCGGCTGGGCTGCATCTTGGACATCAGTACTTGCCGATAACATTACTCCCACAAGCAACATTTCAGCACCGGCAGGTTGGATTACACAAAATTTCAATGCAACGTTTGTTGATACTGATAATGTAGGTGGAAGCGGTATTGACAAAAGTTTTTACCACATCATCAATTACAATGGTGCTGATTGGCGTTGCAATAGTCAAAATGGTTTTTTTAGAGACAACTTTGATTTAGCTACAATACATCCTGATTGGACTACAATGACCGGAGTGTTCGCCATTAACGGTGGATACCTTGAACAAAGCGATGAGAACAATAGCAACACAAATATATATGCAGCACTTGATCAATCTCTATCAGATCGTTATTTATATACCTGGCAAGGAAAAATTGATGGTGTAGGAATAAATCGCAGAGCAGGATTTCATTTCTTTTGCGATGATGCAACACAAACCAATCGCGGCAACTCCTATTTTGTTTGGTTTAGAGTAGACCAAAGTCAGTTGCAAATTTACAAAGTAGTAAACAACGTTTTTGGTTCGCCTGTATTACAAATACCGGTTACCATTACAGCAGGACAATGGTACGATTATGCTGTGAGCTACGATAGAATACTTGGGAAAATGGATGTGTATGCGAACAATTCTAAAATTGCTTCTTATACCGATGGTTCACCTTATAGTAACGGTGCATATATTTCGTTACGCAGTGCAGATTGCAACTATATGGTAAATGATTTGAAAGCATATCGCTCAAGAACAAACTCTGTTAACATAAGTGTTGGCGCAGCAGCGGTAAACGATATTCGTTACCAAAGTATGCAACCCAATTTTCAGGTAGCTGCAAAAATAAAATCCATTACAAATGACGTGGTTGGAAATTTATCGCCCGTAGCTTCGGCTGATTTAATGATAGACTGGACTGCCCCACTCCTTGTTGCTCAAGTAAATGATGGAATAAATAGCGATACCGATACAACGTTTACAGGAACACAATTGTCTGCAAATTGGACAAGTTCTGTTGATAGTAACTCAGCTATTTCATCTTATAAGTATGCCATAGGAACAACAGCAAACGATAGTGATGTGGTTGCTTGGACAAACAATGGACTTCTTACTTCCGTAACAAAAACAAATCTTACTTTGGTAGACAATCAGTTGTATTATGTGAGTGTAAAATCAATTGATGGAGGAGGATTAATTTGTGCTGCTTCAAATTCCGATGGAATACGTTATGTTGATATTACAGGAATCGAAGAAAATAAAAATATATTGCAAGTCTCCTTGTTTCCAAACCCAATAAAGGATAATGTTACACTTTCATTTTATGCAAAAAACGCTTCCACAATACAAATCAAAATGACTGATGTAATAGGAAGAACCATCAATATTGCTAAAAATATTGCTTGTAAAAATGGATTGAATACCATTCCGGTTAACCTAAAGGCATTGTCCGTTTCATCGGGAGTATATACACTTTCAATTCAGAGTAGTGAGGGAGAATTTACTATTCCTTGTGTTGTAGAAAAATAAGTTGAGATGGGATTTATCGAAGTATTTCCAATCGATATGCATCCAGCTTAATAAATATAAACAGCAAAACTGTAAAAGACCACAAAGAAGAGCCTCCGTAACTAAAAAACGGCAAGGGAATTCCAATAACAGGGGCTAATCCGATTGTCATACCCACATTCACCGTTATGTGAAAAAATATGATGGAAGCCACACCATAGCCATATATCCGGGTAAAAGAGGAACGTTGCCGTTCGGCAATAAATATAATTCGGATAAGCAATAATATTAACAATAGTATAACTGTTGAAGTTCCAACAAAACCCCACTCTTCACCTACTGTACAAAAAATAAAATCGGTGCTCTGTTCAGGAACAAAATCGTATTTTGTTTGTGTACCCTTTAAATAACCTTTGCCCGTTAAACCTCCCGATCCTATTGCAATCAACGATTGGTTAACATTGTACCCTGCTTTTTTTACATCAACTTCCTTTCCTAAAAATACATTGATACGCTTTTTTTGATGTGGTTCTAAATGCTCAAAAGCATAATCTACGCTATACACCGCCCCCAAAGAAACGATAGTAGCGGCAACAATAATCAAAATATTTTGTCTGTTCTTTTTGGCAACAAAAAAAATGAGAAGAGATATCCCTGCTATTATTTCGAACAAAATAGTTTTACCAAATATAAGTGTGAGAATAAAAATCAATGCCGCTAAAAAGCCTAACAATAAATAGTTTCCCGACAAACCCTCTCGGTACAATGTAAAAACAAACGCAATAAATACAAGTGCACAACCTGTTTCATTCTCCACCAATATCAAAACGATCGGAAGAAAAATAATTATTCCCGACATAATTTTAGTTTTTAAATCGGTCATTTTAATGGAAATATTACTCAGGTATTTTGCCAACATCAAATTGGTTGCAAACTTGGCAAATTCAGCCGGTTGAATACCGAAATCACCTATGCGAAACCAGGATTTACTTCCCGAAATTTCGGTTCCTAAAAACAAAACCAATATCAATGAAAATATACTTATGGCATATATGATAGGAGAGAATGCTGCATAAAATTTACCATCCAGAATTAAACAAATAATCGCCAAACCAATTGATGAAGCTATCCAAATAAGCTGTTTACCATATTTTTGTGAAAAGTCGGTGATGCTTTGGTGTTCATCATTATAGACCGATGCATATATATTTAACCAGCCCATTGTTACCAATAACAAATAAAGGCCAACCAATACCCAATCTATATTTTTAAATATACCTTGCTGCTCCCTCATTTTTTATTTGCTTTAATTCTATCGCTTTCCGTAGGAGGCAATACTATTCCGTCCAACATTCTTGTTTCCAATTCAGGGCGCTTTATACTATCGGTCAAGTATTTTTCAATCATTAAGCTTCCAATGGGTACTGCCCAGGTAGCACCCCATCCCCCATTTTCAATCAATACAGCAACCGCTATTTTAGGATTGTTCCTTGGAGCAAAAGCAACAAAAACTGAATGGTCTTTACCGTGAGGATTTTGTGCCGTACCTGTTTTACCGCATACAATATAATCCTTCATTTTAGCAGTAGTAGATGTTCCGTGATCAACAGCACCCTGCATACCATCAATGATGTTATCAAAGTATTGCGGTGCTACTTTACAATAATGCTTTACTTTGTACTCCGGTCGGCATTGTTTACTAGGGTATATTCCTTTAATAATATGAGGTGTATAATAATATCCCTTGTTCGCTACTATACATATAATATTTGCCATTTGCAGGGGTGTTATTCCTAACTCTCCTTGTCCGATAGAAAGTGAAACTATCGTAGAGGATTTCCATCCATTTTTGCCAAAAATTTTATTATAGTACTCCACTGTTGGAACTCGTCCGGAAAGCTCTTGCGGGAGATCGCTGTATATCCTTTTACCTATTCCAAAACTCAAAACATAATTGCGCCAAGCGCTAAAACCGGTAACAATGTTTTTGTATTTTTTTCGATTGTCAACAATGCCCCTGAAGACATAACAAAAATAAGAATTACAAGAAGTGGCTACTGCACCCGGTAAATCCATCGGACTCGGATGATTGTGGCATTTTGGTTTTCCACCCATCACAGGATAACCACCACGACAAGGATAACGGGTATCTCTAAAAGTAACACCTTCTTGTTCGCCAATCAATCCATTGATTAGTTTAAAAGTAGAACCCGGAGGATAATATGCCATTAATGCCCTGTTAAAAAGTGGCAAGCCCGGCTCCTTTAAAAGTGCACCATAATTTTTTGATCGTTCGCGACCAACCAATAAGTTAGGATCATAGCTCGGACTTGTTACACAAGCCAATATTTCACCTGTTGAAGGGTCAATAGCAACTACCGAACCTGTTTTGTTTTTTAATAATGCTTCGCCATATTTTTGCAAACGTGCTGACAAAGAACTAATCAAATTTTTTCCGGTAACGGCTAGTGTATCATACTGTCCATCCTTAAAATGTCCTTTTGGTCGGTTAAATACATCAACCATCATAACGCGCATACCTTTCTTTCCACGCAACTCCGTTTCATATGAAGCTTCTAAACCACTTATCCCAATATAATCGCCCGATTTATAATATGGATCCTTTTTGGTCTTTTTTTCAGTTACCTCACCAACATACCCCATTGTATGTGCTGCAAGGCTCGAAGGGTACTTTCGCAAAGTACGCGATTGCACAAAAAAACCGGGGAATTTGTACAATTTTTCCTGCAGCTTTGCGTAGGTTTCTGCCTGTATCTGTTTTTCAAAAATTGATTCTTTGTATGGAGAATAGATTCTTGCTGCCAACATTTTTTTCTTGAACTGTGCAATTGTAATTCCCAATACTTTACAAAGATCGGTAGTATCAATCACTTTCACCTGTTTGGGTGTAACCATTAAATCGTAAGCGGCTTCATTGTATATGAGCAATTCCCCATTTCTATCATACACCAATCCCCGTGCAGGATAATCAATTAAGTAACGCAACACATTATTATTTGCCGAAAATTTATAGGAGTCGTTTATTACTTGAACATAAAATAAACGTGCAATAAACGCCAAAGCTACCACAATAAAAATTCCGATTATCACATATTTTCGCTCGGAATAAATCATCGTTTATCCTTTCCTTTGAATGCAACATACTGACTAATAATAATCAATAAAATAGTAAAAACAGAACTTACTATTACCCTGAAAAATGTAGAGAAGAACTCTGTTAAACGAAAAGCCTCGATGAAGAAAAAAACAAAGTGATGAATAAAAACCATAATGGAGGAATAGGATAGAAACCAGGTTAAACCCAAGTATTCCAAAGAGGGCTCTGTGTTCGATTCATAGCCATCACGAGGCGAGAAAAAATTAAGCACATACGAGCGTGTATAGGCCATAAAAACACAAGCCGCTGCGTGAATTCCCATTGTATTCAAAAACATATCTATACTTATTCCCATTACAAAAGCTAATAGCATAAGCAACCATACAGGTATCTCAAAAGGAAGCATTATAATAAACAAGATATACAGATAAGGGTTTATGAAACCATTGAGCTGTATATTGTTTAATATCAGCACTTGTAGCAACACCAAAAAAACAAACCGTACCGAATGCTTTAGTATATTATTTATCATTTTGCTGTGACTGTTGTTCCAATTTTTTTCGCTCCTCTTTCATTATATTCGTTACTACATAAACGTGTGTTACATTTTTAAAATTAGTAGAGAAGCGAACTATAATGGTGTAAAAATTATCGCCCGGCTTTATATCAAACGATTCTATTTTTCCAATCAGTATATTTTCGGGAAATATATCTGAAAATGCATTTGTTACTACTGTATCGCCTACGGCAATATTAACGTGTGTGGGAATATCAATAAATGTTCCCAAACGATAATCGCTGCCATCCCAACTAAGTGAACCAAAATAATTGTTCTTTTTTATTTTTGCACTGATCTTCGCATTCTTGTTTAACACCGACAATACGGAAGTAAAATTTTCCGAAACATCCTTTGTTATACCTACAATACCATTACTTGATATAACAGCCATCTCTGGTCCTATTCCGCTGCTACTTCCTCTATTCAGGGTCAAATAATTATTCCTTTTGTTAACAGAATTGTTTATTATTTTGGCATTAATATATTTGTATTGTTGTTTAAAGACACTGTCTTTTACCAAATAAACAAGAGTACTGTTCCGAGCAAAAACATCTCTTGTGAGATTATGCAAACGAGTATTTTCCAAAGCGAAAGCATCGTTTGTTTCCTTTAAGTAAAAATATTCTCTAATAGAAGTAATTGTTGAATATATATTTCCCGCCAAGTAATTCGAAGAACTTACAAAGCGTGCTTTCTGAAATGAATTATTGCTTACAATTAAGTATACACAAAATATTTCGAGCAACAGAAAAAATATAAAATTGATATGCTTCCATAAAAAGCGAAAAAGATTTATCATAGCTGCCGAAACTAGTTCGGATTTTTATCAAGGTTATTTTATAATCTAATCTACCTCATCAAAAATTGGAACTTACCTACATTCTTCAATGCAATGCCGGTACCTCTTGCTACTGCTCTTAGTGGATCTTCCGCAACGTGTACAGGTAATTTTGTTTTCAAAGAAATACGTTTATCCAAACCTCTTAACAGTGAACCACCGCCTGCCAAATAAATTCCCGTACGGTATATATCAGCAGAAAGTTCGGGTGGGGTCATCTCAAGGGCATTCAATATCGCCTCTTCAATTTTTGAAATGGATTTATCCAATGCGTGTGCTATTTCAACATACGATACAAGTATTTCTTTTGGAATACCTGTCATCAAATCTCGTCCGTGTACCGCGTAATCAGGTGGCGGGTTATCAATTTCCGGTAAAGCGGCACCCACCTCAATTTTAACGCGTTCTGCAGAACGTTCGCCAATAAGAATATTGTGTTGTCTGCGCATATACTCTTCAATGTTTGCAGTAAACTCATCACCAGCAATACGAATAGATTTATCACAAACAATACCTCCCAAAGCAATAACGGCAATCTCACTTGTTCCACCTCCAATATCAATAATCATATTTCCCATTGGCTCTTCCACATCAATACCAATACCAATAGCAGCTGCCATCGGTTCGTGAATAAGATAAACCTCCTTACCTCCTGCGTGTTCTGCCGAGTCACGTACGGCACGCTTTTCAACCTCTGTAATTCCTGATGGAATACAAATAACCATTTTAAGAGAAGGCGTAAACAGCCGCTTGCCGGGATTTATCATTTTTATCATTCCACGAATCATATGCTCTGCAGCATCGAAATCTGCAATTACCCCATCTTTCAAGGGGCGAATTGTTTTTATATTTTCGTGGGTTTTACCGTGCATTTGCATTGCTTGCTTACCTACAGCAATTACTTTACCGGTGGCTCTATCCATCGCAACTATTGAGGGTTCATCCACCACTACTTTATCGTTGTGAATAATTAATGTATTGGCCGTCCCAAGGTCAATCGCAATTTCTTGTGTGAATATATCGAATAAGCCCATTGTTGTTTATATTTTGTAACTGTTTTACTTTTATATTAATGTTTAAAATGCCTTGTTCCTGTAAGTACCATCGACATATTGTTTGCATCGCAATAATCAATCGACTCTTTGTCTTTGATAGACCCACCCGGTTGAATTACAGCCGCTATTCCTACATTGTGAGCAATTTCAACACAATCTGGAAAAGGAAAAAATGCATCGGATGACATCACTGCTCCTTTTAAATCGAAACCGAAATTTTGTGCTTTTACAATCGCTTGTCTAAGTGCATCCACCCTTGATGTTTGACCGGTACCACTTGCCAATAGTTGATTATTTTTTGCTAACACTATGGTATTCGATTTTGTATGCTTCACCAATTTATTTGCAAAAAGTAAGTCGCGCTGCTCAGTTGCAGAAGGTGCAATTTTTGTTATTGTTTTTAAGTCGGATGCAGTTTCCGATTTAAAATCCTTATCCTGTTCAATTACTCCGTTCAGTAAGGTGCGAAATGATGTTGGAGAAAATTTAGCTTTCTTTTGAATTAGAATAATTCGATTGGTTTTCTGCTTGAGGACCTCTAATGCTTTTGTATCATATGAAGGAGCAATAATTACTTCGAAAAAAAGTTTATTTATTTCGTTGGCAGTTACTTCATCAATCTTTGCGTTGGCAATTAAAATTCCACCAAAAGCCGAAGTAGGATCGCCTGCCAATGCATCTTTCCAAGCATCTAACAAAACAGGACGAGATGCAACGCCACAGGCATTGTTGTGCTTTAATATAGCAAAGGTTGTTTCATCAAACTCAGCCATTAAACTTACGGCAGCATCCACATCCAATAAATTATTATAAGAAAGTTCTTTGCCATTCAGCTTGTCAAACATCTCATCTAAATTGCCATAAAAAACACCTTTTTGATGAGGGTTTTCACCGTAACGCAACACTGATGATTGTTGTACGCTTTGTTTAAAAACAGGTATAGCACCCTTACTAAAATAATTAAAAATATTTGTGTCGTAATGCGAAGAAACATTGAAGGCTTCTGTAGCCAAACGTTTCCTGTCATCAATGTTTGAAATGCCTTTCTTACTTTCAAGCAAGGCAAGCAAATCGGGGTACTGGTTTCGCGAAGATACAATCAGAACATCGTTGAAATTTTTTGCAGCTGCACGTATCAAAGATATTCCTCCTATATCAATTTTTTCAATGATATCAGTCTCTGAAGCTCCTGATTTTACTGTTTCTTCAAAAGGGTATAAATCTACAATTACCAAATCTATTTCAGGAATTTCATATTCCTCCAGTTGTTGCACATCACTTTCTAATTCGCGTCTACCCAATATTCCACCGAAAATTTTAGGGTGAAGCGTTTTTACTCTTCCTCCTAAAATAGAGGGGTACGATGTAAGTGATTCAACAGGCGTAACAGGTATTTTAAGGTCTTCAATAAAGGATTGAGTACCACCGGTTGAAAACAACTGAACACCCAAAGAATTTAATTTCTCAATTATTGGGGCTAAATTATCTTTAAAATAGACAGATATTAATGCGTTTTTTATTTTTTTATCTCCGCTCATTATGTTCCATAACTTATAAGCTACAAAGCTATGAAATTAGCTACATCGAACTACTTGAAAAATGCACTTTTTTGGCATTGTTGATAATTTGCCAAATTGTTGAAAAGCGTGAATTATTGGAAATTCAAATCAGAAGTAAATTGACCAATTTTAAGTTCCAACAATGAATTGGCACTTAATTTTTTTGAAACAACATTTGAAACGTACCTGCAAGAGAATATCCCAATACCATTATTAATATTGGTATAGAAGGGTTTCTCCTGATTAATATTGGAGGAAGGTTGTGTTACATCAATGTATGTTGACAATTCATCGCCACCACAGGTAACTGTAAAATCTAAAAATCCATCGGTACGAACAACGGTATTACTAGGAAAACTAACCGATTTAATGGATTTCAGAAATTGGTAGAAATTGGTCCCGCTTACTTCTTGGTACATCTCTGTTCCGGCTTTCACCTTGTCGATTTTTTGTGTTCCAAAAACCCAATCAACTGACTTATTGGTAACGGTCTGTCCTTCTGTTTCGGTATAATTGAACCGTATTTTGAGTTGGTAAATTTTCGCATTTGCAACTGATGTCCACCTCACTTTAAACGAAGAATATACACCGGGACTTACCACAAAACCAACTGTATTGGCCAATAAACTTACCGAAAAATCACCTACCAAAGGTGTTGTAGCTGTTGCCTCGTGACCTGTTTTTTTATTTTTCACGATTAATTTATAATCGCTGTCATTGAAAAGTGGGTCTCTTGTTTTGTAAACAATATTGTTTGAACTTGCGAAAACTCCAGTCCTCTTATCCTCCAAAACAGTATCCGATAGAAGCATGTCTGCACCTATCTGGGCGCCATTTTTCATACGTTGAAGCTTCACTTCTAAATCTGAAGGATTATAATTGCTTGAATCCGATATTTGTGCAAAATCCGTTGCATTGCCATCACCCAAAAAAGCCTTGTTTATCTTAATATACTGAACCGCTTGTGATTGGTCGAGCAGTCCATAAATAGACATTACCTCCTTCCACGGAGCTTTCAAATCAAACTTATCCTCACAAGCTACAAAGCCAACTGCGATTAGTATAACAACTATTATTACTTTCTTCATAAAGCACAAATATAAGGAAAAAATTAGACGAGTATGGTCCCTGTCATTTCTATCGGAATAGCAACTTCCATCAAATTCAATATCGTTGGAGCAATGTCTGCTAACTTACCATCTTTCAGCGCTTTATGTGTGCTGTCAAGTAACACACAAGGCACTAAATTGGTAGAATGTGCTGTATTTACACTTCCATCATCGTTTAGCATATAATCAGCATTTCCGTGGTCGGCAATAACTATAAAGGAATATCCATTTTGAATTCCCTTTTCTACAATTCGCTTCAAACAAGCATCTACTGTTTCTACGGCTTTTACCACTGCTTCGTAAACACCTGTATGTCCAACCATATCGGGATTGGCAAAATTAAGGCAGATAAAATCTGCTTCACCTTTTTCCAATTCGGGTAGAATCGCCTCTGTTAGTTCTTTCGCACTCATTTCAGGTTGCAAATCATAGGTAGCAACCTTTGGTGAAGGAATCATTATTCTTTTTTCGTTCTCAAACACTTGCTCCCGACCGCCCGAGAAAAAAAATGTAACGTGGGGATATTTCTCCGTTTCGGCAATTCGTATTTGCTTTTTACCGGCAGCAGCCAGCACTTCACCCAAGGTATTCAGTAAATTATCTTTACTATAAATTACGTGTACATTTTTAAACGTGTCATCGTACTTTGTCATTGTGGTATAATACAAGTCCAAAGGTGTCATTTCCTGCTCAGGAAAAGCTTTTTGAGTTAACACTTCTGTAATTTCTCTGCATCGATCTGTTCTAAAATTAAAGCAAATAACCGCATCACCACTTTTTATGGTAGCTATTGGTTCGTAATTATTACAGACTACAATCGGCTTAATGAACTCATCGGTAATATTCTCAGTGTATGCATTTTCAATTGCTTTTAGCGCATTTGTTGTTGTTTTCCCTTTCCCGTTCACCAATAAATCATAGGCCAACTTTACCCTTTCCCATCTTTTATCGCGATCCATAGCATAATACCTTCCAATAACCGAGGCAATTTTAACAGGTGTATCATTTATGTGTTCTTGCAATTTGGTTAGGAATTCTAAGCCACTTTTGGGATCGGTATCTCTACCATCCGTAAAAGCGTGAATGTAAATTTTTTGCAATCCGCTTTTTACCGCTATGTCACATAGCTTATGCAAATGCAGCTGATGTGAATGCACACCACCATCCGAAACCAATCCCATTAGATGCAAGGCTTTATTTTCCTTTTTTGCATACTCAATCACCTTTAAAATTTCTTCATTCGAGTCAATTTTGTTTTCGCGAACATCCTTATTTATTTTTTCCAGATCTTGGTAAACTACCCGCCCTGCACCAATGTTCAAATGTCCCACTTCCGAATTCCCCATCTGCCCATCGGGAAGCCCCACATTTTCACCAAAGGTTTTTAATTTAGAATGAGGAAACTTCTCATATAAACTATTCATAAAAGGTGTTCTTGAATTTGCGATGGCATCCGACTTTGAACCATTACCAATACCCCAACCGTCTAATATTATAAGTGCTACTTTTTTTGCCATATACAATGCTTAACTATTTTTAAATGAAATTTCAAAAATGCTTCCTTGTGGCTTATTTGCTTTAACACAAATAATACCATCGTGTTGTTTAACTATGAACCTAACTATAAAAAGTCCCAAACCGGTGCCCTTCGCCTTTCGTGTTTCCTCATTACCAATGCGGTAAAATTTATTGAAAATATTATCTCTTTCACTTTCGGGAATTCCGCCACCTTCATCCGAAACCGACAAAACAACACAGTTATTGCTATTTACCAATGAGATATTAATTGTTGATTGAGCAGGAGAATACTTAACAGCATTTTCAAACAAGTTAATAATGATGGATGGAAACAAGGTACGATCAATTGGCAGGAAAATATCTTTATCAATATGCAAGTTTACCTTTTGTGAATAATTAAACGATTCTATCATTTGATTAATCCCATTTGTAATGTATTCCGAAAGATTAACCCTTTCACGCAAAACATCCATTTTTTGATTTTCCATTTTCGCCACCAACAAAATATTCTCCACCAAATTATTCAAGCGATTTGTATCATTAATAGCATTGGCTATAATTTCCTGTTGTTTGACTCTATCCAACTCCCTCTTTTGAAGTGTTTGCAATTGGAGTTTAGCCGAGGCAATGGGTGATTTCAGTTCGTGTGTAATGGAAAGCAAAAAGTTTTTCTGTCTTTCTGCAAGTGCTTTTTCAATCTTAAATGTTCTTCGAATTTTTTCAATTCCCAACATCATTAATACTAAAAAAACACTCCCTTCCCCTATTATCATTGCAACACGAAGATTTAACTTTTGCTTTAATTCCGATTCCTTTTGTAGGGTTTCATCAGGTTCATCTGAACGCAACAATGCAATCTCTACTTTATGTTGGTATATTTCTTTGTTGAGATTATACAACATATATCCCCACCAAAAAAATTGCAGGGCAACGTATGCAACCAATAAATAAAAAACCAATAAGGGTTTACTGTTTGTTGAAACTTTCAAGAAATCGCTTTTTTGCACAGCAAAGATAAGGAATAGGCGCCACTTGTACATAAAAATTTAACAGAATGGTCGACCAAAAAACAAAAGGGGAATGAATAGCTTCCTTTCATATAGAATTAGTAATTTTGCAGCCTCAAAAATGGACAATAACATATATTCGGAATCGGAAGAGATTGAGGTTATAGGCGCTCGCGTTCATAACCTAAAAAATGTGAATGTTATAATTCCACGTAATAAACTGGTGGTAATTACCGGTTTAAGTGGAAGTGGCAAGTCCTCTTTAGCATTCGACACCATTTTTGCAGAAGGACAACGCAGGTACATTGAAAGTTTTTCGGTTTATGCCCGGCAATTTTTAGGAAACTTAGAAAGACCCGATGTAGATAAAATATCCGGCTTAAGTCCTGTGATATCCATTGAACAAAAAACAACGAATAAAAATCCGCGTTCCACTGTAGGCACCATTACTGAGATATATGATTTTCTGCGCTTGTTATATGCCCGCACTGGCGAAGCTTTTTCATACGTAACGGGTGAAAAAATGGTACGCTATTCCGATGATCAAATTATTCAATTGATACTCGAAAAATTTGACAAGCGAAAAGTGCTAATACTGGCCCCCTTGGTAAAAGGACGAAAAGGACATTACAGAGAGCTTTTTGAAAGCATCATTAAACAAGGATTTATTAGGGTTCGCATTGATGGGAAAGTGGAAGAGATGAAAGCGCGTATGCAGGTTGACAGGTATAAAACACATAACATTGAGGCTGTTGTTGACAGAATCGAAGTAAAAGAAGAAGATGTTCAGCGTGTACGCGAATCACTCAAAACTGCTATGAAAATTGGCAAGGGTTCTATTATGATACTCGATCACGAATCAAACGAAACGGTTCATTATAGTCGTTATTTAATGTGTGCCACATCCGGCATATCATATGACGATCCTGCTCCAAATCTATTTTCATTTAACTCTCCTTTCGGTGCTTGTCATACCTGTAATGGTTTAGGATATGTTTCGGAAATTGATTTAAAAAAAATAATTCCTGACCCCAAAAAAAGTATTAAAAAAGGAGGATTGGCACCTTTGGGAGAATATAAAAGCAATTGGATATTCCGACAAATTGAAGCCATTGGAGAAAAGTATAACTTCGACCTAAACACAGCACTCGAAGACCTTTCGGAAGATGCAATCAATACTATATTATATGGTTCCGATGAAATGCTTAAAGTTAAATCGGATGCAGTAAACTCCAACTCAAGTTATGCAATGGATTTTGAAGGGGTAATCAGTTTTATTATTCGTCAACAAGAAGAATTGGGAAGCAAATCAATAGACAGATGGGTTGAGGGATTTATGAATAAAAATACTTGCAAAAGCTGTGGCGGAAGTAGATTGAAAAAAGAATCGTTGCATTTTAAAATTGACGGCAAAAATATTTACGAATTGTCAACAATGGGAATTGACGAATTGCGCGATTGGTTTATAAACATTGAAGAACGGTTAAGTGAACGTCAAAATAAAATTGCCAAAGAAGTATTAAAAGAAATTAGAACACGTATCCAATTTTTGTTGGATGTTGGTTTGGATTACTTGATATTGAATCGTGGTTCGCAATCCCTTTCAGGTGGAGAAGCACAACGTATAAGGCTTGCTACACAAATAGGATCACAATTGGTGGGGGTACTTTATATATTGGATGAACCCAGTATAGGATTACATCAACGCGACAATGGTCGCTTAATAAAATCATTGCAGCAATTGCGTGATATTGGTAATTCTGTTATTGTGGTGGAACACGACAAGGAAATGATTGAAAGTGCTGACTATGTAATTGATGTTGGTCCGGGTGCTGGAATACACGGAGGAAAAATAGTAGCGGCAGGAACTCCCTCAGAAATACTAAAACAAAATACCACAACTGCCAATTACTTAAATGGCAAACAAAAAATTGAAGTCCCTAAAAAAAGGAGAAAAGGAACAGGAGAAAAATTGATACTCAAAGGTGCTACAGGAAACAATTTAAAGAATGTTGATTTAGAAATCCCCTTGGGTAAAATGGTTTGTATTACAGGTGTTTCAGGAAGCGGAAAATCGAGTCTTGTAAACGGCACCCTATACCCCATACTCAACCATTATTTTTACCGTTCAGTTAAAAAACCATTGGCGTATAAGTCAATCGAA
This sequence comes from uncultured Bacteroidota bacterium, assembly GCA_903840505.1. GTDB lineage: Bacteria > Bacteroidota > Bacteroidia > UBA4408 > UBA4408 > CAIMGI01. The sequence continues at coordinate 30,570 of CAIMGI010000210.1, forward strand.
GGACTTAAATACATTGATAAAGTAATTGAAATTAATCAATCGCCTATTGGCAGAACACCGCGTTCAAATCCTGCAACGTATACCAATGTTTTTTCGGATATACGAAACTTGTTTGCCGAAATACCGGAAGCAAAAATAAGGGGATATAAACCCGGCAGATTTTCGTTCAATGTAAAAGGTGGAAGGTGTGAAACCTGTGGTGGAGCCGGAGTAAAAACGATTGAAATGAACTTTTTACCCGATGTGTATGTTGAATGTGAAACCTGCAATGGTAAACGATACAACCGAGAAACATTGGAAGTTCGTTACCGTGGCAAATCCATTAGCGATGTATTGAATATGACAGTAGAAGATGCTGTTCTCTTTTTTGATAACATTCCTTTTATTCTTCAAAAAATAAAAACAATACAAGAGGTTGGTCTTGGTTATATTACACTCGGACAGCAATCAACAACCTTATCGGGTGGTGAAGCGCAACGTATAAAATTAGCAACCGAACTTTCAAAAAAAGATACAGGAAACACTTTTTACATTTTAGATGAACCCTCCACAGGATTGCATTTTGAAGACATTCGTGTACTGTTACAGGTATTGGATAAATTAGTAGATCGAGGAAATTCCGTATTGATTATTGAACACAATATGGATATTATTAAAGTAGCCGATCACATCATTGACATAGGACTTGAAGGCGGTGCTAAGGGTGGAAATATTATTTGTGAAGGCACACCAGAAGAAGTTGCAAAAAACAAAACAAGCTACACTTCACACTATTTAAAAGCAGAGTTGGTTTAGTGTATTCGATAAATTCATTTCTTAATTTTCCTCCTCTGTATCCAAATGCATCTTGTGCAAAAATCGATGGAAGATTGGAGAGAAAAACACTGCGAAAATAGTCAGGAAAGCAATTCCACTATACAAAGCATAAAAGGAAGCAAATATTTTTCCGGCATCATTATCAATTACATTTACAGGTCCCATACCAGTTAATATCATCGATGCATTTAATAAGGCATCCACCCAATTAAGAGAACAATAATGATGATAACCTAGTATTCCAATTCCAAGTGAAAAAGCAATAAGTGCTGCTGCAAACAAAAAACTCAAGAGCATTTTTTGCCTAAAATGAGATGGGCTTGGAAGTGGTTTTGTTTTAACCGGTTTCATTGAATGAAAATATTTACACAAATATAGTTATTGAAATTGCCACAGAACAAAATCATTTTTTAAACCTTGTCAAATTGTAATTCATACAATTTTTTATAGACACCATTTTTTCCTAAGAGTTCACTGTGATTTCCACTTTCGATTATCATCCCATTTTCAATTACTAAAATTGTATCAGCTTTTTGTATGGTTGTTAGACGGTGAGCCACAACAATGGAAGTGCACTGTTTAGTCAAGGTATCGGTTGCCTTTTGTATGAGTAATTCCGATTCAGTATCAATCGATGATGTTGCTTCATCCAACATAAAAATCCTTGGCTTATAAACAAAAGCGCGTATAAAAGATATGAGTTGTCGCTGGCCAACCGACAACATTGCACCACGTTCCATTACATTGTAATTAAAGCCATTGGGGAGTTTATCAATAAATGAATTTGCTCCAATATTTTTTGTTGCCTGCTTCACTTCTTCTTCACTTATATGCTTATTATTCAAAGTAATGTTATTCATAATTGAATCCGAAAACAGAAACACATCCTGCAATACCAATCCAATGCTCCTTCTCAATGAGCCCAATTCATAGTCACGAATATTAATTCCATCAATGAGTATTTCTCCTTTATCGTATTCATAAAAACGGTTTATGAGGCTAACAATTGTAGATTTTCCTGATCCCGTTGCACCAACCAATGCCAAGGTTTTCGATGGATTAACTTTGAATGAAATATCTTTCAACACCCACTCATCCTTTTTGTAGGCAAACCAAACATTTTTGAATTCAATTTCTCCATTAATTTTTTCAGCAGATAACTTTCCTTCATTTACAATGCTATTGTCTGTATCAATTATTGCAAATACTCTTTCGGAACTTACCATACCCATTTGTAAAGTATTAAATCTGTCGGCAAGCTGCCTGATTGGACGAAACAAAAGATTGATATACATAATAAAGGCAACAATTTTCCCCACCGTAAAAGTGTGGTGCAGTATTTCTTTGGAACCCCACCACACTAATAAACCAATTGAAATAGCTGAAAGAATTTCAACTACAGGAAAAAATACCGAATAATGCCAAATAGATCGAATGTTAGCTACTTTATGTTTCTCGTTTATTTGTTGAAATTGGCTGTACTCTTCCTTCTCTCTGCTAAACAATTGTACAATGCTCATTCCTGTAATATGCTCTTGTACAAATGCATTTAACCTTGCTACTTGTGTTCTTACATCTTGAAAAGATGATTTTATCGCATTTTTAAAAATATAGGTGGCAATAAGCAAAACAGGTATTGTACTTAAACTTACTAAACTTAAACGCCAATCGTTGGAGAACATCACAACTGTTATAACAAGCAACTTCAAAATATCTCCCAATATTTCTAAAAATCCTTGCGAAAAAACATCTGCTATGGTTTGAATATCGGATATGGTTCGTGTTATGAGCGTACCAATGGCATTGTTATCAAAATATTTTAAACGAAAATGCACAATGTGTTTATACAATTGCGTGCGCATATCCATAATTACATTCTGACCAAGGGTGTTCGTTAACATAACATTCACATATTGAATAATGGATTCAACAAACAACAAACCTGTCATCAACAATACCATCTTAAGTAAGCTGATACTATCGGGTATAATCACAAAATTATCAATTGTATATTGCACTAACCAGGGCCGCAAGGGAGACAAAAAAGCCAAAAAGACTGTTAAGGAAAGGGTAGTGAAAAATACTTTTCTGTATGGCTTTACGTATGAAAGAATACGTAATAGTATTCTAAAATCAAAGGATTTACCTGTTATCTGACTCACGTTAAAAACAGTGTTCTTGGATATTCAATTTTTTCTAAAAACAAACCCTCTGCGGGAGCTGATTGACCCGCTTTTGTGCGATCTTTCGCCTCGATAATTTTGCAAAATTGGTCGATGGTAATTTTTGCAGTTCCCACTTCAATCAAGGTTCCAACAATAGCCCTCACCATATTGCGCAAAAAACGATCGGCACAAATAGTAAAAATTAATTTGTCATCCAACAGAGTCCATTCGACTTCATATATTTTACAATTATTCGTCTTTGTTTGCGTATTGCTTTTGCTAAATGCACTAAAGTCGGTATATTTAAATAATTGCTGTGCTGCTGCATTCATTGCTTTTAAGTCTAAATCCTGCGTAAAATACCAAGCAGTGTCTTGCAAAAAGGGATTCTTTACTTTACTAATATAATATTTATAGGTGCGTTTCGCTGCGTCAAAACGTGCGTGCGCATTTTCAGTAACCGGAATAATATCTAAAACAGCAATGTCTTTCGGTAGTATTTTATTCATTCGATATAAAAACCCTTCTTTGCTTTCAAAAGAAATTTCAGTATCAAAATGTGCATAATAATCCCTTGCGTGTACTCCTGTATCCGTTCTGCCACATCCAACAGTATCAATAGGTTTCTGAAGCAACACACTCAATACTTCATTTAATTTTTGCTGTACGGTTACAGCATTCTCTTGCACTTGCCAACCACAATAATGTGTTCCTTTGTATGAAAGTTTTATAAAATAACGAGTCGCCAATTTTTATTGTTCTTTAATAAAAACCAACCTGAACACCTACAATTAAATTTGCTGTTTCGGGATATGTATAGGATGCCAAAAACATTTCCGATAATCGATAGGTAGCGTAAATAGCCACTCTGTTATTTGCAATGCGGGTAGTAATACCGTAATTCAATTTATTTACATAATTAGGATTTTTATTTACCATTTTCACCTTAGTCGATCCAAAAGCATTGGTTGCAGGAAGCTTGTCTTTCACGATAAGTGCATTTGCAAAACCGTATTCCCCGAATGCACCAATATCCATAAATTTACCAACCTTATTTCCCCTTTTACCAAAATTGATTCTGTTATATAATTCTACTCTAAAATTACGCATCAACAATTTTTCCGATTTATAATTTACCGATGTAGGAAACGATTTTGTAGGACTTTGTTTTATGGAATATCCTGTGGTATTATAGCTAATGTCATAACCAATTGCATAATGGTTATTAATTTTTGTCTTATGTCGGAAACCAAACACAAATTGAGTTGAACTTCCAATAATCGTTTCTAAGGCGCCAAAATGTTGCGTATCAAAAATAAAACCGTAGCCAATATAATAGTGATCAAAGTTTCTATAATTTGGTCCTTTTTTAGGAATAACCGTATCCAATGTAACTTCTTGTTTAAAAAGAACATTTTGCGATGAACACATCGTATTCAAAAACGAGAACGCAATTATTAAAAATAAAACAAGTTTTTTCATTGTTAAAAAGTAAATGAGTTTGTGTAATTTTTATAATGCACCATTATTTTCTGTCCCTTTTTATAATCATAGTTAGAGAACTTGAGCACATCTTGATTTTCAACCGAAATAATATAATAACTGGTTATCACTCCCTTGTCATTTTCTATATGGTAATACAATCGGTTTGATTTGGTATCAATTGTGTCTTTTCCAAAAAATGCATCTTGTATTTTCACTGTTAGGTAATTGTTCTCATTCACAAAATCAAAAGTGGCAGTGCTTTGTGTTTTGTTTTTTTCTGTGAAATAACTGGCTTGAGGAACACCGTATCCGTGAGCATAATCAAAATAAGGATATAGGTCGGCCGACTTTTCAATTTCGAGATACAATTCCATATTTTTTAAATTGCGATTAGTCTGTAAAGCACAAGCAGCAAAACCTGCAACCAAAGGGCTGGAAAATGAAGTTCCTTGTGTTTTTTCGAGTCCGTTTTTTCCAGCGGCAATTACGTGACCAAACGCACATACATTGGGTTTTAAACGGTTGTCGGCTGTTGGGCCATATGAACTAAAATCTGTATGAAAATCACTTGCCATATCAATCCCACCAACGGTGAGTACACTGTCGGCATCAGCAGGAGTCCCAATCGTTTTCCAAGCACTGGAACCTTCATTACCTGCTGCATTAACAACCAGAATCCCTTTTCTTGCAGCCAGGTTTGCTGCTCGGGAAACCAAACTTTTTTTACCGTTCATATCCGTTGTAAAATACCTGTCTCCGGTATATCCTAACGAACTGTTAATTATTTGCACACCATTTTTATCCGACCATTCTACTGCTGCCAACCAATTCTCTTCTTCTGAAAATGGTTCTCTTTTACCCATCTCAGTTCGTGCCAAGAGAAATTCTGCACCGGTTGCAAGACCGATGTTTACATCCCCTGCTTTTCCTGCAATACAAGAAAGCACACAACTTCCGTGTTCAGCATATCCGTATACAAAATCCTTTTTGCGAACAAAATCATAGGTCTTTATTATTTTGTTTGCCTTTCGAATGTGTTCAAAAGCAGGGTTTGTATCTACGTTTGGAAAACCTGCATCAAAAATAGCAATGCGAATTCCACTCCCATCAATGTTCGCTTTCTTAAACTCATCTGCTTGCAGCCTTGTAGTTTGTCCTACAAGCAATTTCTTTTGATCATCACTTAACTTTTCATTGAATGATGTTTCATTATAAGATGCTAAATGCATAGACTGAAACGGCAGGGCTTCTATACTTCTTACAAAATAGAATTGTTGAATTTTTTGTATTTGGTTTTCGTTTGCATACACACACATTCCATTAAACCAACGAGTGCTATTACTTACAGAGTCTACATTTGCGCTAACTGTATTATAATAGAATTCATTTATTGGAAAATCGGTGCTATCCACCAAAGAAACATTATTTATAATTCGTCTTTCAATTGCTTTCGCATCAAAATAAGTATATGGATTAAAAACAGTATTTGCTTTATTTGTAAAAAATACCCAGTATTTTTGCTGAGCTTGCGCTGAAAAACATTGAATAATTAAGACAAATAAAAAAACTGTTCGGCAGGTTTGTTTGTTAGGCAATAAGTTCATACATTCGAAATATGCATAAAGGTAAATATTAAATAATAGCCAACAAAAATATGATCGTTGATTTAAGAAGTGATACAGTTACACGCCCAACAAAAGAAATGTTAGAGGCAATGTTTGCAGCCAAAGTAGGCGATGATGTTTTTGGTGAAGACGAAACAGTATCTATGCTTGAACAAAAGGCTGCTGCACTTTTTGGCAAAGAAGCGGGACTTTTTTGTCCTTCCGGAACTATGACCAATCAGATTGCTATTAAAGTAAATACACAGCCCGGAGATGAAGTTATTTGTGATAAGCTTTCACACATTTACATTTACGAAGGTGGGGGAATTGCATCCAATGCATTGGCTTCTGTGGCTTTAATAGAAGGTAATAGAGGACGATTTACTTCGCAACAAGTACTTGAAAATATTAGAAAAGATGATGTACATTTTCCGCGAACATCTTTGGTGTCTATTGAGAATACTGTAAATCGAGGAGGGGGAGCTTGTTGGGATATGAATGAAATAAAAAAAATAGCTGCAGTGTGCGCTCAACATTCATTACAATTCCATTTAGATGGAGCACGCATATTTAATGCGCTAATTGCAAACAAGGAAACAGCAAAAAATATGGGAGCGCAATTCAATAGCATTTCAGTTTGCTTATCAAAAGGACTTGGAGCTCCGGTAGGTTCGGTACTATTGGGAACAAAAGACTTTATTAAAAAAGCAAGAAGGGTTCGGAAAGTTTTTGGTGGAGGAATGCGACAAGCAGGTTACCTCGCTGCTGCGGGAATTTATGCATTGGATAACAATATTAACCGAATTAATGAAGACCATAGTCGGGCTAAACAACTGGGAGAAGCAGTAAGTAAATTGTCGTCCATTGAAAAATTGCATCCTGTTGAAACAAACATAGTCTTGTTTACTATGCCTACTGCTAATGATGCTCAACAAATCATCGGAAAACTTACTGCGAATGATATAAAAGCCATTGCTGTTGGTAAAAGTGATGTGCGTTTTGTAACACATCTTGATTTTACTGATGAGATGCTCGAAAAGGTTATAAACACTATCAAGAAAATATAAATTAGCTTATTGAAAAACCAATTTTCTTTAAATGCTCCCAATAATTGGGATATGATTTTTCAACAACAGAAGGATTATTTATTTTCAGATTTTCAATAATCAATGCTAAAGGCGCAAATGCCATTGCCATACGATGATCATCGTATGTTTCAATAACAATATTACTAGCATTTATTCTTTGAGAAGAAATAATTTCAATACTGCCATTATTAAGAATAATTACTTCCACACCCATCTTTCCCAATTCATTTTTCAATGCTTCAACTCTGTTTGTTTCTTTGATAAGCAGCGTTTCTAAACCTGAAAATTTTGATGGGATTTTTAATGCTGCTATAATTACTGCCACTGTCTGAGCCAAATCCGGACAATCACTAAAATCATATTCAAATGTATTCGGTAATTGTTTTGATACTTTTGAAATATGAACTGTGTTTTCATTATATGTTGTTTCAACTCCAAATGTTTCGAACAATTTTGAAAGCACTCCATCACCTTGCAAACTATTCCTTTTTAAACCTATGAGCTCAATATCAGCTTCCTCTGAAAGTGCTGCCATTGCATACCAATACGATGCTGCTGACCAATCACTTTCCACAACATATTTTTTTGCTGTGTATAACTGAGGCTTTATTTGCAAAATATTTCCGTCTCTTTTCACTTCCGCACCAAAATGCGCCATCACCTGAATAGTCATTTCTATGTAGGGCTCGGATGTAATTTTACCTGTCAGCTCAATTTCCAAACCATTGCTTAATGTAGGTGCAATCAATAATAACGCTGTAATATACTGACTGCTCACACTTCCGTCCATTGAAATTTTCCCTCCTTGCAATTTTTTACCAATAATTTTTATGGGTGGGAAACCCAATTTTTCAATGTATTCAATGTTTGCATCAATTTGCTTTAAAGCATTTACCAAAATCTCAATCGGTCGCTGTTTCATTCTTTCACTGCCTGTAAGAATAACATTGTAATCACGACTCGCAAAAAAAGCCGTTAAAAATCGCATAGCGGTTCCAGCCAATTTTACATCAAAGTTTGACCCACCACTTTTAAACTCAGTTAAAATATGCTTTAACACTTGTGTATCTGCCGCTGCACTTAAGTTCTCAATAGAGCTGTATTCAGTACAAAGTTGTTGGATGATTAAGGCGCGATTACTTTCACTTTTTGAACCGGGTAGCTGAACACTACCTTTCAATTTTTTGTTTGCTATGTTCAGCGTATATAACAATTGATGATTTTTACAGATTGTTATAAAAATCCAAAGCTTCCTTTATTTGAGCTGTGGTAAAATTATGATTTGGAATTGCTTTACCAGTTTTTCTCAACAAGGTGAAATTTATTTCCTTCTTTTCATTCTTCTTATCCTGAAGCATCAATGCAATAATCGCTGGATAAGCAGCACTGCTTATATTGTATTTTTTATAATGCAACGTTATAAAATCACACAAATCTTTCAATTGCTTTTTATCAAAACCCAACTTGATGGAAGATAGATATGCTTCACAAATTATGCCTATAGCAACAGCTTCACCGTGCAATAAATAATTTTTGTTGTGCTTTAAAAAATAACTTTCCAAAGCGTGTCCAATAGTGTGTCCAAAGTTTAATACCTTTCTTAATCCCTTTTCATATGGGTCGGCAAGTACAATGCCACTTTTTATTTCAATAGAACGAGAAACAAAAGAAGCAGCGAAGTTATTTTGAGTGACATCCACTTTTTTAAGTTTGTTCCAATAATTACTGTCTGCTACCAAGGCGTGTTTTATCATTTCCGCAAAGCCTGATAGATACTCACGGTTTGACAATGTTTGCAAAAAAGTTGTTTCTATAAAAACTGCTTTAGGAGAAGCAAACAAACCTATCTGATTTTTATACCCTTCTAAATTAATTGCGAGCTTACATCCTACCGAAGCATCTACTTGTGCTAACAAGGTAGTTGGTATATTTACAAAATCGATTCCCCGTTTAAAAGTACTTGCCACAAATCCACCCATATCACAAATTACACCGCCACCCAAATTAAGTAAGAGCGCTTTTCTCTCTGCTTTCTCGTCTGTAAGAGTAGCCCAAAGCTCAACACAAATTTCTATGCTTTTATTTTCCTCTCCACTCTCTATTTCAATGATATTGGCTTCTTTCAACTCGGCACAGTTAGCTATTAAAATAGGCAAACAATGCTGCATACTATTTTCATCTACTAATATATGAAGCGATGAATAGTTTCCCTTTTTCACAAATGCCGATAGCTTTTTAAACACGGATTTGCCCAAGAAAATTGGGTGAATGGCTTTATTTAATTTAAAACTCTTTTGTGTGCTCATAAACGGATAAGCGAAATTAGTCATTACAGAGCTTAATTTCTAAAAATGTCGCCTATATTTGTATCATAAGATTCATTTATGATATCATTTGAAAATACTGAAATAGCTTGTTCAGCAAAATCGAATAGCGAACTTAACCGTTCGTATTGGCTTTTTAAATTAGTTAGCAATCCTTCATTGGTGAATTTTGGAAAGAAGTTTACCGATTTTGCCATTGCAGCACATTTACCGATTAACTGGGTTATTAAACCAACCATCTTTAAACAATTTTGTGGAGGTGAAAACATCGAAGAATGTAGTCGCACCATTGAAGAATTGGGAAAATTTAACATAGGTACCATTTTAGATTACTCGGTAGAAGGTAAAGAATCTGAAAAAGATTTTGATGCTTGCACCGTTGAAACTATTGCTACTGTTAAAAAAGCAAACGGAAATAAAAATATTCCATTTTGTGTATTTAAAATAACAGGACTGGCACGTTTTCATTTGCTTGAAAAAGTAAGTGCTTCAGAGACACTTTCCGAGGACGAAAAAAAAGAGTATGAAAGAGTAGAAAAACGGATAAACGACATTTGCAAAAAAGCATTTGAAAATAACGTTCCCATTTTTATTGATGCTGAAGAAAGTTGGATACAGCAAGCGATGGACGATGTGGCGAACAAGATGATGGCATTGTACAACAAACAAAAACCCATTGTGTATAATACTTTTCAATTATACAGAAAAGACCGTTTAGCATATTTGAAACACTCTCATTCGTTGGCGCAACAGGGGAGTTATTTTTTAGGTGCCAAATTGGTGCGGGGTGCTTATATGGAAAAAGAACGAAAACGTGCAGAGGAGTTAAACTATGCTTCACCCATACAAGATACAAAAGAAAATACCGATAAGGATTACGATTCTGCGTTGGAATTTTGTGCCAAAAATATTTCCAATATAGGTTTATGCGCAGGTACACACAATGAAAGAAGTTCTTTATTGCTTACTCATTTAATGGAGCAGCAAAAAATTACAGCCTCAAACAAACAAATTTATTTTTCACAACTTTTTGGAATGAGCGACCATATTAGCTACAATTTGGCGAATGCCGGATACAATGTATCGAAGTATGTGCCATACGGACCGGTAAAAGAAGTGCTTCCTTACCTTATACGAAGAGCACAGGAAAACACATCTGTGAAAGGGCAAACAGGTCGTGAGCTCAACATTATTATCAAAGAAAAGAACAGAAGATCAGGAAAATAATGCTTCTAAATTTTTTAGCATTTGCATTATCTCTAAAAAAGCGTAATTTTACGCTCCGTTTCGCCTAAAGGAGATAAAAATGCGGATGTGGCTCCCGATAGTTATCGGGATTGCGTTGATGCAAAAACTGCAGCCGCGCCAGATGAGAAGAGCTGGAAAGATTGAAGTATTGAAAATGCGGATGTGGCATTTTTGCGTTGTAGCAAAACCGCAGTCGCGCCAGATTGAGTTTGTTGTAGATTGATGATTAGTTTGAAATACTGAATTTAAAAAATGCGGATGTGGCATTTTTGCGTTGAAGCAAAACTGTTACTGCGTAAACGAGTTGATTAAAAGTGGGAGGAATTGTGAGAGAGCTAAATAATGCGGATGTGGCGTAATTGGCAGCCGCGCCAGACTTAGGATCTGGTGCCGAGAGGCGTGGGGGTTCGAGTCCCTTCATCCGCACACAAAAGGAGTTCCATAATGGAACTCCTTTTTTATTTATACACA
>CAIMGI010000211.1 GCA_903840505.1 uncultured Bacteroidota bacterium
AGTGGGACCAGTTGCACCTGTTAAACCAGTGGGACCAGTTGCACCTGTTAAACCAGTGGGACCAGTTGCACCTGTTAAACCAGTGGGACCAGTTGCACCTGTTAAACCAGTGGGACCAGTTGCACCTGTTAAACCAGTGGGTCCAGGAGTTCCGTTAGCGGAGAATAAAGCGTAAGGCACACTCATTAATTCGTTTGTACCAGCAATGGTGTAAGCGGCTCCGCCTGTTGGGTCGGTTTCTGTTTTAATAAAGTAAGGTCCAGCCGCCCAGTTAATACCTGCAAATGTACCTGTAATAACCGTACCTGTTCCAATTTGTAAACTTACCAAACCATTGGCATTCGTAGTTGGCGATTGCGTTTCAACATAAACTGCCGTACCATTTGGAGAACCTTGTAATATGCTTATTTGCATACCAACGATAGTTGATGTTATAAGTGCACTACTATTATCACGAATTACGGCTTGGTAACTCATTTTTTGTGGGGCTTGTGCCCAAACGCTTGCTGTTAATAACAAACCTGCGATTACTGAATAAAAATTTTTCATATTTTTTAGTTTTTAATTATTTTAAATGTTTTTACTTCGTTGTTATTGTTGGTTACTTTTAAAAAATAGGTGGCAGTAGGTAAGTTTTCCATTGTAATGGTTTCGCTACTGCTTATTATTTTTCGGCTTTCAATTAATTTTCCGCTAATGTTATAGATTTCGTAAGACATTGATTCGTTGCTGAGCGAAGTTGAAGCACCTACATTTAGCGTTAAATAATCGGTTGTTGGGTTAGGGTAAGCCTGCATATTAAGGCTTATTTGGTGGTCTTCTACCTCCACAATAGATATTTCGTAGGGTTGTTGCACGCCTTGTGCCACCGAGCCTGTTGCTCCTGTGTAGGTAGTGTAAACTATTTGTCCTACGCTGTAAGCAATGGTTCCTCCGCTACCCGAAGCATTACCGCCTGTGGCGGTAATCGCTTGTTGTGCCTGAGCTGTTGTTATGCCAAAGACTAACAAGAGTAGCGCAACTGTTTTCATTTTTTTCATTTTTACTTGTTTTTATTACTGGTTTCATTTTTATTGTTCTGTTTTTCTATACAGTTCGTTACAATGACCGCTAACTAATTCGTAGCCGCCAACAAGAGTAAAAATATGAAATTAAAGTTAAAATACCAACTAAATTTAGCTAAAAACAGCTTTAAGTACTTCTACGGAACGCAAATTTTTAAAAGAGGGAATGTGTAAGGAGTAGTACTCTATTAATTTGTCAATAAATTCTACCCTTGTTTCAGAAGATATTGAAATAGTGTCGCAATTAGATAATGAAGTTTCAATAATTTGATGAAGTAATAGTGTGTATTGGGGATTTAAAAAATGAAAATGTTGAGGGGGATTCGAAATAAAAGAGCCATTTACTAAATCGAAATAATTTTGTCCGTTTGAAACTCCTTGTGGGTAAAAACCAAGGAATCGGCTTAGTTGCAGTGTAAAAACCAAATGAAAATTGGAGCAATTTCCAGTAAACACATCTAGAAGCTGAATGGAGCTAAATAAAAAGGAAAACAAACTGCTATTCGGTTCCTCTTCTTTTATTGTTTTCACAAGTAATTCATTTATAAAAAAAGCGACTGCCTGTTTTTTTATGTCAAAAGGAATTGACGCAAAAGCCTTGTTAATTTTTATTTCCTGAATGGTATTTAATTTTTCTCCGCTGCTCTTAAACACAACCATTTCAACCAATGATAGTGGCTGAAAATAGGAAGGTTTTGTTTTTGAATTTTTTTTTCTTGCGCCTTTAACTATATAAGATTGTAATCCAAACAGGTCAGTGTAAGCTGTTACAACCAAACTGCTTTCCGAGTATTCTACTACCCTTAAAACAATTCCTTTTAGTGTGTAGAGCATTTAATTCAAAAACAAAAGTTTAGTTATGATTGTTTTGGAGCCGTCTTCGTTTGCACAAAAAATTGTGTATACTCCGCTATGTGCTTTATTTCCTTTGGTATCCTTACCGTTCCAAACAGCTTGTCCGCCCAAGGCTTTTGTTTGAAATACAAGTGTGCCGCTAATGTCCGTAATTTTTACATCGGCATTTTTAGTAAGACCTTTTATGGCAATAGTTCCTGTGTAGTCAGGTTTCACAGGATTCGGGTAAGCAAACACTTCTTCTTTTACAAACTTGTCGGCACCATCAGTAGCTGTACTTTTGTAGGAAATAATACCATTGACGGTTGCAAAATATACTTGTCCGTTTTTACCATTGATGGCAATCGACCTAATTTCATCTGAAAACAAGGGGCTGTTTGCTGCTGTATAGTGAGCCAATTGCTCAGTTCCATCGGCACTCATAAAGTACACGCCACTGTTCTGGGTGCCAATCCATTTTCTATTTGCCCCATCAACAGCAATGGCAGTTACCAATTCCGTTTCCAATAAATTTTGAACATATCCATCCTGCTCTAATTTTATTTGTTGCGCATCAAAATTGCCTGTTCCGAAAACAGCTGTTGGAGAATAAAAAACAGAAATTCCTTTGTCGGTTCCTATCCACATCTGTCCATCGGCATCTTCTGCCATAGCACTTACATCCGAACCAACAATCCCACCGGTGCCGGCAGTGAAATTTAGTTTTTTTATTTTATCATCGGCAGGGTCGTCTAGTGTACCATTATCGTCATACGCTAAGATTCCATTACCACCCGGCAACATCATCCATTTTGGTCCGTTAGATGTTGCAATAATGTTTCCTACAAGGGTGTTGTTAAGTTCACTACCACAATCAAAGGCCGTAAATTTTCCATTTACATCAAGCATTTGCAAAGCGTTTCTGGTGTATGAATTGGTAAGCCATACATTCCCCTCTTTATCAAGGTCCAAGCCCCCAACACCTATCCACCTGAACTCCGGGCGCTGACTGAGAGGGCTGTTTTTTTCATTATAAAGAGCGCTTACTTTGCCATCTTTTATTTCTATTAATCCATTGCTCCACGAACCCGCAAAACACCTTTTAGGGTTGTTGGGGTCTGCCAATACCGTAATGATATCAAACAAAGTATCCATCGCCACAGAAGTTTTACTTGTAATATTTGTCCAGGTGCCATCGCTGAAGCCCGAAACCCCATCAATGTTAAACAAGTTTCCCCAGGCGGCATCTTTGCTTCCGGGAGCTATCCATAAATTTCCATTTTCAATGGATACAGCAGTAACGCTATTTGTATTTGGACCTTCCGGTGCAAACCTTTCGAATAAAAAAGGACCATCACCTTTCATCAAGCCATTTTTTCGGTCGGCAATCCATTCTTTACCCTCATTATCCAATACGCATTTAAGTGGTGCGAAGCCTGGAAGTGAGGCTTGAAAATAATCGTAGATGTGAACTACAGAAGTAAGAGAGGCATCATAAACATCAATAAAACCATCAAAAGTAACCACTAGCTTGGAATTAAAAGTGCGTATATTATGACAAGTGTTACTTGTGTAATTTTGTAATAAAAGTGGCGTTAGGGAAGGTGTTGCCGGGTCAAAAGTGTAAATTTTATCGTTGTTGTATGTGGAAGAATTTTTGTTAACTACAATATTTCCATTAAACAAAGTCATTGTGTTGAATGTTGAATCGTTAAAAAACTGTGTCCATTGATTAAAATCGGATAGAAAATTATTGCTTTTAGATGCGCGGTAAATCCCATCCTTTGTGGCTGCAAAAATGTAGTTGCCATCAGTTAATACATCGGTCACATTAACGGCAGCACCGTTTGTGCCTATATAGTAGGTGTCGGCAATTTCTTTTTTAACAATGTTTAGTTTTATGATACCAAATCCGCAAGCTAAATAAGCAAAATCCCCATCAAAAAAAATGTTGTTAATGCTTTTGTCGCCAAGTATTTGTTTTCGTTTAATATCAGAGATGTTTACAATAACATCCTTTTCGAGCAAATCTAAATTGGAGTTGGAGTATGCAACAACAAGCACTTTCCTGTCTTTGCTATAATTAATGGCACTTACACCAATATCCGACCACCCGTTTACTTTTGAAAGTCGTTCAATGGCATTGTCGGATTTGCTATAAGAGAATAAGTTTCCGTTAGCTATCGCATATACTTTATCTTCTGCATCGGTTACATCGGAGCCTTTGTTATAAGCCAGCTCGCAGCGCCACTGACCAATTTCTACCTCTTGCGAAAAGCAAAAGGTGCCTGAAAGGAGAAATAGCAGAAGAACACTTTTTTTAAAATGCATAGAACAAAGTTACATTTTTAGAAAACAGAAAGCAGCAAAAATTATTGTGTATAGAATTAAAAATTGTAATCCTTGTATTTTGTAGAAAACTCATCCTCAGCAAACTTAGGGTTTACTACAATCGTAACATATTCATAGCTTTCAAAAAGACCCTTGTCGTCATAAATTTTTATGTTCACTGGTAGCGACAATTGTTTGTCAATGTACATTACCATTTTCTTGGAATAATAAGTTGGCACACTTAGTTTTTTGCCAGCTTTTAGTTTTGTGTAATAATCCAATCCCGGGTTGTTTTCAATCAGCATAAACTCACTGATAAACAATTTTCGAGCAATAGAAACAACCGTTTCGCCTTGTTTGGCAATGTAGTTGTAGTGTTTAAACTCTGCGTTGTCAACAACTACCTTATAACAATCGTGGCCGTTCCATTTTTCACTGGTATAAGTGCAATAGGCATCAAATTTCTC
Source organism: uncultured Bacteroidota bacterium (assembly GCA_903840505.1). Taxonomy (GTDB): domain Bacteria; phylum Bacteroidota; class Bacteroidia; order UBA4408; family UBA4408; genus CAIMGI01. The sequence continues at coordinate 4,697 of CAIMGI010000211.1, forward strand.
TCCGGCTTCTTTCATAGAGCCGGCCAAAAGACTTGCCATATATGTAAACCCAAGTTCATTGATCGTGTGGTGTTGGTCTTTTCGCAAAAAGTATCCGTAAGGGTCTAGGTTTAAATTGATGTATGGAAAAGCGTTTGGGTTTACCAATGCGTCACCATCATTCCAGCCTTGAACCCAAAGTAATTCCGCTTCTATTTTTGGTATTTTCAAATATATTTTTCGGGGTGAAACATTTAATTTTACACGTGAACCGGCATCCAACATTTTATTGTTTACCCGCTCCGATATTTTCATCTCATATCGTACTGTTTTTAAATTCATTGCCGTACCAATCATTTTTTCCAATACCTCGCGAGGTGTCGGATCTCCTGTTTCTTTATAGGTAAAGCCCAGCAAAAAGAAAACACTAAAAAGTATAAAAAGGCTGCGTTTCATAACCAAAGTGCGAATATAAACATCATTTTTGTTAAAATGCCCTAATTTTAACCGAATGCAGAAAATAGAAAGCGAAACCCTATTTTTACACGTTTAATTGTTTGTTTTGTGAGAAAAAAAATAACCATCCCTATTCAGTCGATTTACGAAACTAAGTCGCTATTGTTGGCCTGGAGCAAACAATTTGAATGTGTTTGTTGTTTGGATAGCAATGCCACTGAACAAAAAAGCAAGGTTGCTTATGCCTCTTTTGATTTTATACTGGCAGTAGATTCCATTGAAGAAATTATACCCGATGAAGCACCTTTTGAGAAGCTTATGGAGTTTTATAAACAGCAAAAGGATTGGGTCTTTGGTTATTTGTCGTATGAATTGAAAGACACAGTTGAAAAATTATCCTCTGCTAGTGCCGACAGGATAGAGTTTCCGCTATTGCACTTCTTTTGCCCTCGTTTTATTTTTACCATAGAACAGCAGAACTTATGTGTTTATTTTAGTCCTGAATTAGAAACAGAAGAGCTTGTTTTAAAAACGGCACAAGAGATATTATCAAACCTTTTAAAAGACAAAATGCCAGAGGGGGGGGCAGTAAAAATAGAGCAACGAATAAGCAAAGAAGAATATATAAATTCGGTTCATACTATTCAAGAACACATTCAAGCAGGAGATATTTATGAAATGAATTTTTGTCAGGAATTTTATGTGGAGGATGTAACAATAGATGCTCTAACTGTTTTTGAAAAACTAAACAGACTTTCAAAAGCGCCATTTTCGTGCTATTACAAGTTAAACAAAAAGCATCTTTTGTGTGCAAGTCCCGAACGCTATTTAAAAAAAGCGAGCAATAAATTAATATCTCAGCCCATAAAAGGAACAAGCAAAAGAGGTGCAAGCACAGAGGAAGACGAGCAATTAAAATTAAGCTTGTTGAACGATGAAAAGGAAAGAAGCGAAAACATTATGATAGTTGACCTTGTGCGGAATGATTTATCAAAAGTGGCAAAACGAGGAAGTGTTAAGGTCGAAGAGCTTTGCGGACTGTATTCGTTTGAACAAGTGCATCAACTTATTTCAACAATTAGTTGTGAAATTGACAGTGATGTGAGTATCATAGATATTCTCAAAAGTACATTCCCGATGGGCTCAATGACTGGCGCACCAAAAATTAGGGCAATGCAATTAATTGAACAATACGAGAAAACAAAAAGGGGGCTTTATTCAGGCGCTGTTGGATACATTAGTCCGGAGGGAGATTTTGATTTCAATGTTGTGATACGCAGCATACTTTATAACGAAAATGAGCGCTATATATCCTACATTGCAGGAAGTGCAATCACTTCAAAAAGTATTCCCGAAAAAGAATACGAGGAGTGTATGACAAAAGCAAAAGCGATGTATACGGTGTTTTCAAATTCATAACTTTGTACAATGCAAAAACTATTTGAATCGTTTATAAAAAAGGAAACGCTATTCACTAAAAGGGATACTGTGTTGCTGGCGGTTAGTGGCGGTTGCGATTCGGTTGTGATGTGTGAATTATTTTACAAAGCAGGATTTTCATTTGCCATTGCTCACTGCAATTTTCAGCTAAGAGGAAAAGAATCGGATACAGATGAATTATTTGTAAAGAAGCTTGCAAAAAAATACAAGGCGCCCCTTTTTTCGGTCCGTTTTGAAACAAAAAAACACGCAAAAAATTCAGCAGCCTCTAAGCAAATGGCTGCACGTGAGCTTCGCTATAAATGGTTTGAAGAAATAAGAAATAAGAATAATTTTTCAACAATAGCAACAGCACACCACCAAGACGATGTAGCAGAAACGTTTTTAATTAACTTGTTGCGAGGCTCAGGCATTGCAGGCTTTCACGGCATTGCAGCTAAAAAGGGGAATGTTATTCGCCCATTGCTGTTTGCAGATAGAAAACAAATAGAAGTGTATGCAAAAAAGAATAAACTTGCGTTCAGAGAGGATAGTAGTAATAAAAGCGATGACTATTTGCGCAACAAAATTCGACACAATATCATTCCTTTATTAAAAGAAATAAATTCAAACGCAAGCAAAACCATTTACGAAACTACCCTTAAAATAGCTGCCGCAGAAGAAATATACCGACAACAAATAGAAAGCGTTTCGAAAAAAGCACTACAAAAAAGGGGTGAAGAGGTACATTTATCCATTGCAGTATTAAAAAAGTTAAACCCATTGGAAACCTACATGTATGAACTGTTAGCACCTTTTGGATTCACCTTCGATGTCACAAATAGCATTTGTGATTCCTTGCAATCGCATTCAGGACAAATCTTTTTGTCGCCCACACACCGCTTGCTTAAAGATAGAGAGTCGCTCATTATTCAACCTTTAAAAACGGAAGCAGCAGTTATTATTTATACAATTTCTTCAAAGGACACAAAATTAAATGTCCCATTTGCGCTTTCGATTAAAAAAATAAAAGTGGCCTCTTCTTTTAAAATACCTGTTAAGAGTAGTGTTGCTTGTATGGATGCCGACAAGTTAAAATTCCCGCTTACACTTCGTAAATGGCAAAAGGGCGACAGTTTTTATCCCTTGGGAATGAAACAAAAGAAAAAGTTAAGCGATTTTTTTATTGATAAAAAGCTGTCTCTTTTTGAAAAGGAAAATGTATACGTTTTGCTTTCAGAAGATAAAATTTGTTGGGTGGTGGCAGAACGCGTTGACGACAGGTTTAAAATTACCGAAAAGACGAACAATGCAATTCTTTTCCAAGTCTAGTGTATAGTTTGGAATAATTACCGAGATTATCTTAATTTTTTACATTCAAGACGAATCCGCCTATTGGTCGAAAGTAAAAATTCAATAACATAAACTTTAACTGCTGTTGTTTTTGAAAGAATAGATTTGTCCATTAACTAAAAAACAATTTATGACATTTGCATTTCAAAGTGCTGAAGAGATACTGGAAGAAACCGTTGACTATTCAGGTTTAAAGAATGAGTACCTAAAACTTTTCCATTTTAACAAGGACCTTATGGAAAGTATGTATTACGCCTCCACCATTCAACAAGGTTTGCTTCCGCAAAAACGACACTTCGAACGTTTATTTGACGAGTACTTTATTCTGTACAGGCCCCAACAGATAATAGGAGGAGATTTTTATTGGACAGCCAGGAAAGGGAACAAATTAATTTTTGCCTGTGCCGATTGTACGGGGCACGGAGTAGCGGGTGCGATGCTTTCTGTGTTGGGACTCAGTTACCTAAATTATGTTGTGCTGGGAAAGGATTGCGACAACCTTGGAGACATTTTGAAGGAAGTAGACAAAAAATGGATGGAGACGTTTTGTAAATTTACCGATATAATGGAAAACAACGACTGGATGGAGATAAGTCTCTGCAGTTTTGATACCGAAACACGCGAATTTTCCTTTGCCGGTGCACGTGGCAGTCTATTGCTTATTGATGATAAGCAGCAGCAGTTTATACGCGGAAACAGATATCCTATTGGGGGTTGGCAAATTGAGAGCAACAGAACCTATGATGTTCACCATATTGTTTTAAATAAAACCACCTCCGTTTACTTAGGTTCTGATGGGTGCAAGGACCAGCTAGGGGGAGAGAGGAACAAGAAACTTTCCGCAAAAAAGCTTAACGAAATGATAGCGGATATATATGGTATACCTATGAGTTTGCAAGCAAACCTATTGAACTTAATGTTAGAAGAATGGCAGGGAACGAATGAACAAACAGATGATATTTGTTTGATGGGGATTAAATTGTAAAAAAGTCGGAAACAACTATTGTAGTAAAAGAACTACTTAATCTTGAGCTCCTCCATTGGATCCCAAAAAAGAGTCTTGAAATTTTTAACGGTATCTTTTACTACAACAATTCCTTCCTTCTCTAACAACATTTGCATTTCATTTGCACTTGCGAAATGGTTTTTACCTGTAAGCATTCCGTTTCGGTTTAGCACGCGGTGAGCAGGAACGTATTCCTTTTGTCCGTGTGCTGCATTCATTGCCCAGCCTACCATACGCGATGAACGCGCTGCTCCTAAATATTTGGCAATTGCTCCGTAGTTTGTAACACGCCCTTTTGGAATAAGCCGAACAACGGAATATACATCATCAAAAAACGAATAGGTTTTCTCGCTTAATTTCAATGAATCTTAAATTGTGTGTAACAAATTTTAAAACCTTTTGCAGTAAATATTTTTTCGTAATGTGTTTGAATGTTTTTTAACCAAGGCAGCCTTTCCGATGTGTCTGCATACAAATCCGATGTATGGTCAAGTAGCTCCAAATTATTTTCTTTTATTACTTGCAAGGTGTATTCATAAAAAGGGGCATTGTCTGTTTTTAGTTGAATCAAGCCTCCTTTTTTTAATATTTTTCTATAGCGTGCAAGAAATGGAGGCGATGTCAATCTTTTTTTTTCTCGACTCAATTGCGGCTGCGGATCGGGAAAAGTAATCCATATTTCATCCACTTCTTCAGCACCAAAAACGGTTTCAATATTTTCTATTCGTGTTCGCACAAAGCCAACATTTTGCATCTTATTTTCCAAGGCTGTTTTTGCACCACGCCAAATGCGGTTGCCTTTTAAATCAAGTCCGATATAATTTTTGTTTGGATTTGCTTGGGCCATACCAACAGTGTATTCTCCTTTGCCGCAACCAAGTTCAACCACAATAGGATTGTTGTTTTTAAAAAACACTTCGCGCCACTTTCCTTGCAAAGGGTTTGCGCTAAGCACTTCTCCTGTTTGTAAATGCTGAACAACATTTGAGAAACTATCTACTTCCGAAAAACGTTGTAATTTTCTTTTCGCCACAAATTTTCTTTTTGCAAAGGTAAAAAAGAAGATGTGACATACGAAGCATTTATGAATTGCTATCTTCGTAATGCAATAAAATGGAATTTACAAAAGGCAAAAAGCGTATTTTAATTTGTCCGCTTAATTGGGGGTTGGGTCACGCTACACGCTGTATTCCCATTATCAATGAATTGATAAAACAAGGACATTACATTACAATTGCAGCCGATGAAGGACCTTTAAAATTATTGCAAAAAGAGTTTCCAGGCCTAACATTTATTGTATTTCCCAATTATAGTATTCGCTATCCAAGTGATAGCAATATGGCAGTTTCAATACTGATGCAATCGCCCCGCATTGTCTATTCCATCTACAAAGAGCATAAGGAATTAAAAAAAATAATTGCCGCCCATAAAATGGATGTTGTTATTTCCGACAACCGATTTGGTTTGTGGAACAAAGGTGTAAAAAGTATTTTTATCACACACCAACTGTTTATAAAAACGCCCTTTGCACACCGTTTTACAAACGCCATCAATCATTGGTTCATAAAGCAATACGATGAGTGCTGGGTGCCTGATACGGAGGGAGAAATCAATCTTTCGGGGGAATTAAGTCACGGACAAAAACAATTTTCCAATGTAAAATTTATTGGTTCCTTATCGCGATTCAACAAACAAGAAAACGGTTTTGAAAAAAAATGGGATGTGTTAGTAATCCTATCCGGACCCGAACCGCAACGCAGCATTTTTGAAAATATAGTGTTGCAACAATTAAAACAAACAAGTCTTAAAACCCTCATTGTAAAAGGCATTGCAAGTGCTGAAGAAGTTTGGGAAGAAGTCAATTCAAACATTACATCTGTTTCATATTTACCTGCCAAACAGTTAGAAACAGCCATATTGAGTTCCGAAATAATTGTTTCGCGCAGCGGCTATTCCACCATAATGGATTTAGTTGCATTGGGTAAAAAAGCCATTTTTGTCCCCACTCCCGGGCAAACGGAGCAGGAATATTTGGCGGAACGTTTTATGAAAACGGGAATTTGCTTTTCACAAACACAACAGGAATTTAATTTGGAGATGGCATTAAAAGAGAGTGGAAAATTTACAGGCTTTAAAAATAGTTTTGATAACACAGGGGCTGTGATTCCAATTTTTTAAGAACGTCATTGCGAGGGAGGCACGACCGTGGCAATCTTTTACCCCCTAAAAATAAGATTGCTTCTAAGCCAAAAAGGCTTATCGCAATGACGTTAAAAACTAACATTCTATCTATCTTTTCCCTATCTTTGTCAACAATGTTTAAAGAGTATGATGTAATAGTAGTTGGTGCTGGCCACGCTGGATGCGAAGCAGCAGCAGCAGCAGCCAATATGGGTTCTAGCGTATTGTTGGTTACAATGAATATGCAAACCATTGCACAAATGAGTTGTAACCCTGCAATGGGCGGTATTGCAAAAGGACAAATAGTACGTGAAATTGATGCCCTAGGAGGCTACTCCGGAATTGTTACAGACAAAACGGCTATACAATTCAGAATGCTGAATAGAAGCAAAGGCCCTGCAATGTGGAGCCCCCGCGCTCAAAGCGACCGACAACGTTTTGCTGAAGAGTGGCGTTTGATGTTGGAGCAAACCCCCAATGTTGATTTTTGGCAAGATATGGTGAAAGGCTTGTTGGTAGAAGATAACAAGGTATGTGGAGTGCTAACAGGGATGGGTTTGGAGATAAGAAGCAAGTCGGTGATACTTACCAACGGTACATTTTTAAACGGACTCATACACATTGGCGAAAAACAGTTTGGTGGCGGTAGAACAGGAGAAAAAGCGGCAACCGGTATCACCGAGCAGCTGGTTTCTTTGGGCTTTGAAAGTGGCAGAATGAAAACAGGAACGCCTCCGCGTTTGGACGGCAGAAGCTTGGATTATTCTAAAATGGAAGTACAAGAAGGAGACGAAAATCCTGAAAAATTTTCTTATTCCGATACAAAATCCTTAACGGAACAACGCCCTTGTCACATTACCTATACCAACGAACCAGTGCACGAAATACTGCGTACAGGCTTTGAACAATCACCTATGTTTGCAGGTAGAATAAAAGGACTTGGACCACGCTATTGTCCCAGCATAGAAGATAAAATAACACGCTTTGCCGAAAGGGAAAGACACCAAATTTTTGTAGAGCCCGAGGGGTGGAATACTGTTGAAATATATGTAAACGGCTTCTCTACCTCCCTACCCGAAGATGTGCAATATAAGGCGTTGTGTAAAATACCCGGTTTTGAAAATTGCAAAATGTTCCGACCTGGTTATGCCATTGAATACGATTATTTTCCTCCACAACAATTAAAATTAACCTTAGAAACAAAGTTAATTGATAACCTCTATTTTGCAGGACAAATAAATGGGACCACCGGTTACGAAGAGGCTGCTTGCCAAGGAATAATGGCGGGAATAAATGCCCATTTAAAAATAAACGAACGCGACCCTTTTGTGTTGCAACGCTCCGAAGCTTATATTGGAGTGCTCATTGACGACCTTGTAACCAAAGGCACCGATGAGCCTTACCGCATGTTTACTTCGCGTGCCGAGTATAGAATTTTGTTGCGACAAGACAATGCCGATTTGCGCTTAACACCCAAAGCGCACGAGTTGGGATTGGCAAGCAAGGAGCGTTTGGATAAGGTGAATGAAAAACTAAAACAGAGCAACGAAATTATTGCCTACTTCAAAAAAGAAAGCATTGACCCCACTGAAATAAATAGCGAACTGGAAGCATTGGGCTCCGCACCTCTCAACCAAAAAGTAAAATTGTATTCTGTGCTCTCACGCCCTTTTGTGAATATGCAAACTTTTTGCAAAGGCAGTGAACGTGTAAAAAACATGTTGGAAAATTATAGCCCCGAAGCCATAGAACAGGCGGAAATATTAATGAAGTACGAGGGCTATATACACAAGGAACACGAAATGGCAGAGAAGTTATCTCGCTTGGAAGACTTAAAATTGCACGAAGATTTTGATTACAAATTACTTTCTTCTCTCTCTGCCGAAGCACGTGAAAAATTGCACCAAATAAAACCCCGAACCATTGGGCAAGCATCGCGCATAAGTGGTATTACCCCTTCGGATATTTCCATATTGATGGTGTATTTAGGGAGGTAGATTTTTTTATTATAAGACGAAATAATAATAAAGTTCCTAAATCAGATCCGTTATAATTATTGAGACTTCTAACAACATTATGTACAAACTCATTAAAATTGCATTCATAGCCCTGCTTGTTTTTATTGGAATGTTGTATTATGTGTTACGAACAAAAGTAACTGAAGTGTCCGGTCAGGAGCCTTATTCGGCTATCGTAAATAAAACAGTAACACTTAAACGGCAAGCATTTATTGCATTCAATGTTGAGTGGAACGCCTATGATAATCCATACCTTATTTGTGAAAGCGATTCCGATTTTTTATCGGAAGTCGGAACCAAATATCTATTGCCAATAGGGACAGCACTTACTATTACTGAAGCAAATATATACACCAATGGCACCAGCGGATTTTCGTCTGCCTATATATTGGGAACAGTTTATGTAAAAGAATTAAAAAAGGAAGTTGCCTTTGAATACAGGTGGGGAAAACAGCAAGTTGTAATTTATGGCGATGCTATAGATTACTGGACTTTCCCTTTGGCGATATGGCAGGAAAAAGTGCTGCAAGGGAAGTTTTATTTTGAATGAGTAAAAATTAATTTCTGTACCAGCAACATCAGCAAATAGCATAATAAATCATTCTTTAAAATAGTTTAAATTTGCTGCAATATGAAATGGTGGGATAAAATATCGTGTATTGGTTTAGATGAGCATAGTGATATGTATCACGTGCGGCACGTGCAATATCCAAAACCTTTCGATGCCCGAACAGGAGAAATACTTGAAAATATTTATGGAAAATTGGCAGGGCGAAGCCGAGCAGGTAGACGATATTTTAGTAATTGGAGTGCGATTATAAAAGCGAATAAGATAATTGGGTAGTTAATAATAATATGAATAAACTAAGAGAATATTTTATTGGCGACATATTAAAAAGCACAGACGATGTGTTTGAGCGGGCAAGGGCCATAATGCTTTTGCGTTTATGTTATATGTTTACGGTCATTTTTTTACTTCCATTAATTACCGACATTATAGTGGGCTACGAAAAAGCTTTTGTAATTCATTTATTTGCATTTTTCACATTATCCTTATTCCCATTTATTATAAAGAAGCAAAACAACCTTGATAAATCAATCAATATTTTTTTACCATAGGTTTCGTCATTTCCTTACTTGCATTTATGTGCCTAAACTCTGCAGAGTTGGATAAAATTGGAACTTGTTGGTCTGTCTATTTTCTTGTATTAAGTGCCCTGCTTCAGCGTGGAACAGCCAGGGTGCTTTTTTGTTGTTTTTTAAATTGGATTCCAATGCTCTATGTAATAATTAATATGGAATCAGGCGGAGCTTTAACTTGGGAATGGATTGAACAAAAGGGAGCGGTAAACCCTCCTTTGTTTTTAATGTTTATTCCCATTATGTTATTAATATATGCTGTTTGGACACACTCTACCACCATTCAATATGCGAGATTAACTATAACGGAGCAGAAAAAGATTATTGAAGAAAAAAACAAAGACATTGTTTCAAGTATTCATTATGCAAAACGCATTCAAAATTCTTTGTTGCCTACAGATTGGTATATCGATAAGAATTTAAAAAGGTTGCAGAAAAAATAATTTGACATCGCCACTTTAATTTACATTTGCTTTGCACAATGAACAATAGCTACATACAAGATAAGCTTTTCGAGAAAATTGATTTTTTAGAAAACCCTTTAGAAAAGTGCGAGTATGACAATTGCAATTTTGTAAATTGTATTTTTTCAACTGCGGATATATCAAACTATAGTTTTTCCGAATGCACTTTCAAGGGCTGCAATATGAGCAATGTTAAAATTACAAAAACAGCGCTAAGAGATGTTGTCTTTAAGGATTGTAAATTATTGGGAATACACTTCGAAAACTGCAATGACTTTCTTTTTTCTGTTGCCTTTGAAAATTGCTTTTTAAACCTTTCATCCTTTTACAAACTAAGTTTGAAAAAAGTCAAATTTAAAAATTGTAGCCTGCAAGAAGTTGATTTCACAGAATCCGATCTAAGCAATTCCATTTTTGACAATTGCGATTTAGCATTAGCAATATTCAAAAACACGCTATTAGAAAAAGCCGATTTCAGAACCGCTTATAATTACTCCATCGACCCTGAAATAAACAGGATAAAGAAAGCAAAATTTTCAAGAGCAGGACTCGTTGGTCTTTTAGATAGTTATGATATTGAAATAGAGTAAATGTTTTAGCTAGCAGATTTTTTTTATATTTGTTTATGCTGAAAGATTTATTGGTGTGGAAAGTAATGCTGTTAATGGTCTGTATTGTTAGTCTCGTAAATGCTCAATCGGCCTCATTTCAATGGGCAAAACAATTTAGGGGCACAATTGATGATTCTGGTCAATGTATCGCGGTTGACGCTTCCGGTAATATATATACTACTGGTAAATATGAAGGAACGGTAGACTTTGACCCAGGTCCTGGAATCTTTACTTATACAGCAGTTGGAAATTCTGATATATATATATCAAAATTAGACCCTTTTGGAAATTTAATATGGGCAAAAAGCATAGGCAGCGGTTGGATGGATGGAGGTTATTCTATAATACTTGATACTCTTGGTAATTTATTTACAACGGGTCAATTTGGAGGAACGGTAGATTTTGATCCTGGTGCCGGAACGAATAATTTAACTGCAGCAGGCAGCCGTGATGTATTTATATTAAAACTAGATACGTCAGGAAATATAGTATGGGCGAAGGCTATGGGCGGACCCTTTTATGAATCTTGTTATTCTATTGCATTAGATGCTCAGGGGAATGTTTATACAGCAGGCCATTTCGAAGGAACCGCAGATTTTGACCCTGGTCCCGGAACAAAGAATTATACTTCAATAGGTTATTGTGATATATTCATTTCAAAATTAGACTCCTCTGGAAATTTTGTTTGGGCTAAAAATATTGGTGGAACCAAATATGATTTTGTTTTATCCATTAAAGTTGATTCATCCGGTAATGTATATGCTATAGGTCATTATGAAGGAACTGTTGATTTTGACCCGAATGTTGGAACTTATAATTTAACCACTGTAAGCAATTCGGATGATGTATACATTTTAAAGTTGAACACCTTTGGAAATTTTGTTTGGGTAAAAAGCTTTGGAAGCTACCAAAACGAAAAGGGAAATTACATTACAATCGATAAGGCAGGCAATGTTTATGCAACTGGAAATTTTGGCGACATCATAGATTTTGACCCTGGGCCTGGAGTATACAATTTAAATGCTCTGCCGGGTGCATTAGATATATTTGTTTTAAAATTAGATTCTGCTGGGAATTTCATTTGGGCAAAGGATATTGGTTTATCAAATGCCAACGCTGCAGGGGGAGAAGGTTATTCCATTGCATTAGATTCTTCTCAAAATGTTTATTCTACCGGTTATTTTACAGGAACGGTAGATTTTGATCCCGGTCCAACAATTTATAATTTAACAGGGAACTCAACCATGTTCTTATTAAAATTAGACTCTCTAGGAAATTTTGTATTTGTAAAAAAGATAGGTGGATGTTGTATAGGTTGTTCAATTGCGGTGGATGCTTTTGGAAGTATTTATTCTACAGGAAATTTTTGTGGGACAGTTGATTTTAATCCAAATGCAGGAATAGATAATCATGTGGCTTCCGGATACGATTCTTTTATACATAAAATGAAACAATGTAATCTGATTAACTACTCTCAGACGATAACCCTATGTAATGGACAATCTATAACAATAGGGGGAAATACCCATAGCATAGGCGGGGTCTATAAAGATACATTAAGTGTTCCTAATAGCTGCGATAGTATTGTAACCACAAATTTAACAGTAGATTCGCCCATTATAAACTCGCAAACGATAGCATTATGTGCAGGGCAAAGTATAACGATAGGTTTAAATACTTATAATGCTACTGGAATTTATACAGATTCATTAACAGCAGTCAATGGATGCGACAGTGCTGTTATTACAAATTTAACAGTAGGTGGGATTATCGTAAACTCACAAAACATTACAATATGTGCAGGCCAATCAATAACTGTCGGTCAAAACACATATGACAAAAGTGGAATTTATTCGGATATTTTAACCACTGTAAATGGTTGCGATAGTAACCTAACTACTAACTTGACAGTAATTCCTGTAATTGATATTTCTACAACCGTAAATCTTACGAGTATTACATCCAATCAACAAGGGGCCTCATACCAATGGATTGATTGCAACGGTTACGTTCCTATTGTGGGTGCAACTAATCAAACATACACAGCTGTTACCAATGGCAATTATGCAGTTGTGGTATCTGTTGGCGTCTGCTCAGATACAAGTGTTTGTGTTCCTATAACTACTGTGAAAATAAAAGAAGATGTTCTTGAAAATGATGTTCCTGTTTATCCAAATCCAAATAACGGAATATTCGCCATAGAGTTAAATGCAACGTCATTAATAATCATAAATAATATTATAGGTGTGGTAGTGTTAAAACAATTTTTAGATAAGGGAAAACAAACAATCAATCTGCAAAGCGAGGTAAATGGCATTTACTTTATTCAAATACTAAGCGAAGGCAAACAGCAGGTAACTAAATTAGTGAAAGACTAAAATAGTTGTCCCATTCTAATGCACTAGTTATATCTGGAAAAAAGCAAAATTTTCAAGAGCAGGACTCGTTGGTCTTTTAGATAGTTATGATATTGAAATAGAGTAAATGTTTTACGCTACCTTTGTGAAAAAAATGTTACAAAGAATTAAAGCGATAAACAAAAGAAAATTGCTGTTGGCATTTATTATAATTCTAATAGCAATACAAGCCATTAGAATTGATAAAACGAATCCGAGCAGCGAGAGTTCAAAAGATTTTATCACTGTGCTAAACCCACCTCAAGAAATAGCATCCATACTTGCAACTTCTTGCTACGATTGCCATTCAAACCAAAGCAAATACCCTTGGTACACAAAAATTGCTCCTGTTTCGTGGTGGATTAAAGACCATATCAACGAGGCAAGAGAAGAGTTAAACTTTTCGGTTTGGGGAGATTATTCCGATAAAAGGAAAAAACATAAACTGGAGGAATGTTTTGAAATGATTGAAGAAGGTGAAATGCCTTTAACTTCCTACACCATTATACACAAAGAAGCACAGCTAAGTGAAAATCAGAAAAAATTACTGATAGATTGGTTTAAAGCAATGGAGCAAAATCAACAGTCGGACAGTAAATGAGCGAGACAATAAAAGCCGAAAAGAAAAAAAGCACTTCGAAATTGTTTCGTTTTGGAAAGGTGATTGGTCCCGGATTAGTAACAGGGGCAAGTGATGATGACCCATCGGGAATTGCTACTTACTCACAGGCGGGTGCAGCATTCGGACTTTCAACACTTTGGACAGCGCTTGTTGCTTTTCCATTGATGGCTGCCATTCAGCAAATGTGTGCCCGAATAGGCTTGGTAACTTCGCAAGGCTTAACAGGAACACTTAAAAAGCATTATCCGCGACCTATTTTGTACCTGATGCTGTTGTTCAGTTTTCCTGCTATTGTAATGAATATAGGCGCTGATATTGCCGGAATGGGCGCAGTTGGAAATTTATTATTTCCCTCAGTGGATTCATCATTCTTTAGTGTTGGCTTTACAATTATTCTATTGGTTTTGATTATCTATTTGCCCTATCAAAAAATCGCATCAACTCTTAAATATCTATGTATTGTTCTCTTGGTTTATTTTATTGTCCCCTTTTTATACAAGCAGGATGTATTGGAAATTTTAAAAGCAACTTTTATTCCAACCATCAAATTCAATAAGGAGTTTATCGGCATTCTTGTTGCAATACTCGGGACAACTATTTCCCCCTACCTTTTCTTTTGGCAGGCATCTGTAGAGGTGGAGGAAATGAAGAACAAGAAAAGGCATCTTATTGTAAACAAAAAAATAATTTTTGAAATGCAAAACGATGTGGATTTTGGGATGACCGTTTCGGGTTTGGTAATGTTTTTTATAATTCTTACAACGGGAACCGTTTTATTTAATGGAGGCATTCACCAAATTGATACTGTGGAACAAGCTGCAATGGCACTAAAACCATTGGCTGGTAATTTAGCATATCTCCTTTTTGCAATTGGGGTAATAGGTACCGGACTAATAGCTATTCCTGTTTTAAGTGGTTCACTTTCTTATATCATCACAGAAACCTTTGGATGGGAACAAGGGCTTGACAAGAAATTTCACGAAGCAAAAGCATTTTATATTACAATTGCAATTTCTTTGATACTTGGCTTGTCCTTAAATTATATTGGTATTTCGCCAATGAAAGCATTAATTTATACAGCCATTCTTTATGGCCTTACAGCACCTGTTTTGATAGCAATCATTCTCCACATATCAAACAACAAAAAAGTGATGGGAGAATTTACCAACAGCAGAATGTCGAACATATTGGGCTTTGCTGCATTTATTATTATGTCGGCAGCAGCAATAACATTACTTTACTTGCAGTTTAAAGGAGATTGAATTTACTCTGTTGTTTGCTTGCTTACGTTTCTGTAAGTGTAGGAATAAAAGATGTGTCTTCTGGCAAATCGTGCTTGGGTTGGTGAATTTACGAGTTTGATATAAACGCCTCTTGGAACACCGAAGTATTCATAAACAAGATTATCCTGAAAAACAATTTTTAGCGTTTGTCCTTTATGTGAAAAGTCCTCAATTACCAAGTTCTCGGTAATGCGCATATACTCTTCCAAATTTGATTTATGCGTTTCAGGCGAGATGCTTACTAAAAAATGATACGCTTCAATAATCTCTTTGCTTTTCAAATCGAATTCAGCCCTGCGTACATCGTCATCCTGAATTTTATCAGGATGCCACTCTTTCATTAAATTTCTATAAATGGTTTTTAATTGCGCAAGATCGGCTTCTGATGTTACCCCAAACAGCTTTCTGTTTTCAATAATTCTTCTCATAATTTATTAGTAGCGTTTTGCTTTTTTATTATTGTCAATATCAGGAGTTAGTTATACCCCCAATATTTTTAAGCGCACAAAGATGTATAATTTTGCTTACAACACAATAAAAATGTGTGAACGATGTAACTTTAATGCTAAATTGTGTAATAATTTTTGCTTTAATTCGTTCACCTTTGCAGGTAAGAGATATTCATAATCAAATTATAAAAATGAAAAAATTATTATTCAGTATTATGATAGCAATAACTGTTATTGGATGTACAAAAACGGCTATTGAAAAAGGAACTCCAAATTGTATAGAAAATAAAATTGTAGATTTCAATAAATCATCCTGCGACAAAGGCGCCAATGTTAAGGAGTATACTTTCCATGGCAAATCAGTTTATGTTTTTGATCCCGGAACTTGCGGTGCTGATATGACTTCAGAGGTAATAGATGCAAACTGCAACAGTTTGGGTTTTTTAGGTGGAATCACAGGCAACACAAAAATAAATGGAGAAGATTTTTCCAATGCAAAATTCGTTAAACTTACTTGGGAGAAATAAATTCACTGTGCCGAAATGAAGTCAAATAGGTGTTTTTTTAACCCTTTCGATTTCTCGTATTTTCACTAAAAATTTCTAAATTTACTGTTGTGTACGATGATAAAAAAGCAGTTGTTTTATTTGACGGTGTTTGTAATCTGTGTAATGCTTCGGTGATTTTTACTATTAAGCGAGATAGAAAAAACTGTTTTATGTTTGCCTCTTTACAATCGGCAGCAGGAAAGCAGTTAGCCGAAAAGCACGGCATACCCCCATCGTTTAATTCGTTTGTTTTGATTGATAATGGAACAGCATATACCCAATCAACAGCAGCTTTAAGGGTGTTAAAAAAATTGCGAAGCTTTTGGGCTTTACTATACGTATTTATAATTATTCCTGCTCCAATTCGTAATCTTGTTTATAAATTTATAT
>CAIMGI010000212.1 GCA_903840505.1 uncultured Bacteroidota bacterium
CTCAAAAGCAAGCATTTACAACATTACCAAAGAACCGGAAATAGAAATAAGAAATAAAGCAAGAGGTGGAAGAAAGAGGCAACTACTAACCATTGAAGAAGAAAGATATTTGCTTGAAAACCTAGAAACTATAGCAATACAAGGACAAATAAGTTCTTCAAAGGATGTAAAAAATGCCATTGAAACAAGAATTGGAAAAACTGTTTCAGACGATTATATATGGGACCTTTTTAAAAGAAACGGATGGAAAAAACACCGTCCTGGCCCAAACCAATACAACAACCAACAAGCTGACCCTAAAAAAAGAACAAAAACAATTTGGCTGCCACTTAAAACTATCCTTAAAAATATGGAAAAACCAATTCAATTATAACATATTTTTGATAACGGTTTATTTTAATAATTTAAAATAAATTTTCATTTTATTTTTTTAAATCAAAAAAAATGAATTTCATTTGCAGTATAACTAACAAGAACCAGACAATGAAGAAAAATAATCTATCAATAATATTAGGTCTAGCAACATGCCTTTGTTTATTTATTCAATTTGAACTTTATGCTCAAGGATGCGTTGCTGTAAGACCAATGAGTTGCTCAGGTGTTGGAAACTCAAATGGATCCCCTTTATTAAATAAAGGTCAATTTCAAACTTCAACAACCTACCGCTACTTTAAGTCCTATAAACATTTTAAAGGAGATTCAGAACAGAAGGAAAGAGTAGAATTGGGTACAGAAGTAATAAATATTGCTCATTCAATGGATTTAGGATTAACTTATGCTATTAGTGATCGCCTAAACCTCTCAATGAACGTTCCCCTAATTTATTACTACAGATCTTCATTGTATGAACACTATGGTAATAGTATAAAAGCAAATCCTGAGCAAAAACGATTTAGTACCCAGGCAAAAGGGCTAGGAGACATCAGAATATCTACAAGTTATTGGTTATTAAAACAAGGCAAAGATTCAAGTGGTAATATTTCTGTTGGCTTAGGCATTAAACTCCCAACTGGTAATTCGAATGTTCAAAATGATTTTCACCGTTTAACAAATAAAGGCGAGGATTCATTAATTCAAAAAGCGGTTGACCAATCAATTCAACTTGGGGATGGAGGTATTGGATATACTATTGAGACACAGGGCTATAGAAATTTAGGTTCAAAGTCTTCATTTTATTTTAATGGTTTTTACATGTTTAATCCTCAAAACTATAATAAAACGCTTAATAGGGGAACTTTGGTGGGTGTTGATCCAATTATAGCATACCACTCAATTGCAGATCAGTATATGATTCGTTTTGGATTAAACTTAAAACCACTTAGTAAACAAAATTTATTTTTTAATTTAGGTGCAAGATACGAGGGAATTCCAGCAAAGGACTTAATCGGAAAAAGTGAAGGTTGGAGAAGACCAGGTTATATTGTTTCTGTTGAGCCAGGAATTACATATTTAAAAGGTAAAGCCACTTTTGTTTTGAATGTTCCTATTGCTCTTTATAGAAACAGAGTTAAAAACACATACGACCTTGCTGACCCTGCAGGTTTAAGACACGGTGATGCCGCCTTCGCAGATTACCTAATTAACTTTACATTCTTATATCGATTTGGAAAATCAAATCATCAAAAAATGGAATAAAAAGTATGAAGGAATAGCGTGAGCTAATGCTAAAAAATGACGGACAATTGTGTAGGAACATTTTGATTCGTTATTAACATCAGCAATGGCACACGTTATTCCCTTATTTATATTATTGCTTTCTTTTTACCAATAGAAAATAATCTCCCTCGATGGCTAAGTAGCCAAATTCATAACAAAAAAAATAGTTGTCTCCTTTTTTTGTTTTATACTGATGGGTGTTATACCCAAAATTAAAGCCCTTATCGGTTAATTTTTGTTTGCTTGCCCTTGCTGTTTCCTCAGGAATAAGTGATTCCAGTATTTTTCTGTTCTTACGCAAAATTCCATTAATATTTCGCACATAATTACTGCTTTCGCTGTTTACTTTGTTATTATATGCATTGCGACAGAGGTCGCTACAAAATTTTTTGTCGATGCGTCCTTTAAAGGTATCGCCACAGTCTAAACACTTCTTTTCCATATAGTTGTATTTAAAACAAATATAACAATTATCCGTTTACAAACGACTACAAACGGATAAATTCGGATACAAACGACTAATAACCGAATAAGTTTTGGAGACCGCCACACCTTTGCATCGTCAAATCAAACAAAAAGCGCTTTAACGAAATGGCACGAAAAAATAAACAAGTAAAAACAATTAATCTTTAAAGTAACATGAACACACTTAAAAACAATGTACAATTAGTAGGTAACCTGGGTATGAATCCGGAAGTTAAAAACCTTGAGAACGGGAAAAAAGTAGCCAAAGTATCGATGGCCACACACGAAAGTTACCGTAATGCGAAAGGCGAAAAAATCACAGAAACACAATGGCACAACCTTGTAGCCTGGGGGAAAACAGCAAGTATTATTGAAAAATACTTAAAAAAGGGCTCCGAAATAACGGTTACAGGGAAATTGGTACACCGCAATTACATTGATAGTGATAATGTAAAACGCAATTTAACCGAAATAAAAGTAAGCGAATTGCTTATAGCCGGAACAAAAAAATAATTTCAAATAATAAAACAAACAATAACATTCAAAAAACAAACAACATGAACGCATTAAGAAACAAAGTACAATTAATTGGTAACCTAGGTATGAACCCGGAAGTTAAAACCTTAGATGGTGGTAAAAAATTAGCTAAAATTACCATCGCTACAAACGAGAGCTATAAAAACTCAAAGGGTGAAAAAATTACCGATACACAGTGGCACAATCTTATTGCCTGGGGAAAAACGGCCGACATTATTGAGCAATACCTTCAAAAAGGATCGGAAGTAGCTGTTGAAGGCAAGTTAATTAACCGCAATTACATTGATAAAGAAAATGTAAAGCGCTACATAACTGAAATTCAAATCAGCGAATTGCTTATTTTGGATTCAAAAAAGAATAAGTAAAAAATTATTTACTAAAGAAAAGCGGAGCGAGATTATACTTTGCTCCGCTTTTTTATTTTAGCGAATTTATATACGAACACCAATTATGCAAACATCGTCTATCTGCTCTAAATCGCCTCTCCAAGCTTCAAAACTATTATCTAAAATTTGTTTCTGTTCATCGCAAGAAAGAGTCGCATTGGTAATTAATATCTCTTGGAGCTGTTTGTGTTTAAACTTCTTTCCTTTATCACCACCAAATTGATCGGCATAACCATCTGTAAATAGATACAACATATCATTGGGCTCTACATTAATTGTGTGTGATGTAAATGGCTTACGGAAGTCAAACTTACCAATAGGTTGTTTATCTGGCTTCCATTCTAAAAGCTCTCCGTTTCGTATTATCCATAAAGGATTATTCGCACCCGACCATTGAAGTGTATTAGTCTTTGAATTTAGTTTACAAATGGATATATCCATACCGTCTTTTACTTCACGTTGACTTTTTTCAAAAGTTTCTTCTACCAATACACTTAACTTATCTAAAATACTTGCAGTCTCTGTAATACCCAATTCTTTTACACAACGGTTAAGTTCATTATGCCCAACTAAACTCACCATTGCACCCGGCACACCGTGTCCTGTACAATCTACTGCCGCAAAAAATACATCGTCTTGATTTTTTTGCAACCAATAAAAATCACCACTAATAATATCTTTAGGTTTATATAATACAAAAGATAGTGGAAGTGTTTTTTTAAACTCCTTTTCGGGAGGTATTATGGCATCTTGAATATTTCGAGCATAGTTTATACTATCGGTAATATCTTTGTTTTTTGCCTGCAACATAACATTTGAAACTTGCAACTGCTCTGTGCGTTTGTCAATTTCAGATTCCAAAAAGCGCTGATTTTTTCTTGAAGACAGTGTTTTTAAATAAAACAATCCCCATATAATGGAAACAATTAAAACAATACTCAACACAACGAACCAAGTTTTTTGCCAGATAGGCGGTATTACTTCAAAAGCATAGGTTGCCGATACTCCCCAGCCGCCTGAGCCAATTCTTGACATTACCTGAAATTCGTATTTACCCGGAGGAATATTTGAATAGGTTACTTCCGTTTGATCGGTTGTTGGGTTCCATTCATTTTCAAATCCATCGAGCCTAAACTTATATAGTACATTGTGTTGGTATGGAATGTCAATACCTATAAAATGAAAGGTAAGGTGATTCATATCGTGGTCGAGCTGCAATGCTGTAGGATAATTAAACGATGGATTAAAACCGCTATATAGGACTCCTGAAGGAATATCCTTTTTGTTTGCCCAATCATACTTCTTAAAAAACACATCTATTCCTGATATTTGAGTTGTTGGAGGAATGGTATCAGGAAAATCATATTGCTTTTGATACTTGGTTAAATGTTTGCTGGTACCCCACCAAATATTACCCTTATTATCTTCCATCACAGCATTGGGCCTAGCATCATTACCAGTAAATCCTTCACTGATTCCATAATTAACTATGGTTACTTTTTTATCGGGTTGAAAAATAAGTTTATTAATTCCTTTTTCAGAACCTACCCATATATTATTATTTCTATCTTCTAAAATGGACTCAGTATGATTTGTTGTTAAACCGTCTTTTTCAAAATAATTAATAAACTTTTTACCATCAAAGCAACTAACCCCTTCACCTGTTGCCATCCAAATATTACCATTGGCAGCAACAATTATATCCCATATTATTCCATTACACAAACCATTGTTTGTAGAGTATGCTATAAAGTTTTCACCATCGTACTTTATTAATCCCGCTCCTTCAGTACCAAACCAATAAATACCATCCTTATCTTGTGCAAAAGAGCGAATAGGACTCTTTAATCCTTTTATTTCTGGATAATGGGTGAACTTACCATCTCGAAAAATACTAAAGCCTTTTTGATAATATGCGATAAACAAGTTATCTTGCCTATCTACGAATAAGCGCCATATTTTATTATTTGAGAGTCCATTTTTTTTATCGTAGTTTGTAAATCTACCATTATTATATACTGACAAACCCTTGTTATATGAGCCAATAAATGTGTTTCCTCTTTTATCATTTTTTACTGAAAATATTACATTGTCAGGCAAACCATCATCGGCATTTAAACAGGTAAATGAAGTCCCGTTATATTTACAAACACCACCACCTCTGGTAGCACACCATATATTTCCTTCCAAATCTTCGGAAATACCCATAATGTAATTTTCGCTTAAACCATAACTTTTAGAATAATGTACAAAACGTCTTGTTAGAATGAGATTTGCACCAGCACCATCAGTACCTAACCATATATTTCCTTTCCCATCCTCTACAAAATCGTGTATTCTTTTATTCTTCAATCCGTCCTCTTCATCAATTAATTCAATTTCTTTACCATCATAAAGGAATACTCCTTCATCCCAAACGGATACCCATAATTTGTCTTGAACATCTAGAAATAATTTATGAATCTCTTTCCCTTTTAAAATATCGTAGCGCCTTATTTCTCTGTTCTTAACTTTAAATATGCCGTTATATCCTCCCAGATAAACATCCCCTTTTTTAGATATAACAATAGAATTCAATTGTCCCAACTCTTCTTCCTGTGCATATTTATAAATTTCAAACCTTCCGTTAGCCCTTATTACAAGACCTTTTGATGTAGCAAAATAAACAGCACCATCCGGAGCAACAGCAATATTATATATAGAACTATTTTTTATAAATGGATGCTTTTCCTTCGTTAAAGCGCCATCTTTACTATAATAAAGACCCATTTCAGTCCCTACCATCATAGTGCCATCCTTGTCTTCAACAAAAGATGTTATTTGAAAATTCTTGATACTATCGTTGTTTGGTTTTTGAAATTTAACACCATCAAAAACAACGTAACCTTTTGTATTCGCAATCCATATATTACCACTTTTATCTTCGTACAATACACCAACATAATCGTCTGGAAGGCCTTGCTCTTTTGTATAAGTAGAATAAATGTTCCCATCAAATTTACACAAACCTGCTCCATCGGTACCAAACCACATTAACCCATTTTTATCCTTTAGCATACAATTGATGTAGGATGAATTAATTCCTTGCTCAACATCAAACACTTTGATGTTTAAGTGAGCGTCTGCCGATATTAATGGGCGGTGAGCTTTGGTAACACGGGGTTGACCGGCAACTATTTCGTTGGATGTTTGACCAATACTATAAAGAAAACATAAAAAAAAAGTAGCTAGCAATAAAAGTTTCCTACTCGCTATCATGCTAAATCTGGATTAATATTAGAGCACATTTGAATTCAAATATAATAAAAGTTTAATACTATACTATTAAATACAGAACCAATGAATACAGATTCTTTAAAACCAGCAATTTTAAACAACCTTTATCTAACCACAGAAAACTTAATTGTTTGGCTAACTTCGTTTGTTTTTATTGTAATAAAATAAATACCGCCAACAAAAGAGGATGTATTTATATTTATTTTTTGATTGCTTTTAGTCATCACACTTTTATCCAAATTTAAAACCGTGTTACCCAAAACATCTGTAATAATAATATTTACAGAAGATTCATCGTTGAAATTAGCCTCAACTACTAATTGATTATTAGTAGGATTCGGATATACTTTAAAACGGAAATTGTTAGATGTTTCTTTGATTCCTATAGGCACCAAAATATCATATTTGGCTTGTGCCGAATCGGAATTCAATTGAATATCAGCTAAGTCATCACCAGCCAACAATGCAAAACCAACTTCAATGGTATCGTTCGGTAACATTGTATATGGACCTGTACTTACCACCTGCATTACATCGGTTCCCGGAGGGGCTATGCCATTTTGAAGACGATTTGTTGAAAGTGTAGTATACTTTAAATTATCGGGGTAACCATTTTGCAAATCAACACCGCCTGCCCCACCGGCAATATTATCAATTCCATAAGCCAATGCGGGTTTTGCGCTAGAAAGAACTCTAACGCCTGCATAAGGACTATTTCCTGTACCATAGGTATAGCCCAATTTTCTGCTTGCATCAAAATCTGTATTGTTATTCATTGCATTGGCAATATCCCAATCAGCACAAATACCGGCATATAAATTTGAAAGGGTACTTTGACCTGCATTCACAATGCTGTATTTTACAATAACATATTTTCTGTGGCCAGGTGTGCTCCAAGCATAAGCTGAATGCTCCACATTAATATTTAATTTGGTTGCTCCTGCTCCTGCATCATTGAATTTTCCTTCCAAATCAAATTCTGAATTTACACTTGGCAAAACAATTCTAACCTTATTCAAGGAAACAAAATCATTGTCCTGATTATTCACCGAACGCATCATATCCGATACATTTCCTGGTCCTGTACCTACCATTAAACTAGATTCATACAAAATGGAAGTACCAGAATTATATAAAAACCCCAATCCTTCTTGTTGTTGATCCTGATTGTATCCTATTCTTCCTTTGCTTGTAATGGTAGTTGCTACATCGTTTATCTCTACATTGATATAATCGACATTTAAGGAAACGGGCAAATACTGAACATCGGTAAAGACCCCATCGGTAAATGTGAATTTCAGCAATACATTTGTATTTAAAGGCGTATTTGCAGCAATTTTTATTTGGTATGGGTCGCTGTTATTATTTACGGTATTGATTGCCGCAACTGCACCAATGGTAGTTGAATTATCCAAAAATGTAACATAAGGAGAAGAACAGGAAACACTCACTGTCATATTGGTTGTGGTTGCCAAATAACTTGTAAAATCACAACGCATACGTATCGTGTCGCCCGGAACAAAAGTATTATCATTGTTATCAACCAAGGAATCTCTAGTAATTCTTACTGAAGGTAAATTTACAATGGACAATGCCCTAAATAAATTTATTCTCCCACGACCTAGCATTCCTGCATAAGGAACATTCCCTGCAATTAAATCAATATTATCGGCAGTAACCCTCAATTGCTCTGCAACTTGCAAAGGAGAAAATGATGGAAAATGATTTTTTACAATGGCTGCACAACCTGCTGCAACAGGACAAGCCATAGATGTACCACTGGATGGAACATAAGCCCCACCTTGCCAACAAGAGTATACATTTTCCCCGGGTGCACATACATCAATATAAGGACCGTAGTTCGATTGTACCCATTTGGTATCGGTATTATTTGTAGCTGTTACGCTGAATACATTATCAAAGGATGCAGGATAAAACGTAACATTTGTTCCATTGTTTCCGGAAGCCGCAACCACCAATGAGCCTTTGTTGAATGTTGCATAGTTTATGATATCTTGTTCGTACTGCCCACCGGAAGTACCACCCCAAGAGCAATTAATTACTTTACAGTTGTGATCGGCAGCATACACAATTCCTTCGTAAGCTACGTTTAATGCACCGGCAGCATTCATAATTTTTATAGGCATTATTCTGCACTTAAATCCTGTACCCGCCATCCCAATTCCATTATCGTTCATTGCTCCGCAAAGTCCCGAAACGTGTGTACCGTGATGACTTGCACCGCTTTGTGGATTGTTATCATTTTCACCTAAATCCCAACCAATAAAATTATCCATATAACCATCACCATCATTATCATTTCCATCAATAGGGTCATTGTAATTGCGTTTCATATTAGGCAACAAATCGGGATGCACCATATCAATACCCGTATCGGTCACACCAATTACTACAGATGAATCGCCCTTATCAATATCCCAACCACCAAAGGCATCGATAATAGATAAAAAATAACTGCCAGGTTGAGCTATGTCTGGATCGTTGGGAGTATATACCTCTTTCGGCAAATAATGCGGTTGCGCATATTCCAATATATCCAAGGCATATAAACGGTTTAGTACTTTATCCAGTGGGAAATTTTGCGTGTAGTTGAATTCGTAAACAAGTGACAAGTCAACAAGCTTTTCACCGAATTGATTTTTGGTTTCTTTCGGTGACTCCTTCAACGGGAATTTCTTTTTAAAATTCTGTGCTCCTATTTGCGTAAAAAAGGCGTTTAATGCTGCTTGATTTTTTATTTCGTTTACTGTACAATCGTTTTTATACTTTGCTTTTACTTTTACAATAACTGTTTTGGGAATATAATCTCCTTCAACCAAATGAGCAGCGTTTTGAAAATGATTGCCCTGTGCTTTTTTATTGATTGCCTTTTGAGCAAACAAACTTGTGCTGCATAAATTAATTAAAGCAGCTATTGCGGTAATATATAGACTTCTTTTCATAGGATTGGTGTTAGAAAAGTAAATATGTGTTTCTACTACGAATTTAAGAAATAAAAAGGAGAATTGGAATTATTGCGGTTTTAAGCAAATAATTAAAAGAAGATTATTGAATTAATGAGAATAGCAATTCAGAAATAAAAATCAGTTTATTTAGTAATTTCACCTTGTAAAATAATTATAAATTTTAGTCTAATAAAATGAAACGTAAAATAGTTACACTCTTGGTTATATCTATATTAACGATTAACCTAATAACAATTCATTCTTGTAAACACGAACCAATAAGCAAAGGAACAGATGAGGAATTATATAATTTTGCAAAAGAAACCAATGGCTACACTTGGTTTAAAAACTCTGATAAACAATTAGCAAAAAGTTCAGGAACCGGTCATTCTCAACCATTCTTAAGAACCCGTTACAATACTGTTGCTTCAGCAAAATTAGACGCTAACGGAAAAATAATAAGTGGCACAAGCTTTCCAGAAGGTTCAATAATTGTGAAGGAACTGTTTGATAACTCAACTACGATAGGTAGATATGCTGTATTATATAAAAACACTACGCACAAAGATGCCGATGCAAAAGGTTGGGTTTGGGGATATATTAATGCCGATGGAAGTATTGCAGCAAAAGCATCTGATAAAGGGAATGCTTGCATAAGTTGTCATTCACAAACCGACAATATTGATTATATGCTGATGAATAAGTATTTTCCTTAGTAAGATTGAATTGGTCTAAATTATTCTTTGTTGTTGTATCCTGAATCTAGAAATTAAAAGGAGAATCGGAATAATTCGGGTTTTAAACGTTTTTATACTTTTTAAATTTTATGTTTAATAAATTTTCGAAAGGTATAACTTCGGCAGTAAAAGGTTCCCATACATTTTCAGGCTCCTTTAATTGCAGCAATAGTGCTTTAATTTTTGGTATTTGTTGATGGACCAAGAATCCGTTTTTAGATAGCTCAAGAATGATTTTGAAGACCAGAATATCTCTTTCACGAAATTCTTTGTTCACAGAAATACGCTGCATTTGCTTTTTAATACTTACAACACCTTTGAGAGCAACATCATCCTTACCCAGCAATACATTCAAATAAATTGTAATAATTCTTGTCCAAAAATCCCATCCAATAGCATCTTTGGTAATTTCATTTCTTTCCTCTAAAAAAGATAGGGCTTTAGAATAATGCCCCTTTTCTAAGCATAATATTGCATTATAAAATAATAAGGTATCACGTTCCAAAACACTTTTGTCATTTTTTTGATACTTATAAATTTCAACTAAAATTTGCTCTGCTTTGGGAATATTTCGTTGGTAAATATTAATCAACAATTCTTGGTCAAGCGAAACCCAATAATTCCCTGAACC
>CAIMGI010000213.1 GCA_903840505.1 uncultured Bacteroidota bacterium
TACTTAATTTATATAAGGAAATTCTTAAACCTAGAATGATTGAGGAGAAAATGCTCCTGCTGCTGCGTCAAGGAAAAATATCAAAATGGTTTTCAGGCATTGGGCAAGAAGCAATTTCTGTGGGGCTTACTTGCGCGCTTCAAAAAGAGGAATACATTCTTCCTATGCACCGAAACTTAGGCGTCTTTACAGCAAGAGAAATTCCTTTTTATAAGTTATTTTGCCAGTTTCAAGGTACCGCTAGCGGTTTTTCCAAAGGACGAGAAAGATCCTTCCACTTCGGAACAAATGAATACAATATAGTAGGTATGATATCTCACCTGGGTCCTCAAATGGGACTTGCCGATGGAATAGCCTTGGGAGATTTGCTTAAAAAAAACAATAAAGTAACTGCCGTATTTACTGGCGATGGGGGAGCAAGTGAGGGCGATTTTCACGAATCAATCAACGTTGCAGCTGTCTGGAACTTACCTGTAATTTTTGTAGTTGAAAATAATGGTTACGGACTTTCAACACCTTCAAACCAACAATTTAAATTTAAAAATTTTATCGATAAAGGCATTGGATATGGTATTGAAGCAATAAAAATTGACGGGAATAATTTGTTGGAAGTGTACGATACCGTAAATAAAATTGCCGAATCTATAAGAGAAAATCCTCGCCCCATACTTCTTGAATGTATAACCTTTAGGATGCGAGGACACGAAGAAGCATCCGGAACAAAATATGTTCCAAAAGAATTAATGGAACAATGGGCATTAAAAGACCCGCTTATCAATTTTGAAAAATACTTAATCGAAGAATCTGTTCTCAATCAAGATATAATTGATCAATATAGAAAAGAAATAAAATCAAACATCGAAAATGATCTTGAATTTGCTTTCAATGAAAAGGCAATAGCTCCTGATACTGCAGCTGAATACAACGACTTGTATGCTGCATTTGATAATGTAGAAATAAAACCAAAAACAAATAACCAATCCGAAAAGAGGCTTGTAGATGCTATTTCAGATGGATTGAGACAGTCTATGCAAAAGCATCAAAACCTAATTTTAATGGGACAAGACATTGCTGATTACGGTGGCGTGTTCAAAATAACAGAAGGCTTCTTAAATGAATTTGGTAGCGAGAGAGTAAGGAATACACCATTATGTGAATCAGCAATAGTAGGAATTGCATTAGGTCTGTCAATCAATGGATATAAGTCTATGATGGAAATGCAATTTGCCGATTTCGTAACGGAAGGTTTTAATCAAATAGTAAATAATTTAGCGAAGTCGCATTGGCGTTGGGGGCAAAATGCAGATGTTGTAATTCGAATGCCAACGGGTGCAGGTGTTGGTGCAGGTCCCTTTCATTCTCAATCAAATGAAGCGTGGTTTTTTCATACCCCTGGTCTTAAAATTGTATACCCAGCATTTCCAAGTGATGCAAAAGGCCTGTTATGCGCATCTTTCGAGGATCCTAACCCGGTAATGTTTTTTGAACACAAAGCACTTTACAGGAGTGTGTCAGATAATGTGTACGATGATTATTTTACAATAGA
>CAIMGI010000214.1 GCA_903840505.1 uncultured Bacteroidota bacterium
AGTAGGTACCTTATCTTCTATTGAAGACACAATGGAGAATTACAAAAAGGAAAAATCTATTTTAGACCTTACTAAAGAAGAAGAGGAATATTTTACACAATTAACAAATTATGAAAGTCAACGTACTTCTTTAAAACTACAATTTGGTTCCATTGAAGCACTTGAAAAATATATTATTGAGGATAAAAACCCTGAATTCTTGCCCCCTTCGTTTTATGTCAATAACAATGACGATGTGTTGCGAAAGTTAGTGGGCGAACTTTACAATATGCAAATGGCACGCACAAACTCATTGTTTATGGCAACCAATGAAAATATGTCATTAAAAGAAATTGAACAAAAAATAGTTCGACTCAAGAAAAATATCCTCACCTATTTAACAAATACAAAAATTGCAATTACGGCCAATATTGAAAGAGTAGGAAAGCAAATTAATGTATACATAGCAAGTATCAAAACAATTCCCGAAAAACAACGTGTACTATTAAATATTCAGCGAAAGATGAAAGTACATGAAAATATGTACTTATTCTTATTGGAGAAAAAAGCAAATACTGTTATTGCACGAGCCAGCATTGTCCCTGAAACAAAAATTATTGAGTCGGCACGATACTTAGGTAAAGTATATCCCGATACCTCAAAACTATTGTATTCATTTATGGGTGTTGGTATTGTAATCGCACTTATAATTGTATTTATTCGAACAGCATTTTTTGATAGAATTGAAAGTGTTGAGGAATTAAAAGCCTTAACTACTATTCCTGTTTTGGGTGAAATTTTGTATTCTGAAATAGGTAAAAACTCTTACATTGTTGTAGACGCTGACCCGAAATCACCTATAACGGAATCATTTAGATCGATCCGCACAAATTTAGAGTATATGGGTGATGCCAAAGAATCTAAAATTGTATTGATTACGTCTAATAATCCGGGTGAAGGAAAAACATTCTGCTCTATTAATATAGCTTCCATATTAGCCAAAGCAGGTAAAAAAGTACTTGTTATTGAACTTGACTTGCATAAACCAAAAGTACACTTAGGACTTGGTTTATCGAGTGAAAAAGGGATGAGCTCAATACTTATTGGGAAAGATGAAATAAGCGATTGTATTTTGCATACAGGATTGGAAAATTTAGATGCACTATTATCAGGCCCTACCCCACCAAATGCATCCGAGCTTATTTTGAGCAAACATATGGAAGAAGTGATGATTTATGGAAGAGAGCATTACGACTATGTAATCATTGATACTCCTCCTGTTGGTTTAATTTCAGATGCTCTTGTTTTAATTAAGTTTACCGATGTTAACTTATTCGTTTTAAATACAAAATTCGCAACAAAAGAATCTGTTAATAATGCCATTGAAATAGTTGACAATAATACTATTTCGAATTTCGGATTTATCTTAAATGGAGTAATGCGTAAACGATCTCGCTATTACTATAATAGATATGGTTATGGTTATGGTGGTTATGGGTACGGAGGATATACAGGCTATGGTTACGGAAACCAAAAGGATAGCAAATCTTAATTCCCTTTCAATTTTATCGACACGTTTGTTTATCGTATTTATTTGATTTATCCGTTTTTTTTCGATAAATTTATACTTTAATACACATTCCCTTTTTGTGAATTTATAAACCCTTATTTAACAAACTAAAAATGAAAAAAATTTACTTTTCAGTTTTTTCTGTAGCTCTATTAACAACAAGTGCTTTTGCGCAAGTTTTTACAGGGCTAGGTAACCCAATTATTGATGGGCAAACAACTACCAGTCAAATAACCACTGTTGGTATCCCGCAAAATATTGACACGGTATATGGACTGGAATATGTTAAAATAAACATAGCCCATTCATCTGTTGGTGATTTACGTGTGCAAGTTCAAGCCCCAAATGGAGCAATCTTTAACCTTACCAATAACATTGGCGGAACAGGAGATAATTTTGTAAATACTATATTTATTGACTCGGCTGTACAAAATATTTATGGTGGTACTGCCCCATTCACAGGTAATTTTAAACCACAAGGCTCTATTTATATTGTGAATACAAATCAAAATGGAAATGGAAATTGGAATTTATTGGTAACAGATAATGATAATAATGGTCAAATTGGTACTGTAGTGAACTGGACATTAAAATTCAGTAATAAACCATCCAAACCAAAAAAATTTACGTCCTCAAACCTTCCCATTGTATTAATAAATACGTTTGGGGCTACTATTCCTGACGAACCAAGAATCCCGGGAAGAATAAATTTCATTGAAAATGCCCCTGGTGTGCGCAATTATGTGAGCGACTCTGTTACCGACCCTGCTATTAAAATGGTGATTGAACAAAGAGGTCAACTATCTCAGCAATTCGATCAGAAATCGTGGTTAATTGAAACACATGATGTACTTGACTCAGTATTAGATACAACCGTTTTTGGAATGCCTGCTGAAAATAAATGGATTTTATATGGACCTTATAATGATAAAACATTGTTGCGAAATTTCTTAACCTACCATATAGCAAACGAAATGGGACACTATGCTTCCCGCACACGTTTTTGCGAAGTTGTGTTAAATGGTCAGTACAGAGGTGTTTACATAATGCTTGAAGAGGTAAAAAGAGGCGATAACAGAGTAAATATTGCAAAATTAGATACCAACGATAATGCAGGAGATAGTTTAACAGGTGGCTATATCATCAAAAGAGACTGGGATGGAATAGTTCAATTTAATTCAGTTATGGGAAACAGGTTTTTCAACCATTACCCTAAATACAAAATCACAGTTCCCCAAAAAACATACATAAAGGCATATGTTGATAGTCTCGAAACTGCCTTGTATAGTCCAACATTTAATGACCCAATAACAGGTTATACAAAATACATGAAAGTTTCTACTTTCATTGATTGTCAAATAATAAATGAAATGATGCGTAATTCTGATGGCTACAGAGCAAGTTTGTATTTTTACAAAGACAAATATTCAAAAGGCGGACAGTTAAAATCGGGACCTGCTTGGGATTATAATTTTGGTTATGGTTTGAGTCCTTGGTATGGCGCTAATCCAAACGGGAATACCGGTGGACGTGCTGAATGGTGTTATCTTGATAATTTTGGACAAATAGATTGGTGGGAGCGCCTAAATCAAGACAGCATTTACCAAAACAAAGTAAAATGCCGTTGGCTTTGGTTACGCTCAAAAACATTGAGCAATACTTATATCAATAATTTTCTAGATTCAATGGCGAACATTTTAAATGAATCACAACAAAGACATTTCGAGAAATATCCAATAATGGGTATTGGCTGTTGCTATAATAATGTGAGCCCTTTTGCTGTTCCTACTTCCTATCAAGGTGAAATTGACTATTTGAAAAGTTGGATAAATGCCCGATTTGCTTGGATTGATGGAAACTTGGAAGGGAATTGTACCGAGGTTGGTATTGGTGAGAACAATATGGCAGACGATGCATTCGTAACTGTTTTCCCTAACCCATTCCAAGACTTTTTAAATATCAATTACTTTTTAAATGAAGAAAGCAAGGTTACAATTCAGTTTGTTAATCCATTGGGACAAATTATTAAGGATATTGATTGTGGAGTGAGACCAGTAGGTGACTACAATGAAAAAATTGACCAGTTTAACAATTTACCAACGGGTATTTACTTAGTAAGGGTTAACACAATGCACAAAACATATTCCAATATCGTTGTAAAGAATTAAGAGTTATAAAAATTATAGCTAAAACTGTTAAGTGTGTTAATTGTGGTTCAAAATCAAGCTAGCGACTATACGCAAAAGTTGGAGGGATTTAAAACATTACTGAGCGGGCTTTATCTTATAAAAGTAAAAACTTAAAATACTGTTTATTGCAATAATTTATGAAAAAAACACAATTACTCATTATCTCCATTACCTTTTCAAACATAGTGTTTGCACAGGTTTTCACATCTTCTAATTTGCCTATTGTTGTAATTACAACAAATAACCAACAAATACCTGATGAACCCAAAGTAACAGTTAATATGGGGATAATATATAATGGACCAGGAGTTAGAAATAATACAACCGACCCATACAATAACTATAATGGTAAAATTGGAATTGAACTTAGGGGAAATTACTCACAAACATTTCCTCAAAAATGCTTTAGTATTGAAACAAGAGACGCACTTGACTCTGCACAGGATGTGAGTTTACTCAATATGCCGGCTGAAAATGATTGGATATTGTATGCACCATATAGCGATAAATCGCTTTTAAGAAACGTTACAACTTTTAAAATAGCGAGTGAAATTGGCAATTATGCGGTTCGTTCAGTTTTTTGCGAATTGATTTTAAACGGTAGCTACCAAGGCATTTATGTGTTAATGGAAAAAATAAAACGCGGTGCTAATAGAGTAAGAATTTCAAAGTTGGATTTTGACGACAATTCCGGTGATAGTTTAACAGGTGGTTATATATTTAAACAAGACTGGGGTGCCGGTGTACAACATGGTGGATGGAACTCGCAATACAATGGTATTAGTTTTCAATACCACTATCCATATACACCTACTGTTCAGCAAAAAAATTATATAAAATTGTTTGTTGATAGTTTTGAAAATGCACTTAATGGTGTAAATTTTGCGGACCCTTTAATAGGATACAAAAAATACATTGATGTTACTACATTCATTGACTTCATTATTATGAATGAGTTTACAAAAAATTGGGATGGATATGTTGCGAGTAATTTCTTTCATAAGGAAAAAATTACGGATGGGGGTAAAATAAAAGCAGGACCTATTTGGGATTATAATATTTCTTTTGGAAACCTCGATTGGTGTGCAATGCACGATACAACAGGATGGATTTACCCTGTTAATTTTTGCAGGGCCAAAATGGATTGGTTTGAAATACTAATGCAGGATACTAATTTCGTAAACAAACTAAAATGTCGTTGGGATTGGGTTCGTTACAAAAATATTCCGAATGGTTATTTAAATAATTATTTGGATTCAATGACTACCTATTTAAATGAAAGTCAACAACGCCATTTTATAAAATGGCCATTGTTGGGTACCAATGTAATTAGCGAACCACAACCCCTTGAAACTACCTTCCAAGGTGAAATTAATTATATGAAAAGGTGGCTTAACGGACGATTGAATTGGATAGACAACAATATGCCTGGAACCTGTTACAATGTAAGTGTAGATGATGGAAATGCTATCGCAAACGATGCTTATATCAGCACCTATCCTAACCCTTTTGATAATAAACTTACTGTAAATTATTTCTTGAATGAAACAACTGAAGTTCAAATACAGTTGGTAAATTCCTTGGGACAAATTATTAAAACAATGGATTGTGGTACAAAAACAGCGGGTGACTACAATCAATCGTTGACAAATTTCGATAACCTTCCAAGCGGTGTTTATATGCTTAGGGTTTTAACTGCAACAAAGGCATATAACAAAACTGTTATAAAATATTAGAGCATAATTTTAAAAAGCAGCCCAGAGGTAAACTCGGGGCTTTTATGCATTAACCAAGCAAAATTCATATCTTTGCAAAAATAATCAGAAACTGTGTTAGATAAATTACAAGCCATAAAAAGACGTTGGGAGGATGTGGAACAGCAAATTTCCGATCCGAAAATTATTTCTGATATGAAAATGTTCAAGAAATTGAATAAAGAATACAAAGACCTTACCGACATAGTAAACGCATACCACATTTACAAAAATGTTGTTGAAAATGTAAACTATAACAAGGAAGTACTTTCGAATGAAAAGGACGAAGAGTTAAAGGATATGGCTAAAATGGACCTTGTTGAACTTGAACCGAAAAAAGAGCAGTTAGAGGCCGAAATTAGAAATATGTTGGTTCCTAAAGACCCCGAAGATTCTAAAAATGCAGTTGTTGAAATTCGTGCAGGAACAGGTGGCGATGAGGCGAGTATTTTTGCAGGTGACTTATATCGCATGTACACCAAATATTGCGAAACAATAGGTTTTAAAACAGAACTAATCGACTTTTCGGATGGAACAGCAGGAGGATATAAAGAGGTGATTTTTAATGTAAGTGGCGAAAACACTTTTGGTAGATTAAAATTCGAATCGGGTGTACACCGTGTTCAACGTGTACCACAAACCGAAACAATGGGTCGTGTGCATACTTCTGCAGCATCGGTAATTGTAATGCCCGAGGCTGATGAGTGGGATATAGAATTGAAAGACAACGATATTAGAAAAGATACTTTTTGCTCATCAGGACCTGGTGGACAATCCGTAAATACAACAAAATCGGCAATACGATTAACACACATACCTACAGGATTGGTGGTACAATGCCAAGATGAGAAATCTCAATTAAAAAACCTATCGAAAGCAATGGGTGTTTTGCGTTCACGTTTGTACGAAATTGAATTTAACAAACGTATGGAGGAAGCTTCAAAAAAGCGTAAAACAATGGTGCAAACAGGCGACAGAAGCGAAAAAATACGAACGTATAATTATCCGCAAAGTCGTGTAACCGACCACCGTATTGGATTAAGCATGCACAACCTTACAGCTTTTATGAATGGTGATATAGGCGAATTTATTGACGCATTGCAATTGGCCGAAAATGCCGAACGATTAAAAGAAGGCGGAGTATTGGTTTAAACAAAAAAGGCGAATGACCAAAGAAGAATTATTCGAGCAAATCACAAAAAAGAAATCCTTTTTATGTATTGGCTTAGATACCGATTTAAGTAAAATACCCACTCACCTACTCCAGTTAGAAGACCCTATTTTTGAATTCAACAAAAAAATTATTGACGCTACACATAGCTATTGTGTTGCTTATAAACCCAACACTGCTTTTTACGAAGCAATGGGATTAAAGGGCTGGAAAAGCCTTGAAAAAACAATCAATTACCTTAATCAACATTACCCGAATCTTTTTACCATTGCAGATGCAAAAAGAGGCGATATAGGCAATACATCAAAAATGTATGCAATTGCATTTCTAGAAAATCTAAACTTCGATTCTATTACTGTTGCCCCATATATGGGTAAAGACAGTGTTAGCCCCTTTTTAGAATACAAAAACAAATGGGTGATACTACTTGCACTTACCTCAAATTCGGGTGCTGATGATTTTCAAACCCAAGAAACCAAATCTGGCTTACTTTACGAACAAGTACTCAACACCTCTAAACAATGGGGGAATGATGGCAATATGATGTATGTTGTAGGCGCTACCAAAGCCGAAATGCTTGGGAAAATTCGCAGCATTATCCCAAACCACTTTTTATTGGTGCCGGGCGTTGGCGTTCAAGGTGGAAGTTTACAAGAAGTGGCTAAATACGGAATGAACACTCAATGCGGACTATTGGTAAACGCATCGCGTAGCATTATATATGCTGGCAAGGGTATTGATTTTGCAGAAGAAGCTGCAAAAGAAGCCAAAACAATGCAGCAAGAAATGGAATCCTTGCTTTAAAATTCTCATTGTCTGTAAGCAAATCCCTTGCTTTTTATCAAAATAATTCTACCTTTGTCGTCCCTAAAATTTTAGGCGAAAAATAAATAATAATATAAACCCCTCCCAAAAGCTATTTTGGGATACAAAAACAAAGTTCAGAATGTCTGAGAACGAAAACGTAGAAGTTGAAACAACTTTACAAAACACACTAGAAAATTTTGATTGGGATGCTATCGGCAAACGTCAAGAGAATTATTCAAAAGATGAAAGAGCTCGATTAGAAGCTATTTACGACAAAACATTAAAATCGGTTACTGAACACGAAGTAATTGATGGAACTGTTGTTGCTAAAACAAGCCGCGATATCGTAGTAAACATTGGCTACAAATCGGATGGTATTGTTGCATCATCAGAGGTTAGATACAATCCCGATTTAAAAGTTGGAGATACTTTAGAAGTATACATTGAAAGCCAAGAAGACAAAGGCGGACAATTAATTTTATCGCACAAAAAAGCACGTGGTTTACGTTCTTGGGAACGAGTTAACCAAGCTTTGGCAAACGATGAAATTATTCAAGGTCAGGTTAAATGCCGCACAAAAGGAGGACTTATTGCCGATGTATTTGGTATTGAGGCTTTCTTACCGGGATCACAAATTGATGTTAAACCAATTCGTGATTACGATGTGTACGTTGGTAAAACAATGGAATTTAAAGTTGTTAAAATCAACAATGAATTTAAAAACGTTGTTGTATCGCACAAAGCGCTTATTGAAGCAGAACTTGAACAACAGAAAAAAGACATTATCTCTAAATTAGAGAAAGGTCAAATATTAGAAGGTATCGTTAAAAACATCACATCTTATGGTGTATTTATCGACTTAGGTGGTGTTGATGGTTTGGTTCACATTACAGATTTATCTTGGGGACGTATCAACCATCCGGAAGAAATTGTAAAATTGGATGAGAAAATAAATGTGGTTATCCTTGATTTCGATAACGATAAAAAACGTATTGCTTTAGGTCTTAAACAACTTAGTGCGCACCCTTGGGATGCATTGGATGCTAAACTTGCTATCGGTGATAAAATAACAGGTAAAGTGGTTGTTATTGCTGATTACGGTGCATTTGTTGAAGTAGCTCCAGGAGTTGAAGGATTGATTCACGTATCGGAAATGAGCTGGAGTCAACACTTACGTACTGCACACGACTTCTTAAAAGTTGGTGACAGTGTTGAGGCAATTATTTTAACCTTAGACAGAGAAGAAAGAAAAATGTCATTGGGCATTAAACAATTGATTCCTGATCCTTGGGCGAATGTTATTACTAAATACACCGTTGGTTCACAACACAGTGCAACCGTTCGCAACTTTACCAACTTTGGTATATTTGTAGAAATGGAAGAAGGTGTTGATGGATTAATTCACATATCAGATTTGTCTTGGTCTAAAAAGATCAAACATCCATCTGAATTCTGTAAAACAGGTGATAAAATTGATGTTAAAGTACTTGAAATTGATGGTGAGAACCGCAGATTAAGTCTAGGACACAAACAACTTGAGGAAAACCCTTGGGAAGTATTTGAAACCATATTTACACTTGATTCAGTGCACGAAGGAACAGTACTTAGCATAATGGACAAGGGCGGTATTATAGCTCTTCCTTATGGTGTTGAAGGATTCGCTCCTACCCGTCACTTGGTTAAGCCTGATGGCACTTCATTAAAGGTAGATGAAAAAGAAAATTTCAAAATATTAGAATTTTCTAAGGATTCGAAAAAAATTATCGTGTCGCACGCAAAATTACACGATGATAAAGTAGCACTTGACAGAGTTGAAGAAACTACTGCTAAAAAGGAAACTGAAAAAGCAGAGAAGAAAGCTGTTAAGAAAGTGAAAGACAATATTGAGAAATCTACATTAGGTGATATCAGTGCCTTGTCTAACTTAAAATCAGAAATGGAAAAATCGGAGAAAAAGAAAAAAGGAGAGTAATATTCCTGCCGATTAGATAGTAAAAGTCCCGAGGTTAAACTCGGGACTTTTTTATTATAAGAAAACACATTTTCTTCGCGTGCAAATTTGTTTATAATCAAATCATACAGATTAATTAATTATTTATTTACTCCTCCCTCTGCTTTTGATCCACTCTTTACAGCCCAATTCACACCCGGCCCAAGAATAAGCTAAAAAGCCACATTGTGCACACGCGCATAACCATTCACAATGGGTGCATTCACCACCGAAGCAGTAATTTTACCCTCGACATTTACAAAAAAGTACTTGCCAAAACTCATTTGCTTTGCTACTGCTAAATTCACAGAAACACCTCTAAGTCGATATCCTCGTATATCAAAACCTGGCCCTTCCGGATATTCCATTCCACGTATAGAACTCTCGGGATGCAACAATACAGAGCCTATTCCACCTCGAAAAATCACTTTTTTTATTTCGCGACTATGGTTAAAAAACAGGTTATTAAAACCGTGGGAAATACCAAAACGCTGTACTTCCGGTGGCTTATTAATCAAATATAATTTATGGTGTATTGCTTCAAACTCTATGCTTTTATTGCCAAACCATTCATAGCTACTGACAAACCGGCCGAAATTGGTATCACTGACTTTATTATCCTCTGCACAAAAACTTACGACCTTGAATCAACTATTAAACAGTTAGAGCTTTGCATCGATAAGGACACCATCATTTTACCCTTGCTAAACGGGGTAAACAACAAGGAGAAAATCAAGAGTCTTCTCCCCTACAATATGGTGTTGGATGGCTGTGTTTACATTGTTTCTCGTTTAAAAGCGCCAGCTATAATTGAAAACAGCGGCAATATCCAAACACTGTATTTCGGACTCGATAATTTTGTAAATGAAAAATTACGCCTGCTCGAAAGTTTGTTTAAACAAGCCGATATTGAGGCAACACTCTCACAAAATATTTCAAGCATTATTTGGGAGAAATTTATTTTCATTTCACCTACAGCAACCGCAACATCCTATTTTAACAACTGTATTGGCCAAGTACTTTCTGACAATGAAAAGTTAAAATTTATTAGCTTACTAATTGAAGAAGTAAAGCAAATTGCAAAGGCCAAAAAGATTAAAGTTCCAGATAATATTACTGAAAAAGTGCTGAATAAATTAAAAGCCTTGCCTTTTGAAACAACATCTTCTATGCATTCCGACTTTATGCACAATAAACCCAATACTGAATTAGAATCATTAACCGGTTATGTATTACGACAAGGAATTAAATACAATTTAGCAACACCTACTTATAGAGAAAGCTATGAGAAGCTTTTGCTTAATGGTTGATTAGTTAAAATAAAAGAAAAGGTCGGGAATCCCGACCTTTTCTTTTGTAAAAACCCCAATACTACAAATGTACCGGAGTAATCTTATCTGCCATATACTGGCCCGATTTTAACTTGTGTTCAATTTTTGAAAATGCATCAATGGTATATTTCACATCCTCCAAGGTGTGCACCGCAGTAGGAATTAAACGAAGTATAATCATTCCTTTTGGAACAACAGGATATACCACCATTGAGCAAAAAATATCGAAATTCTCACGCAAGTCAATAATTAAATTGGTTGCTTCCGGTATGGAACCATTCATATATACAGGTGTTACAGGTGAATTGGTTTCACCAATTTCAAAACCTGCATTTTTTAATCCTGTTTGCAATGCCTCGGTAATTTTCCACAAGTTTGCTTTTAGTTCAGGCTTTGAACGCATCAACTCCAATCGTTTAATAGCACCTATTACCAAAGGAGTTGGTAAAGACTTAGCAAATATTTGTGAACGCATATTGTAACGTAAATACTCTACTATTTGCGCATCGCTGGAAATAAAACCTCCTATTAAACCAAAGGACTTTGCAAAAGTACCAAAGTAAATATCAATACCTGCCTGGCAACCTTGCTCCTCACCTGTTCCACCGCCTGTTTTACCCATTGTACCAATTCCGTGAGCATCATCCACAAATAATCGGAAACTAAATTTCTTTTTAAGTGCTACAATTTCTTTCAATTTACCTTGATCGCCACGCATACCGAATACCCCTTCGGTAATCAACATAATGGCACCACCGGTTTCTGCAGCCAGTTTGGTAGCACGTTCCAATTGCTTTTCACAATCGGCAATGTCGTTGTGTTTAAACACATAACGTTTACCCATGTGCAAACGCACACCGTCTAAAATACAAGCGTGACTTTCGGCATCATAGACAATTACATCTCTTCTGTCAACCAAACAATCAATGGCCGAAACCATTGCCTGGTAACCGAAATTACAAAGTATGGTATCTTCCTTTTGAACAAAATCAGATAATCCTTTC
This sequence comes from uncultured Bacteroidota bacterium, assembly GCA_903840505.1. Taxonomy (GTDB): domain Bacteria; phylum Bacteroidota; class Bacteroidia; order UBA4408; family UBA4408; genus CAIMGI01. The sequence continues at coordinate 11,796 of CAIMGI010000214.1, forward strand.
TCCAGTTCTTCGTGCGCATTGGAGTTACCACTCATCATACGCGCACCCATTGGCGATGCAAAACCATATTCGGCAGCAGCATCGGCATCGGCCTTGCGTACTTCCGGATGATTAGCCAATCCCAAATAATTATTTAAACTCCAGTTTAATCGCTTTCTACCTCTGAAAACCATATACGGACCAATCTCCCCTTCTAATTTAGGAAAAGTAAAATAACCGTGCGATTCCTTAGCGTGTTCGCCTATAGGACCTCTATTTTTTTTGATTTTTTCAAATAAATCCACCTTTTTCTCGTTTTAAGTTTAATTATTCAATTACGGTGCGAAATTACAAGGTTTAATACATAATAGCAAACATAGGATAAATATACCTGTGTAATAATAAAATTCTTATCTTTGCAGTATGCTCAAAAAAGAGACATTAGTGTTTATTGGTTTTTTGCTCATTTTTGCTTCCTCGTGCAGCAAATACAATCGTTTGCTAAAAAGCAGCGATTATGAGTTGAAATACAGAAAGGCATTGGAGTATTATGAAAAGCAAAAGTACCAGAATGCACTGGGCTTGTTGGAGGAACTTGTTACTATTTTCAAGGGTAACGAAAAGGGCGAAAAGGTAATGCTTTACTATGCTTATTGTGAGTATGGATTGGACGATTATATTTTGGCTAGTTACCATTTTAAAAACTTTGTACGCACCTACCCTAACAGCACTTTTGCAGAAGAAGCAATGTATATGAATGCCTATTGCTATATGTTAAACTCCCCGGGAAGCACACTCGACCAATCAAATACAATTAGTGCCATTGAAGAGTTTCAGCTGTTTGTAACTATGTATCCCAACAGTAACCGTGTTACAGAGTGCAATACCAATATTGATGTACTGCGCCTTAAATTGGAAACAAAGGCTTTCGACAATGCAAAATTGTATTACAATATGGGCGATTATAAATCATCCATTGTGTCGCTCAACAATATTTTAAAAGACTTTCCTGATACCCGCTACAGAGATGAAGTGAGCTTTTTGGCATTGAAGTCGAACTACCTATTGGCCATAAACAGCATTGAAGAGAAAAAAGTGGAGCGCCTAAAAAGCACCGTAGATGTATACTATAAATTTATTGACAAATACCCTAAGAGTGAATACCTAAGACAAGCGGAGCAAATATTTGAAGCTTGCCAGAAAAACATTAACAAAAAATCATAAACTGTAAAACTAAAAAAATGAACTTTAAAAAAACAAATTCAGAAGTTACCACTGTAACGCGCGACTTAAGAGATTTAGATAAAAGTACAGGTAATGTTTACGAAACAATCGCCATCATTTCTAAAAGAGCAAATCAAATTAGTACAGAAATAAAAGAAGAGCTTACTCAAAAATTGAGCGAATTTGCTTCAACAAGCGATAATTTGGAAGAGATTTTTGAAAACAGAGAGCAAATTGAAGTATCAAAATACTATGAGAAACTTCCTAAAGCATCTTTGATTGCTATACAAGAGTACTTAGAAGATAAAATATACTCTCGTAAGCCTGAAGTTACGGAAGAAACTAAGTAATCATTTATTTTCATTGCAACCCGCAATGTTAAAAAACAAAAACATATTGCTTGCTGTATGTGGCAGTATTGCCGCATACAAAGCTGCAATACTTACGCGCTTACTTATTAAATCGGGAGCAAACGTAAAGGTTATTATGACCAAAGCTGCCACCGAATTTATTAGTCCGCTTACACTTTCTACTCTTTCAAAAAACAAAGTATTTGTTGAATTTACGGAAGGCAATTCCGGTGAATGGAACAACCACGTTGAACTTGCTTTGTGGGCCGACCTATTGCTTGTTGCTCCTGCCAGTGCCAATACCATTGCAAAAATGGCAAACGGACTCTGTGATAATTTGTTATTGGCAACGTATCTATCTGCAAAATGTCCTGTTTACATAGCTCCTGCAATGGATTTGGATATGTACAAACACCTTGCATTCAAAAAAAATATTGAAACATTGACTACTTTCGGCAACCATATCATTGATGCCGAAAACGGTGAATTAGCCAGCGGATTAGTGGGAGATGGAAGAATGGCTGAGCCCGAACATATAGTAGCATATTTAAACAATAAGCTAAGCGAATCCTTGCCTTTGTATGGCAAAACAGCTTTGATTACTGCCGGTCCAACTTACGAAGCAATCGACCCTGTGCGTTTTATCGGGAATCACTCTTCGGGCAAAATGGGCTTTGCTATTGCCGAAGCTTTGGCAAATAATGGAGCCAAAGTAATACTTGTGAGCGGACCAAGTTCCGAAAAAATCACAAATGAAAATGTGTTGATTCAAAATGTTGTCAGCGCAAATGAAATGTTGGAAGCCTGTTTAAACGTATTTCCAAAAGTGAACATTGCCGTTCTGTCTGCTGCTGTTGCAGATTACAAACCAAGCATTGTTGCCACACAAAAAATAAAGAAAAACAATAGCGCACAGTTATTGGAGTTAACAGAAACAGTAGATATTTTGGCAACACTGGGCAAAGAAAAAAAGAAGAATCAAGTATTGATTGGTTTTGCTTTAGAGACCGAGAACGAAATTGAAAATGCGCTAAAAAAAATAAAAAGTAAAAATTTAGATTTTATTGTACTTAACTCGCTCAACGATAAAGGTGCCGGATTTAAATCGGATACAAACAAGGTTAGCATCATTGACAAACACAATAATATTAAGAATTACGAGTTAAAATCGAAGCAACAAGTTGCCAAGGATATTGTAAAGGAAATAATAGCATTGCAAGAAAATTAATATGATTAAAAAAATCACAGCCACCTTTTTCTTCTTTTGCATTTTGCTTACAAGCTCAATTGCACAAGAACTTAATTGTGCCGTAACCATTAAATCCGATGCGGTTTCGAACGTTGATAAACGGGTTTTTGAAACACTTAGAACTTCTATTCTAGAGTTTATGAATAATACCAAATGGACCGGTGATATTTATAAAACGGACGAAAGAATTGAATGCAGTATTTTTATAAACATTGTCACAGCACTCTCTGTTGATGAATTTAAAGGTACCATTCAGGTACAATCCAGAAGAACAGCTTACAAAACATCTTATCCAAGCACAATGCTTAATTACAACGATGAGAAATTCACATTTAAGTATGTTGAAAATCAAACCTTGGAATTTAATCCCAGTACTTTTTCCAGTAACCTAACTTCTATACTTGCTTTTTACGCTTATATGATAATCGGCATTGATTATGATTCATATTCTTTGGAAGGTGGCACTCCCTATTATCAAAAAGCACAACAAATTGTAACCAATTCTCAAAACGACTCGCGCTACGAAGGCTGGAAAGCATTTGAAGGAACAAAAAACAGATATTGGTTTGTAGAGAATATGTTAAACCCAAACTTTAAACCTTTAAGGGCTACTATATACAAGTACCATCGTTTAGGTCTTGATATAATGGCAACAGACCTTGAGGCAGGAAGAAAAAACATTTATGAAAGCATTGAAAATTTGCAAAAGGTGTTTAACACCAACCCGCTTTCCTTTTTGATGAATATATTTTTTACCGCTAAATCAGACGAGATAATCAATATATTTTCACAATCTTTTGGAGATATGAAGGCCAAAATTGCTCCCATTCTATCCAATATCGACCCAGGAAATTCGAATAAATACTTGAGGATTCAAAATAGTAACTAAACAGGATGTTACAGCATTTGTCGATTCAAAATTACGCGCTTATTGATTCCTTAAGCATTGACCTCGATGAGCATTTAAGCATTATTACCGGTGAAACAGGTGCCGGAAAATCAATATTATTAGGTGCTTTGGGATTAATAGCAGGAAATCGTTCCGACAGCACTTCCCTGAATGACAAAACAAAAAAGTGCATTGTTGAGGCTGTTTTTAATATTAAAAATTACGCGCTGGAAGATTTTTTCAGCACGCACGAATTGGATTACGATCATCATACAACAGTTCGCAGAGAAATAAACCCAACAGGAAATTCACGCGCTTTTATAAATGATACGCCAGTTACGCTTAGTCAGCTTAAGCAAATAAGCGCATTGCTAATCGACATTCACTCGCAACACGAAACACTTTCATTGCAGAACAATAGCTTTCAGTTAAGCATTGTTGATGCTGTTGCAGATAATAGCGCAGCATTAAAAGAGTATAAAGCCAATTTCAATGCCTATAAGTTACTTGAAGCGGAATTGATGCAACTAAAGGAAAAGGAAGCCAATGCTCAAAAGGAAAGTGACTATTTACTATTCCTGTTCAATGAACTGCAAGAAGCCAATTTTCATTTAAATGAGCAGGATAAATTGGAGTCACAATTGGCTATACTTATTAATGCTGAAGATATAAAATCGAAAATAGCAAGTGTATTATTGGCCTTGAATGAAAGTGAATCGAGCCTGATAAGTGGATTGAACAGCGTAAAAGTGTCAACAAACGAATTGGCGAAATTCAGTACTGAATTACAAGAATTGAGTACACGCATCAATACTTCTTTTATTGAACTGAAAGACATTGCAGGCGAACTTGAAAATGTACAAGACAGCATTGTATTTGATGCTGCAAAACTGGAATTGATTAGTGAACGTTTAGATTTGCTTTATAAACTGCAACAAAAGCACCGCGTAACCAGCATAGCCGAATTAATTGCCATTAAGGAAGATTTGGATACAAAGCTGCTTGATTTTACTTCCTTAGAAAACAGCATTCATAAAATAACGGAGCAACTTATTGCCGATAAAAAAGTATTGGAAAAGTTGGCTGCCGCTCTTTCTAAAAAAAGAAAAGCCGTTATCTCCCCTATTGAAAAACAATTACAACAAACACTTTCGGAACTGGGAATGCCAAATGCAGCATTGAAAATTGAACAAAGCGATTTAAATGACTTAACAGCTTTAGGAAAAGACAACATTGTATTTTTATTTTCGGCCAACAAAGGCAGTATTGTGCAAGAGTTGAACAAAGTTGCTTCGGGCGGTGAATTGTCGCGCTTGATGCTGAGTATAAAATCACTCATTGCCAACTCAAAACAATTGCACACCATTATTTTTGATGAAATTGATACCGGAGTATCGGGTGAAATAGCAAATAAAATGGGCATTATTATGGATAAAATGGCAAAAACAATGCAAGTAATAACCATTACGCACCTGCCTCAAATTGCTGCAAAGGGCTCCTCTCACCTATTTGTTTACAAGCAAGAAAAGGAAAACAAAACCCACTCTCAAATTAAAAAGCTGAACAAAGAAGAACGTGTGCAGGAAATTGCCAAAATGTTAAGCACCGAAAACCCTACGGCTGCAGCCATTAAGAACGCAAAGGAATTGCTGATGAACTAAAAACAGTTAGTCGTTTCGTAATTCTTTGATTGCTGATAATGGAAGTTTTTTCCGAAAAAAATTAATTGTACAAATAACTTCCCGCTACCATCATTGCAATTACAATGAGTATTACCCCAACAAGGTCGATTACAAAACCTGCCTTTAACATATCGTTTGCACGCAAGCGTTTACTCCCAAACACTATGGTATTGGGGGCAGTTGCAACCGGCAACATAAATCCCAAAGATGCAGACAGCGTTGCAGGAATCATCAACATCAAGGGATGTACGTCCATTGTTTTTTGAAGAGCTATTAGAATGGGCAGCATCAATTGAATACAGGCTACATTGGAAGCAAACTCACTGATAATAACAACAAGTATGCACATAGCAAACAACAATAGATAAAGACTGGTTTCGGAGTTAAACTGTAGTTGTGATCCCAACCAAGTACTTAAACCCGAAAGCTCAAAACCTTTTGCCAGGGCAAAACCGCCTCCAAATAAAAGAACTATATCAAAAGGTAGCTTTGTTACATCGTCCCAAACAATAATCGCCCTACCCTTTACATTTTTGGAAGGGATAAAGAAAAGCAATAAAGCCATTACAATTGCTACCGTACTGTCTTGAAGGTAATCCATTTTAGGAAATAAATTACTCCAGCCTTTCATTGTAAACAAACCAAAATCAATGTCGGCACGAGTAAACCAAAGCAAGGCGGTTGCAACAAATACAAGTGCTACCACTTTTTCTTCATAGCTCATTTTGCCTAACTTTTTGTATGCATTAGAAAAATAATCTTTCTCCAAGGTTAGAGATACTTCCTTTTTTATGAATAGAAATTTAAGCACAAAAAATGCAACAATAAGAAGAACAAACGATAATGGAAATCCAATTTTAAACCAAGAAAGGAAATTCATATCGTGGTTCATTGGGAATTTTTCCTGATACTCCCGCAAAAAAATCATATTGGTAGGAGTGCCTACAAGTGTTGCCATTCCACCAATGTTGGCCGAGTAAGCCAAACCTATTAGCAAAGCCGTTGCCATTTTATGTGAATGGTGTTCCTCTTTGAAATGATTTTCTATTTGCACTATTACTGCCAATACCATCGCAATCAGCATCATAACTGTTGCCGTATTCGATATCCACATTGAAATAAGATAAGAAGTAAGCATTATTCCCAATAATATCCTAGATGGTTTTGTACCTACTTTCATTAGTATGCTCAATGCAATGCGTTGATGCAAATTCCAACGTTCTATTGCAAAGGCAATGATAAAACCTCCAATGAATAAAAAGATAATGGAATCCATATATTGCTGTGCAATGGTTCTTGAATCGGCAATTCCCAAAATGGGAAGCAAAGCAATTGGCAAAAGTGCCGTTACTGCTAGATGCACCGACTCTGTTAACCACCACACCGCCATCCAAACTGCTACGGCAGCCATTTTTGTGACCATCGGATTACCGGGTGATAAGTCGGCACTTGCATAAATAATAAATGCAAGCAATGGACCCAATAGGAGTGCTATTTTTTTTCGGTAATTCATTTTATTAAGACAAG
>CAIMGI010000215.1 GCA_903840505.1 uncultured Bacteroidota bacterium
AGTTTCCCTTATCATTTCTAAATAAGGCGATTTAAAATTCCATTTTTTTCATAAACAACGGTTACCTTTTTATAGTTGAAGCTATTAATTAGTAAATAAACAAACTAATTAAAACCAAAAGCTATGAAAAAACTTATTGTATTCGCAGTGTTGCTTACCAATGTAAGCTTTGCGCAGATAGTAAATGAAGGACCGGGACATTTTGTTGACACCCTTAATTACAAATGGGAATTTGATAAAGATTTTAACCCACTTGCTTTTTCAAAAGGTGAAAACCAATTAAAATTGAACCTTTCTGAATTAGCTTACTTTATTATTCCGATGCAGTTAGATGAAAAGGTGTTCAATCACTACACTGCCTTGTTCAAGGAAAAATACCAGGATTTAGGAAATGACGAAAGTTATTTCGATGCCAAACACGAGCTGCACATAAACTTGATAAAACACAAGGATTGTATGTGGGTGCAAGTAATGTACCATTAGACAATTGATATGTTAATTAACTGATCACAAAAAACTAAACGCCATGAAAAAGATAACCGCCCTTCTGATATTCCTATTTATTCTGCTTGCTACCATTGCTTTAAAAGCACAAACTGCCGAAGAATTTTTTAAGCAAGGAAAAGTTAAATACGACTCTGCTTTTTTAAAAGAGGCTATTGTGTTCTTTGATAAAGCAATAGAATTGAAACCAAATTATGGAGCTGCATTTTCTAAAAGAGGAGCAGCGAAATTAGGTCTAAGGGACTTCAATGGATCAATTGCCGACCTTACTATTGCTCTTGAATTTTTACCAAAAGACTCAAGCATTTATGCCAATATAGCAACCGATAAATGCTATTTAGGCGATTATAAAGGTTCTATTCCGGATTATGATAAAGCAATTGAATTAAATTGTAAAGGATTGCATTTGTATAGAGGAAATGCCAAGGAAAATAGCGGTGATTATGATGGAGCTTTAATTGACTATAACAAAGCTATTGAGTTGGATTCAGCTAATGCAATTGCTTATAATAGCAGAGGGTACTTACTGTCTTTCCTTGAAAAATACCAGGAAGCCGTAAACGACTTCGATAAAGCAGTAACACTAAATTATATCAGTGATCAAACATACAATGCAAGAGCAAATTCAAAATATAAATTAAACGATTATTTAGGAGCAATAACAGATCACACCAAAGCGATTGAACTTAATCCACTTAATGATTATTATAGTAACCGAGCTTTGGCTAAACTTATGTCTAATGACAATTCAGGTGCAGTTGATGATTATACAAAAGCAATTGAACTAAATCCTAACAGAGGTGGCGACTACCACAACAGAGCAGTTGCAAAATTAGCACTTAAAGACAGCGTTGGTTTCAATGAAGACCTCTACATAGCTGAAGGTAAATATTACGACCAAGGAATTGAAAAAATAATTGCTTTAAAGTATTATGAAGCCCTTAATGATTTTGACTGGGTAATTAATATTAATGATAAAAGCGAGCAAGCCTATTGCCGAAGAGGAGCAGTGAGATATTATCTTGGGGATATGGAAGGTGCACTTCTAGACAATAATAAAGCAATTGAGTTAAATCCTACAAATGGACAAAGCTATTATAATAGGGGAACTATAAAACTAGCAATTGCAGATAATATTGGCGCTATTGAAGACTTCACTAAAGCTGTAAAGTACGACCCAACTGATATTATTGCTATTTACAACCGAGGAGTTGCAAAGTATAATTTGCAAAAAAATAAGGCTGCACTAAAAGACTTCAATAAAGTAATTAAATCCGATCCGAAAAATGATTTGGCTTATACATACAGGGGCTTAGTAAAAGGCAGACTGAATAATTTTGAAGGAGAAATTGAGGACTACACCAAGGCAATTGAACTTAATCCAACAGATGCTATAAATTACCTTAACCGTGGACTGAGAAAATACATAATGGGAGAAGATTCCGAAGCATGGAATGATATCAGAAAAGCAGCTAAGCTAGGGAATGAGAAAGCCCAAGAATTTTTAGATAAATATAAAAACGACCAAAATTATAATCCAGTAATCAAAATATAAAAATCGCCCTATACAATTGAATGGTTACCTTTTTAAAGGTCGATTATTAATAGTAGAAACGATATATAAATATAAGAATAAACAACCCTAAAACACAGCACTATGAAAACAAAATCTGGCCTCCTTTACATCATACCAATGTCCTTAGGACTAAGTATGATCACTATGTGTTCTGTCGACAAGTCAAATATGGCCTGTATAAAGCAGCCCTTTAAAAATGTGAATGTTCCGTTTCACGATTTTGTTCTCAATGCTAGCGAAGAAAAAACAATTGACCTTGAAAATGGAACAAGCATTTCTATTCCAGCAAATTCATTTGTGGATGCAAATGGTAAAATGGTAAGCGGAGAAGTCAATTTCCAGTACCGTGAGTTTCACACAGCTGCCGATATTATTGCCAGTGGAATACCTATGGTGTACGATAGCGCAGGAATAAAAATCCAGTTTGAATCGGCAGGTATGTTTGAAATAAATGCCAAACAAGGCGATAAACAGGTTTACATTGCCAATGGTAAAAACCTTCAAGTAAGCATGGCTTCTTTCAAAGCTGGCAATAACTTCAATTTTTATGCATTGGATACCCTTGAAAAAAATTGGGAAAATATCGGTAGCCTGTCCCCTACTATTAATCAGAAAAAAAAGAAGGAAATAGAAGCCTTGGGTGCCTGTCCAACAAAACCGATTGAGCCAAAAGAGTACGATGGTAAGACCCCTGTATTTGATATTGACGCAGATTACACTGGACTTACTGAACTCCAAGAATTTAGCGGTGTAGTGTGGCAATATGCCGGAACAAATGGGGAAAGCGACCTTACAAAAAACAATTGGGTGTATAAACATTCATGGACAAGTGCCAACATTAAACCTTTTGATAAGGATAATGGACTTTATTCATTGAGCTTGAAAGGAAACAAAAGAGATTTCACAACCATTGTTTCACCTGTACTAAAAGGTAAAAATTTCGCGGAACAAATGAGTCGTTTCCAAGAAAAAATGGAAAGCTATGGTCTGGTGAAAGAAGGAAGGGAAAAAGAAGAATCGAGATTACGAGCCGAAGGAGATTTGATTCGAAGCTTTGCCGTGAGCAACTTTGGGATTTACAACTGGGACAGACAATACAAAGAAGAAGATGTGATTCGCTTGGCTGCCGACTTCGATTTTGGTGATAAATACAAGGCAAATGAAATTACAGTATTTCTTGTAATAAATGATGGAACAGTAATCAAATATCCAAAATATGCATGGGGAGAGTTCAGCTTTAAGCCTTCAGACAAAAATCGTATGATAGCAGTACTGCCCGGCAACAATGTGGCAACTTTCTCAGTTGGTGAATTCAAAAAAATTAACACCGATGAATTAAAAGGACAAGACAAGCCACACTTTACTTTTAAAATGCAAAAGGAAAATAGCAAGGTTGCTTCAGTTGAGCAATTACATAAAATATTAAGCATTTAAAATTTGAATTATGAAACGTATACTAACCTCCGCCCTACTCCTAGCTTATACCTGTTTATTTGGGCAAAACGACCTTTTACTACCTGTAAAAGTTGATGGTAAATGGGGTTTCATAAACGACAAGGCAGAAGTTGTTATCCAACCCGTATACAATCACGCAGTTGATTTCAAAGGCTCCTATGCAGTAATCAAAAAAGGAAATTTATTTGGAGTTATTAACAAGTCAGGCAATGAAATAATTCCACCCATTTGGAATGCCATTCAAGTACTCAGCGATACATTGCTAGGCGTTCGCAAAGATAGCTTGTGGGCGGTTATTGATTATACAGGAAAACAATACCTGCCTCCTGTTTGCGAACTTCTTCAGCCGGCTTTTGGAGGTTGTGTACTCTATAAAGTTGAAAGAAGAACTGGATTGTTAGATAAAAATGGAGCGAAGTTAATCCCGCCCATTTTTGATACCATTTATCAATACAGAAACAATTATTTTGAAACAATTTTAAACATTCACAAGGGACTATACTCCCCTATCGGAAAAAAAATTCTTCCTGCCAACAACGAAGCCATTTATCAATATTATGCGGGCTACATTGTTTTTAAAACGGATGGAAAATGGGGAGCTGTTGATATGAAAGGAACAGAATTAATACATCCTGAATGGGCAGAAATGGATGTTATTTCTAAAAAATTCATTAAAGTACGTAACAATAAGTTATGGGAGTGCTATTCCGTTGCTTCTAAATCATTGAGTAATGGGGCTTTTGATGAAATAGCACCACTTACTGAAAACCTTGTCCTAATTCAAAAATATGGAGCTTGGGGAATCATGGATGCTAATGTGGAAATAAAATTAAAGCCTGAATACAATGATATTGAGCTAATACACCCTGATGTATATCTGTTGACTAGAGGAAATAAATACGGTTTAGCGAGCAGCTCAACTGGCAAATTAGTGATGCCTGCCTATGCGGATGAGATCAACAGTTTATACGATGTAAATGTATTTGTGTACAAAAAAATTGGTAAATACGGTTTGGTAAATACTTCAGGAAAACAAATTACCAATCCTGAATATGAATTAATCCATTTACATCGAAACTTTGCTAAAGGGTATAAAATTTCAGGTGGTCCCGTTACGCTGCTAAATTTCGACTCCCAAGGAAACTTGTTTGAAGCTCAGGAGTATGCAAACCTGAGTACGATTAAAATTGGTTATGGTACTTACAATTATGATGCAAATACTACAATACCATCTGATTTGAAATTGGAGAAATTCATTTGGTTTTATTCTGCAAAAGCAAAAAAATGGGGATTGAAAACCATCGAGGGAGACTCGATAGTGATACCCCCAACTTTTAAATCCATTACCGTAAAACCGTTACTCAACGTTACAGTTGTTGAGGTTAAAAGCCCTAGCCATTCCATTAATGTTGGTCTAATGACTTATTCATCTAATTCCTATTTCGGATTGATTAATAACCTAACAGGAAAGTATTTGGTTGGTCCCTATTATTATGCTTTTAGGCTCCCTGATATGGACAACGACTCTATTGGAAATTCATTTGCTGCTCTTGTAGAAGGTGGTATGGTCCTTATTAATCCCCGCACCGGCAAAACAAGTAAACCTTGCTTTTTCATAGACAAAACAAATACAGATCAAGCAAGAATAATTAAAAGTGCTCATTTTAAAGTTGTTAAAAAAAGTGGTGAGCAAACCTTGTGTTCTGCTTTCGACTATTTAACTTCCTTCAATGTAAACTGGTTTGATGCCAATGGGTACACAATTTCAAGAATGAATATATCAGAAAATTATCTCACCTCAAGCAAAGCAATATGGGGTTATATAACAAAAGATTTAGAACAACACCTATGCGATAAACCGATAGATTATTTAGAAAATTTTAAAGGAGATTATGCCCAATTTAAAAGAGGAAAATTTTGGGGTGTTTATGACAAATCCTTTGCTGAAATAATTTCACCGATTTACGATGACGTAACTTTAATGGACCTTTCCGAAGGACTCTTTAAAATTAAAAAAGAAAGTACGCGCTTTGGATTTGTAAACAACAAAGGAAACATTGTAGTAGATGTTAGCTATTCCAACGTAAAATCTTGGTCAGAAAACAGGTTTTTGGTGCAAGGAAAAAACGGGAAGTGGGGCTTCGTAAATGAATTAGGGAAGTTTGTCATTCAACCAATATTCGATGATGCAAAAAGTTTCAGTGAAGGCTTTGCTGCAGTAAAACGAAAAGGGAAATGGGGTTATATTAATACAGAAGGAACCTACACTATAAAAGCGGCATTTGAAGCAGCAGAATTCTTTAGTGAAGGAAAAGCGGCTGTGAGAACAAAAGGTAGGTATGGTTATGTTGATACTGATGGAAAGCGGATAATTGCGCCAATATATTCACGAGCTTTTCCTTTCAATGAAGGAGTGGCAGTAGTAATGCAGAATTCTAAATACGGACTCATTAATGAGACAGGTGTATGGATAAAAAAACCATTCTGTAAAGTGATAAGACGCGATGAAGCAACAGGGAACTACATTGCAAAAAAAAGAAGAAAAGAAAACCTTTATAACAGTGACGGTATATTGGTTTGCAAGGGAAAGTACAATTACATAGGAACATTTAATGAAGGTCTTGCCGTAGTAAAATGTAAAAAAAAATTTGGCTATATCGATGAAACAGGAAAATTAATTATCCCTGCAACTTTCAACTTTGCATCACCTTTTAAAAATGGTCTTGCTAAAGTTAAAACAAACAATTTATATGGTTATATTGACCCAAGCGGTGACATTGCTATCAAGGATTCCTATAATCACTGCAGCGATTTTAATAACTCAACTGCACTTGTATGGGAAGGTGATAAAGCCGGCTTAATTGACAATAACGGTAAGTGGCTTGTAAAACCAAGGTTTAATGTTCAAAGTGGATACTCTGAAGGAAAGGCAATAGTGCGGAATGCAAATGGAAAACTTTGTTACATCGATGAAAAAGGCAATGCCTTGTTTATGAAAGAGTATAATAATGCAAAACCATTTAACGATGGTGTAGCTTGGATAATGACCGACAAAAAATGGGAATTAATTAATAACAACGGTGAAATCATTTCTCTTTTCCAATACGATAGGGTAAGCAATTTTAAAGATGGCATTTCCACTGTGAGCGCAAATTCATTTTATGGATTAAGCAAACCAGGAGATAAGTTTATGTTGGAAGCACAATGCGAAGACATACAATTGGTAAAAAAAGGCTTGTATCGTGTTATTATAGGCGACAAACTAGGATACTTTAAAAGCGATGAAAATTGGTTGTGGGAGGCAAGGAAGTAGATTAAATAAAATTGACGGTTACCTTTTTAAAAATTGTTTATTAATTAATATATCACCTAAAAACTAAAACTATGAACAGTCAAAATAACTTACCACCATTTTATGTTGGCCAAAAAGTAATTTGCATCGATGCTAAAAAGAGAATTCCAGATTGGCCTATTGCTCTTAAAGAGGGTGTCATATATACTATAATTGCTATTACTTATCGGGAGCTGGATGGAATTGGTTTAGTCCTAAAAGAAGCAGATTCTTATTATCCTGAATGGGGCTTTTATGCCGATAGATTTAAACCTTTAAGTAAACAACCATTTTCTGAAATAACATATTCTAAAGTGTCAGAAAAAGAAAAGTGTCAAATATGAAAGCAAAAAATTGATGGTTACCTTTTTATAGTTCAATTATTAATAAGTGAAACCAATTAAAACTAATGCTATGAAAAACACAAGCAAAAAGGCAAAGGGGAAACCAGGTTACTCTCAGCCACAAGGACACACACTTTCAAACTTTGAATGGTTTACAGAACTTATTCTTAAGGGATTAAAAGTGAAGAGAACAAAGAAAGGAATATTCATTTACAAGTAATACATAAAGGTTATGAAAACAGAAGAAAATGAATCTGAAAATTCAGAGAAAGCAAGGGAGAATCAGCCTTTGAAATCAACGAGAACTCCTATTTCGGAATTATTGAAAAGGCGAGGAGTTCCAACAAAGGATAAAACAGAGGAGAAGTTGGGGACAACCTCGCTGATGTTCTTTCCCTCGCAGAAGAAAGAGCAGGACGACTCAGTGGAGACTATGGTGCATAATCTGAACAGGCGCAAAGGACAGCAAGAACAGGAGTAATGGTTACCTTTTAAGATTTAGATATTAATAAGTGAAACCCATTAAAACTAAAATTATGAAAACAGAAGAAAATGAATCTGAAAATTCAGAGAAAGATAGTAGTTTTTTAGACGACTCTATAGGAGCAATCACAAGGTACCTGAACAGAAAAAAAAGTACTCCCGATAGTAATATAGAAAGTGAGAAGGAACAAGTCAACCAAAATAGCCTTCCAAGCTCAACTAAAATGATTTCGGTTGTTGACGAGTTTCACGGATTCTATTTACTTGACGGCAAGCTATTATATGCTTCAGCAGATTTTATTGGATTTAATCCAATAATAAGCAAAGCCCTTACACATCAAGAACCTGAAGGTGAAGGCACAAAAATTATTTTGGACCAATTTTATTGTGCAGGATATGAGTTTAATGTAATACTAACTTGCTTCTTTGGCTATGGGCCGGCTAGAGGTTACAGAAGAATAGAAATACTTAAAAATGGGAAAGAAATAATTCGTTATGAAAGAGGAGGTTATGGACATGGCTCGAATTATTCTAAAGGAAATTATACTCAAAATGCCCATCGAACTGCCTTTTTAATCGCAGAAGGATATTCACTAGGTAAATACGTTCCAAACAATGATGTATCTGACTTTGATAAAAATAATTATTACCTTTTTTGCTTTGACAACTTTATTATACCTACTAAGTATGAACTCGATTTTGAGAGAAATAACATACCTGACAAAAAAATATTCCTTGAGTCAGAAATTGAGCCGTTAGTGCAAGTTAACTGGGAAGGGAATGCTACATTTAACAATAAAGAACTTCATTTCATCAAGACATCGGCCCCTGGTTTTGATTGGATCAATTGGTTGAAAAAGGGGGAAAAGGAATACGAAAAGGATTCTCACAGGGCGGCTCTTAGTAAGTTAGAAATATTAAATAATGGATTAAATTGTATTGAAGAGAGAAAAAAAACATGAAACCTTCACCAAAAGAATTAGAATGTATAAGAGCCTCATGGGAACTCCGAAAAGGGTTTATGAAATCTCAAATTGACTTCTCAGATATGGACGATGAAACAAAGCTTTTCTTAAGATTAACGATATCCAGACTCAAAATTGATGATTCAATGAAAGGCCAACCTGAGATTATTAAAAAGCTCTGTTATATATACCGTTTAGATCATGAGGTTCCACCGGTGAAATCCTTTTATCTATTATGGCAATGTATACTTAACAGAGATATAAAAGATGAATTTCCATTCATTGATTTTTTTGAGACTGAGAAATTACTATGCATTTATAAGTGCGTAAAAATATTGTATGGAGATACTATGTTACTGGAGGAGATACATAATTTGCAAAAGGAGTCACACCGATTGGTAAGGGAGGAATACTTTAAAAATCATCCACAAGGTTGGATTTCAATGGTGGAAATGACTGCTATTCTTCCCCGCAAAATTGATGAAGTTTATGGGCCATATATCCCCTAAAAAAATTGTATGGTTACCTTTTCAAGTAACAATTATTAATAGTTGAAACCAATTAAAAACAAAAGCCATGGAAAATCTACTAAGCCTTATATGGATAATAAGCGGACTTATTAACCTGAGTATTGAAGCAAAAAAACGAAATTTTTCTGAAAACTCTATTTTGGACATTTTTATGCTTACCCTAACATTTGTATTTGTGTTCGGCTTCATAGGACTACTCTATACTATAGATATAAATTTGAATGCAGAAAAAATAACAGATGCAAAGCCTGTAACTATTGAATAAACAGAACAACGCAAATAGAATGCGTTACGATTCAATATTATTATAACGTTTTAGGTTTAGGATTACAAAATAGAAATTACAATTGTTTACAAATTTTAATCCTTAGAATATCAGTCGAAAGCAATTTATGAACAGGGGAAATTTCAATCACTATTATCACTCACTTTGTATCAAATAAAATTACCATGGAACAAAACATTAAAGAAACACTCTCCGAATTTTCTCAGCAAATTGAAAAGGATGCCCAATTAGAAGGACTTTCAGAGCAAGAACTGCTGAACAAATGGACCAGCAAATTACTCTCTTTGAGTAATGAATTCAGAAAAGAAAATAGCAAGCAAACTTTCGCTGAACTATACAATGAAACAATTTTATCTTTTGCTACTAAAAACGGGAAAAGCAATTTGTACGAATTTGTTCCTACAGGTTTTACTGATTTGGATAAATTAATTTGCGGATTACCCTTGGGTGAATTAATAATATTGGGTGCACGACCTGGAATGGGAAAGACAGCTTTTTTAGTTTCCTTGATGGCGAATTTGGCTCCCTTAAATATACCTATAGCGTACATTTCAGTTGAAAATTCGGCACAACAAATTATGCTGCGTCTATTAAGCAATTTCACTGAACTTTCGTTTCAGGATATTGTATCAAAAGAATTAAACTCCTTTCAAATAAATGAGATCATCAATAAAACAAAACTCCTTGAGAAGGCAAACATTATCATTGAAGACAATTGTTTTTCATTGGATGACATCATTGCTCAGGTAGATTATTTAGCAAAAGAAAAAGGTGTAAAGCTGGTAATGATTGATTATTTACAATTAATAAAAGTACGAAGCCGAAAAGAGAATAACCGCGAAGCAGATATCGCAAAAATTAGCCGTGAACTAAAAGGACTGGCGCGCAAATACAATATTGCTTTGTTTGTAAATTCACAATTGAGCCGTGCTGTTGAAAACCGCCCAGGTGGAAGCAAAAGGCCACAACTCTCAGACTTGCGCGAATCGGGAGCCATTGAACAGGATGCCGATAAAGTGCTTTTTTTATATCGCCCTGAATACTATGGAATAACCGAAGATGAATTTGGAAACAATTTACACGGAATAGCTCAACTGCTCCTTTCAAAAAACAGAGAAGGTGGTTTAAGCGATGTGTCTTTAACATTTAACCCTTATTGCTCTTCTTTCAAAAACATTGAACCTACTTGGATTACAGACGATTTACCAACCATTCATTTTAATAACATACGAAAAGGGGAGTTTGATGAAACCAATAATAATCCATTTTAATAATAACAAAACAAGGGGAATGAACTGTTTAAAAAAGATTATGAGCGAATTTACCGCTAACGGGTTGTGTACCTGCAACCGGAAGTCACAATGTTGACTGAAGATCCCGGTAAATAATTTTGAAGAAAAATCATTTACCGGACAGTTTTAATTAGATAATCCTAAACGGTTCATCCCCTTTACTACAAATGAGCAATAAAAAAACCATAGATACCATTTATTCTGAAGCAGCCCAATTTTTGAGGATGAGGAATGTATTTGACTTGTCTCGTCTTTTTCCTAATCTTGAATTTTCGCGTTTGGTGTATGAAATTGAAAATGCGAGCTATAAAGAATTCACCATTCCGAAGGCAACAGGAGGTAAAAGAACCATTGAAGCTCCCAATGAAAAATTGCTATACATACAACGCAGGTTAAACAGGTTTTTGCAAGCTGTTTATTATACCATAAAACCCAATGAGGTATATGGCTTTGTTCAAGCGGCTATGCACGAAGCTAATCCACGAACAATAATAAGCAATGCACAAAACCATATATACAAGGAGTATGTTCTTAACATTGATTTAAAGGATTTCTTTCATTCCATTTCTGCGGTTAAAGTGCGAGGATTATTTTTAGCTGCCCCTTTTAACTTTTCAAACGATTTGGCTACCGGACTTGCCCTTACTTGTTGTTGGAAAAAACGCTTGCCGATGGGTGCCCCTACTTCACCCGTTATTTCAAATTTAATTTGCCTTCAATTGGATAAACAATTACTGGAAGTAGCCAATGAACATTGTCTTGTATATAGCCGTTATGCCGATGACCTTACCTTTTCCACTAATAATTTTGTTTCGGAAGGTGCAGTTGATGACATTAAAAAAGTAATTGAAGAAAATGGCTTTAAATTGAACGAGCGTAAACTTCGATTGCAAAGCAAGTATTTGACACAAACCGTTACAGGCATCAAGGTAAACCAAAAAACAAATGTTGTTAGGCCTTATATACGTAACATACGCGCTATTTTAAATGACATTAAATGGAATGGCATAGAAAAGGCTGCCTGTAAACATTATAAAGTAAAGGCGGCCGATGAAAAACTAGTAAATACTTTTTTATTAAGTGTAAAGGGGAAAATTAATTTTATTGGTGAGGTAAGAGGGAAAGAGGATATGATATATAATGGTCTGAAACAGAATTTAAATGCATTTAAAGAAGTAAAGATTTAGCAAAATGGGAGAAATAGTAAGTGTAACTTGTAAACAATGTGGCTATCATCCTAAAAATGTAACAATTGGGTGTGGCAGAAGCAATATCAGCACTTATCGCGGAATGCCGGTATGGAATACAGAAACGAATGAAATTGAAACGGTAAATTATTTTGAAGTTTCAGAGGAAAAGCTTGTAGAACGAACATTTCTATTCTTTTTCAAAAGGAAGAGCATTATTAATAAAGGGAGAATTAACTCAAAATTTATCCCTTATACCGATCCCAAAATGTATGTTTCCAATAAAAATATTGGTGAAATAAAATGGGGAGATGATGAATACAAATTATCCGGTAACTATTGCCCAAAGTGGATATTCCGAGCAAACAGACCCCTCTTTTCCGCTGTAAAGAGACCCCTCATTTTGAACTGCATTTTTTAATATAATCACTCGTTGTTTTTTGCATTATTC
>CAIMGI010000216.1 GCA_903840505.1 uncultured Bacteroidota bacterium
CCAGTATGGCTGCTATAACAGTTTTGCCTACATCGGTTCCTATTCCGGTTATAAAGAGTGGTTTCGTCATATTGCTTTTTATCTAATATTCATTCTAAATAATAACGATGGTGTTTTTTTGAAACTCAACAACATCTCCTTTTCTGATTTTTGCTCTTTTACGAAGTTCTGTTTTACCGTTTAATTTTACTAACTGTTCCTCTACGGCTTGTTTTGCCTCTGAACCCATTGAGCAGAGTCCGGTTGCCTTCAATAATTTTATTAGTTCAATATACTCATCGGTGATTGCAAATTCTATTTTCATTTGTTTGGTAGTTTAGCACTTAATGGATTTTTTAACCCTGAATATTTTTTTACTGTTACTTGTATGCCTCCAACAACAATAGGAGTTTCTATTCTTATAGGAATTTTGTTTTCATCGTCTGTAACCCATACAACCATATCATCACCGCTTTTAAAAATTGTTCCTTCAATTAAAAGCGGACTAAATTTCACACATTTGAATTTTCCCAAATCGGTTTCAATAGTTTCCTTGCCAAGGTACTTTATATATTGGTTATAAAATTTATTATCGAGGTAAAGGTATATTGGAATTTTATCTCCTACCTTACTTTTTGAGAAGTCAATTGTTCGTGCATAATAAATCATTGATGTAACATCGTATGCGCAATTGTTAGGGTTGATAGAGAGGGTATCAGTTTTAATGGGTTTATTATTTTCTGTTGTATAGGCTGTAATGCGCGATTTGGAATAGTTAAAATAGTTGTCGTTGTAAATGTTGTTAGGCCCTTCCTTTGAATCGCGAAGGTATCGGTAGGGGAGTAATGAAGTACTATCAACCCAACTTGCATAGGTATCTCTTACCTTATAGAACCAATCGTATTTAGGATATGTTTTTCCAACTCCTGAAAATTTCCAACATTTATTTCCCTTGTAATTATCTCGTTCTACTTTAAAGGTAACTTCACCCGAGCTTATCCATATAAAGCCCCAGTTATAATATATTTCATAGGTAAGTGATTCTCCGGGAGCAAAGGCTGTGTTGTTTAAAACGCAGTTATTTTTTTGCGGATAGCAAGCGATTGAGGTGAGAAATGAAAGTAGGAAAAAAAGAGTAGTCTTCACTTTTATTGTATTACGAGATGAAGTTACTACAAAAAAAAATCTCCCCAATGATGGAGAGACTTTTTTCATTGAAGAAAAATTACTTTTTCTTAGCTGCTGCTTTTTTAGCTGCTTTCTTAGGAGCTGCTTTTTTAGCTGCCTTCTTAGGAGCTGCTTTTTTAGCTGCTTTCTTAGGAGCTGCTTTTTTTGTTGCTTTTTTTGTTGCCATTGTTTTTAATTTTTAATTAATCCATTTAATTAATAGTGATACAAAGAAAATAAATGTTTATGAAACAACCTAATATCATTTGAATAATTATTAACATTTAATTGTTCGTTATTGTTAATTAAAATGATTTTACAGTAATGTTTGACTTTGAAATCACATTCAAAAAAAACAGCATCTATTGTAATAACTATAAACAATGATGTTGTAGCGTGTTTTGTTTTTTTGATTTAGGTGAAAATGAAAATTGGTAAGGATGAATTATGATAAAATTATTTCTTGAAAATAATTTCATTTTTATTTCTTGAATGCGATTTTTTGCGTGAAAAATAATTTTTGAAGGATAATTTTCGAAATCAAAACTCTTTTATGCTGTATTATGTGTAACAATAAGTACAGATGTTTTAATAGTAGCAGAATAAATACTTATTTTTATGTAAAAATTATAAAATGAAATTGAAAGGGATAAAAATAGGGTTGCTACTTTTTTTGGTTTGTACGCATCAATTGTTTGCCCAGGCATACTTCCAGCAAGAAGTGAATTATACCATAAACGTAGCATTGAATGATGTTACAAATGAATTGAACGCTGATGAAAAAATAGAATACATCAATAACTCACCCAATACTATTTCTGAAATTTATATGCACTTGTGGCCAAATGCATATAAAAATAATAGCACTGCTTTGGCAAAGCAATTTCTTGAAAAGGGAGAAACCAAATTTAATTATTCAAAAGAGGAGGACAGGGGTTTTATCTCCGGAATTGATTTTAAAGTAAATGGTGAAGCGGTAAAATTTGTATACGACTCAGCCAATATTGATATGGGTAAAATTGTATTGAATACGCCACTTGCTCCAGGACAAAAATTAATTATTACAACTCCCTTTCACGTTAAAATCCCTATCGGTATTTTTTCCAGATTAGGCCACATGGGTCAGCAATATCAAATTACACAATGGTATCCAAAACCTGCTGTTTACGATGCAAACGGATGGAATGCTATGCCCTATTTAAACCAAGGTGAATTTTATTCAGAGTTTGGTTCATTTGATGTATCGATTACTTTGCCCGAGAATTATGTAGTTGGTGCAACCGGTGATTTGGTGGATGGAGAAAAGGAAATTGCTTGGCTAAAGGAAAAGGCAAAAATTACAGAGTCAATTCGTGAATTTAATAAAGACGATAATTCATTTCCTGCTTCATCGGCCAATTTAAAAACATTGCGATATAAGCAATCGAACGTTCACGATTTTGCTTGGTTTGCTGATAAACGTTATCACGTGTTAACTGGAGAGGTTGAACTTCCTGAAAGTAAAAGGAAGGTTAGTACCTGGGTAATGTTTACCAATGCCGAAGCGCATTTATGGAAAAAAAGTTTAGCCTATGTTAATGATGCATTATACTATTATTCTTTATGGAACGGTGATTATCCATATAACCAATGTACTGCAGTTGATGGCGCCTTAAGTGCGGGAGGCGGAATGGAATATCCAAATGTTACAGTTATAGGAACTTCGGGTAATGATTTGATTTTAGAAACAACTATTATGCACGAAGTAGGTCATAATTGGTTTTATGGAATATTGGGTTCGAATGAGCGAATGCATCCTTGGATGGATGAAGGGATGAACTCTTTCAATGAACTTCGATATATGCGTAAAAAATATCCGAATCTAAGATTGTTGGATGAATTTGCGCCCCGCTTATCAGGAAATTTTTTTGACATTGGTCATTACAAACAAAAGGCACAGTATGAACTTTCATACTTGATAAATGCACGTGGAAATTTGGATCAAAAAATTGAATTGCCTGCTGCACAATATACAGAGCTTAATTACGGTGGTATTGTGTATTCCAAAACAGCTTTGGTACTTGATTATTTAATGGCATACATTGGCGAAGAGAAGATGAATAAAATAATGCACCGTTATTTTGACACATTTAAATTTAAACATCCACAGCCAAATGATTTTAGAAAAATTGTAGAACAAGAAACAGATAAACCAACGACTTGGTTTTTTGATGGGCTGATTAACTCAACGAAGAAACTTGATTATAAAATTTGTGCTGTAAAAGAAGGTAAGGAGCTTAATGAAATTACTGTTAAGAATGTAAATGATATAAAAGGGCCTGTTTGTATTTCAGCATTGAACGATGGTAAAGTAATAATCAATGTTTGGTACGATGGATTTTATGGAAAGCAAAAATTAGGTTTCCCTCCCGGAAATTATGATTCCTATAAAATAGACGGCTTGTTGGAAATGCCTGAGATAAATAGGAAGAATAACACTATACGTACTTCGGGTTTATTTAAGAAAGTAGAGCCCATACATTTTCAATTTTTAGGGAGTATTGAAAATCCGAATAAGACTCAGATTTGCTATTTGCCTGTTGTTGGTTATAATGTAAACAATTCATTTATGCCGGGGATAGCAATTTACAGCAATCCTTTTCCACAAAAAAAATTGGAGTATTTTTTAATGCCCTTGTATTCTACCGGAACAAGTGATTATGCAGGTCAGGCGAGTATCGCATACAACTGGTTTCCAAATAATGATTTTCAGAATATACGTTTGAGTTGTGAGGCGATGAAGTATGCTTTAGGCGATCCGTATGAATATTTGAAATTTGTGTATAACCCCATAACTTTATACAAAGTTGCTCCCGAAATTTTTGTTGAACTTAAAAAAAGTAGTCCAAGGAGTCCTGTTAAACAAAACCTGGTCTTGCGAAACATAAATTTAGTTGAAGAGTATCTTTTAAGTTCTACCGTAAAAAGTACAATCAATGAACTTGCGTATAATATGGAGAATAGTACTGTGTTAACACCCTATTCTTTAGATGTTGTTATGCAACAACACAGAGTTTTTATGAAACTATTTGCTGAATTCAACTACCGTTTTGCATACAAGAAAAAAGGAAAGGGTTTTGATATACGTTTGTTTGCAGGGAAGTTTATATACAATAATGGAGGAGATTATCGATATGGATTTGGAATGGAAGGGGGGAGTGATTATACTTTTGATCAGGTGTTGATGGGAAGAAATTCAACCGGAGGGGTTTTTGAAAACCAATTGATTCCTACAGATGGAGGGTTTAAACACCAAACAGGTTTATCATATTCTAACAATTGGCTAACTAGTGTGCATATTCAGTCTTCAATTCCTAAAACTCCTCTTGCATTTTATGCAAGTGCAGGTGCTACGGATATAAACAATTCTTTCGTTTATGAAACCGGTGTAGCGTTAGTAATTATACCAAAGGTGTTTGAAGTATATTTTCCGCTGTATTTAAATAATAAAACGCCATATAGTTCAAAAATTTACACACAGTATATTCGGTTTGCCTTGAATTTAAACTTGGTAAAACCTTTTGAGTTTGCAAGGGATTTTACGTTGTAATTTCCTTTTCAACAAAGGTAATTCCCAGTTTACTTAGTTCGGATAATATTGGATTGTAAAACTCTTCGGTAAGGGGGATAACTACTCCTTTAGCTTTAATATTGTTGTTAAGAATAAGCTTGGTTGCAATTGCCATTGGCAGGCCAACGGTTTTTGCCATAGCGGTATAAGTTGGGTCGTCACCCTTCACTACCAATGAAGAAGTAATTTTACGATGTTTGCTTTGAAAAGTATACTCAAATTGGTGCTGCATCACAATCATATCTTTGTCGTTGGGATTTAGTTTCCATTTAGTTTCCAACAAACTTTGCAATATTTGTGCAGGTGTTCCTTTTTCCAATGTTATTTTTTGCTTACCCAATATTCCAAGCCATTCAATTGCTTTATATTTATCGGAGCTAATAGGAATGTGAAGTTGTTTGTCTAAAAAATCTTCAAAACCTTGGTATGCTGAAGGGACAAAAGATTCAATAAACTCTCTATATGTCAATTGATTTGTGTTTTCAATAACAAAAGTGTCGTCCGTTATTCCTAAAGTAGATAAGCAATTCCATTTTGCACAAAAATCGGCTTCACGCAATGTGCCCCTTAAAACGGTTTTAGCATTGTCAATGCCATAGGGTTGTATATAACTTAATGAATCGCGATTTGCATAGGCATCAAATTTCGCACAACCTTCTACTTCTACAGTTTCAATGTCTGTGAATATTCTGCTATAGGGTATAAAGTGTAGTTTCCCTTTATGAAGGTATTGAGCAGTTGTTTGTCCGGCCAAAATTACATTACGTGGGTTCCACGAAAATTTATAGCCCCAAGGATTATCATTGCTTTCCGGTGCAACCAATCCACCGCAATGGGATTTGAAAGAGGTAATTTCTCCTCCTTCTTTTTTTATATTATTTATTACTTGCATTGCTGATAAGTGGTCGATGCCGGGATCGAGCCCAATCTCATTTAAAAGCAACACTCCATTTTTAACAGCTTCGTTATTTAGTGCGGCTAATTCCCTTGAAACATAAGATGCCGTTACCAAGTTTTTTTTATAAGTCACACAATCTTTAGCAACTGTATAGTGCATTGAGGCAGGTAGCATTGAGATGATAATATCTGCCTGTTTGATTTCTAAAATTCGTTGATTTTCATTGTTTACATCAAATGCAATAGCGGTTGCTTTTGGATGATTGTTGATTTTTTGTTTTGCCAAGTCAAGCGAAATGTCGCCAACAGTAAGTTCCCAATTTTCAGCCGCGGCATTTTCCAGTAAGTACTTGATAAGCGATGAAGCTGATCGTCCTGCACCAATTAATAAAATCTTTCTCATATAATTACTTCATATTGATAAATTGCAAAGGTGTTTCAAAGTCGGTAGTACGCACCAAAGCAATAACAGCTTGTAAGTCATCAATCTTTTTTCCGGTTACACGCACTTGATCATCCATAATTTGGGCTTCCACTTTTAGTTTTGCCTCTTTTATAGCTTTTACAATTTTTTTTGACACTTCTTTTTCGATTCCTTCTTTGATTCGAATATCTTTTTTGACCATATTGCCCGATGCATACTGCTCTTTGCCAAAATCCAAAGACATAGGATCTAATTTTTGTTTGATCATACGGGAGCGAATAACATCTTCAATAGCCGTTACGCGCATTTCGTTTTCTGTAATGACGTGAATGATTAGGGTCTTTTTATCTAGCTCAATACTGCTTTTCGAATCTCGAAAATCGTAACGTGTTGCTAATTCTTTACGTGCAACGTTAATAGCATTGTCGAGTGATTGTTGGTCAATTTTACTTACAATATCAAATGAAGGCATATCAAATTTATTTATATACTTATCCCAATTACTAAAATATCGTCTACTTTTCCAAATTATTTTTTCAATTTTCAATGGCACTACCTAAGTGTTCTTATTGTCGGAATAAAATCCCTCCTCAATAATTTGTCCTTTTTCTTTTTCATAAATTACCCAAAAACCTTGTTCCAATCCATTTTTGTTGATTTTATTAACGGTATCCTTTTGAAAGTTTTCAGATTTTTGAGCAACAGAAATTTGAGCCATTACTAAGAGCAGTAATAAAAAAAGGCTATAATACGTTTTGCGCACGGAATTGAAATTATGCATAAAATTAGCAAAGAAAAATGATATAGTAAAGGAACTGTGTAATGCTTGTTATTATTGGAAAGTATAAAGGTTGATATTGCATTTGTATTTTTTTTGTTTCACTAACTGTATATTTTTGAGAATTAAGGTTTAGTCAATAAATAAAAAAGCGGCACAAGTTATTGTGCCGCTTTTTTTATTCTGTAATTATTTTGTTAATCTGTAATAATAATTTTACCCATCAAGTTTTTTACTGAAGTGTTTTCAACTCTATAATAATAGATACCCGCATCCATATTTTTTCTATCAATAATACATTGGTTGTTCAATAAAGGTAAAGCCCTTACTATTGCTCCATTACTATTATAAACAATAAGTTTTCCTTGAATAGTAGAACTTGATTCGATTCTATATACTCCAGTAGTATGTATTGGATTAGGATAAACGGATGCTGTTATTTTCTCAGTGCTTGTTGTATTCATTTTTAAAGGAACAGCATTGGGATTGAATTCCCAGATATCATAAAAAATAGCTGTATCACAATAACCGGTACCAATGTAAGCAACACCATTAATGGTGAAAACAGCAGCAGCAGCTCTTGCTCCTGCAGGAAAACTTTGTTGTGCAGTCCATTGGTCATTTACAGGACTGTATTTCCAAATATCAGATTTAAAGGTAAACGAGTCATCATATCCAGTACCGATATACCCCTCGTTGTTGAGTGAAAAAGCTATTGCGTTTTGTCTTGGGCTTCCTGCAAATGCAGCTTTTTGTACCCAAGTATCTGTTTGAGGCGTATACTCCCACATATCTTTTACAATAACTCCATCATCACCGGTTGCAACATATGCTTTCCCTGATGCCGTAAAAGAAACAGCCAATCTTCTTTTTGTTCCTCCAAAACTTGTAATGGCTGTCCAGGTATTACTTGCAGGACTGAATTTATAAAAATCTTTTCTATATCCTCCAAGGTCTTGTCCCGTACCAACATAACCAACACTGTCTATACTAAAAGCAGTTGCACCTCTTCTTGCTGTTCCTCCAAAATCTGCTTTTTGTGTCCAAGTATCAGTCTGTTTTTCGTACTCCCAAGTGTCACGCATATATGCTGCACCACCCGAACCAGTAGTAACATACGCTTTAGTTCCAATGCTAAAACTGGCCGACATATTTCTTTCTATTCCGCTTTGATTAGGCCCTCCAATGTTTGGAATTGAAATCCACCAATTGCTATCCGGTTCAAAACGCCAAAGATTTCCTTTGTAGTTGTTTACATCGTATCCCAATCCGATGTAGCCTGTATTGCTAATTCCAAATCCAACCGCTGAACTTCTACCTCCGCCAAGAAAATTTGCGCGTTGACGCCAAGGTGGTTGAGAGTATACTTGTAAAAATAAGAAGGATATAACTGTAAGTGAAATAATTTTTTTCATTATCAAATTTTATTGAATGCACATTTTTGTGCTCGTTACTGTTTTTCCATTTACATTCATTACAACATAATATAGGCCCGCATCAAGCTTTCCTTTAACAATGTTTGTTGTAGTTGTTGTAATATTTTTATTTTCAACAATTGCACCTTTGCAGTCATATATAACTAAAATGGTAACATCCTTAGAATTAAAATTACCAAGTGTAATAGTTGTAAAATCGTTAAAGGGATTCGGTGACAATTTTAAAGAATTTGAATACGAAGAAATATTTTCAACACCTTCATAAATTTGCGAATACTCTTGTAAATCTCTTTTTGTTCCATCGTCACTTTTTCCTCCACCTAAATATCCTTTTGTTCCTATTGAAAATGCAAGAGCAGATTTACGAATATCTCCTTGTATGTCGGAACGTTGAACCCAATTATCGGTTATAGAATTGTATTCCCAACAATCTTTTTTAAATCCGCCATCGTTACCACAAGAGATATATCCGTAATTACCAATTGCAAAAGCACTAGCACCCGTACGACCAGCTGTAGGGAAGTCCATTTTTTGAGCCCAAGAATAATTGTTTCCCGGGTTAAATTCATAGAAATCGTATTTGAATAAATTGTCATCACCGCCAAAGCCCATATATGCTTTATTGCCAATTACAAATGAACTCATTCCGTATCGAACTCCAGGAGGAAAGTTAGATACTTTGTTCCAGCTATCGTTACCAGGGTCGTATTCATATACGTTATCGGTGTAATTTGCTTGTCCTGTTTTTCCACAAACTAACCTTTTCCATTTATAGCAAATGCCGTGAGAAAAAATATTTCATTGAGCATGTCAGCTTTTTGCGACCAACTATTGTTGGCAGGATTGAATTCATAAAAATCTTTTAGCACTCTTAATGCGTCAAATATATCGGTATCAATTCCTCCACCAACATATCCTTTAGTTCCAATAGCAAATCCAAAAGCATCTCTTCTGCCCAAACCGGGTAAGTCAGCTTTTTGGGTATAGGTGTCTGTAATAGGGTCATATTCCCATAAATCTTTCATTGTAAAATTGGCTGAATCTTGTCCCATTCCAAAATAGGCTTTGCTATTAATAACAAAGGATACCGCACGTTCTCTTTTCCAAGTCATATCTGTTACCCTGCGCCAAGCATTAGGCGCAGCAGAAACTAAAATTGTAAAAAGAAGTATGGTAGGAACTATTAATATATATTTTCTCATTGTACAATTAATTTACCTGTTGACACTTGTTTTTTATTTTCAACTATGGAGTAGTAATAAATTCCACTTGCAAAATCAGCAACATTTACGGATACTTTATTAGAAGTAAAAGCATTGCTTTTTACTATTCGTCCTGTTGCATCATAAAGTGAAATTACTTTGTTGTTATTGTTGCCTCCAACAATAGTAAAGTTTGCAATTTCAGATGTTGGGTTCGGATAAATAGATACAACTGCTTGATTCTTATTTTCACCTACTGATAATTCTTCTTCGGCATATTCCCAAAAGTCGTTGAAGTTAATACCGTTGGTTCCTGTACCTGCATAACCTTTTGTATCACTTGAATTGGTAAACGCCACCATATATCGTCTTGCTGTACCATCAAAATCGGGTTTTTGTTCCCAAGTATCGCTGCCTTCTTTGTATTTCCAAACATCATGTAAATCGGTATATGTAGTATCAAGTCCCAATAACACAAAACCATCGTCTTGTAATCCAAATGCCGATGCTTCATGTCTTTTGGGACCGGGTAAACTTGCTTTTTGCATCCAAGTATTATTGTTTGGATTGTATCTCCAAAGGTCGTTTTGTTCAACATCTATCGAATCTCTTCCAGAACAAACGAAAGCTCTATCATCAGCTTCAAATCCCGCAGCTGTTTCACGTTTTCCAGGAGGAAAGTCTGCTTTTGCTGTCCAAATATCAGTGATAGAATTATATTCATACCAATCTTTACTCGCGCCATTAATAGTTGTTCCAAGACCCATATATGCTTTTAAAGTTGTGGGAATGTAAACGCAAGTTCCCACACTTCTGCCCAAGCCAAGGAATTGTGCAATGGGTGTCCAAGTATTTGTATTGGGATTATATTTATAAAAATCGCTTAAAAAGGAAACGGAAGTTTTTCCAAGTCCTACATAAGCATGTGTTGGCGTTGCAAAACACAAGGCACCATAACGATGCCCTCCCGGTACATTTGCTTTTTGAGTCCACGAGTTGGTAGCAGGGTCAAATTCCCACCAGTCATCTTACTCAACCAAGGCATTCGCATTAAAATGTCCGGTACCTAAATAACATTTAGCTCCAACAGAGCAACCTACAGCTCTATGACGAGCATCGGCTGGCAAACTGGCTTTCTGATTCCAGTCACTTGCGGCAAAAATTGCACATGAAAGTAAGGTGAACAAGCAAAGAAGTGTAGTTGTTTTTTTCATTTTTATGTGGTAATTGTTTAGTCGTTTATAATTATTTTTCCTATTGTGATAGTGTTTGAATTTTCATTGGTAATGGAATAAAAATACACTCCTGAAGAAATACCATTGCGTTGAAAGGTAGCACAGTTTTTATTCATAGGGATAGTTGAAACTAATTTACCTATACTATTAAATATTGTGACAGTATTGTTGAAAGAATGAATATCATCAATACTAAATGTTGTATAGCTAATCATTGGATTAGGATACGTTGTAGCTTTTACTTTTTGATTATTTATTTCGTTCACTGAAACCAAATTAGGGTTAAATTCCCACATATCATTTAATTGGTTGCCATCACTGTAACCTGTACCAAAATATCCTTTTCCATTAACACTAAATCCAACAGCTGCACTTCTTGCTATTCCAGGGCAAGCTGTCATTTGTGTCCAACTATTTAGTGCGGGATCAAATTTCCAAAAATCATTCGTGTAATTTAATGTACTATCGTATCCACTTCCAATATAACCTTCAGCAGCCAATGAAAAAGCTACGGCACTTTTTCTTGCCGTTCCTCCAAAAGCAGCTTTTTGTGTCCAACTATCAAGTTGAGGATCATATTCCCAAAAATCTTTTAGCATTGTTCCTTTGTCCCCTGTTCCTATATACCCTTTTGTTGATATGGCAAATCCAACAGCAAATTGTCTACTAGCTCCCGGAATACCTGCAACCGAAGACCAATTATTATTTACCGCATCAAATTTCCAAAAGTCGCTTCTTAGTCCGTTTGCATCTTGTCCTGTTCCGATGTAACCGTGAGAACCGATAGAAAATCCGCATGCCCCTTTTCTGGCAGTTCCACCAAAATCAGCCTTTTGCGTCCAAGTATCATTTGCAGAATTATATTCCCAAAAATCTTTTAAGTATGGAGCTCCACCTTGTCCAGTTCCTACGTAGCCTTTATTATTAATCACAAAGCTAACTGCTAAATTCCGCTCTAATCCACCACCATTCGCACCACCTAAACCTGCAACGTCAGCCCATGAGTTATTGTTTATGTCATAAGAGAAAAAACCCTTTTTATAAGTGAAGTTATCGTAGCCGCAGCCAACAAATCCATTGTTGCTAAAACCAAACCCAACGGCTCCACTTCTATTGTTGCCTGGAAAATTACTTAACTGCTTCCATTGTGCTTGTACAAAAAAAGTGGAAAGAATTAAAATAGAAAATAAGAATATGGATATTTTTTTCATCGCTTAAAGAAGAGAAATTTTTGCACTGTTTACGATTTGATTATTGTTCTTTATTACAATGAAATAGATTCCATTTTTTGTATTTGTTGGAAGTTCTATTTTGTTGTCTTCAATATTTTTCTCATCAATTTTTGAACCTGCTAAATCGTATAATGTATAATTTAGTTGTTTGTATTTGAATGTTTCATTTCCGCTAATGTTTATAATTGAAGATGCAGAAGCAGGATTGGGGAAAATCCTTAGGGAAACCGAGCGGGGGGGGTCAGTTACACTTTCTAAAATTTGTGAGTACTCCCAAAAATCTCTTCGTCCGCCACTATCACTTTTACCTGTTCCAAAATATCCTTTATTGCCTATGCTGAAAGAAACAGCTGATTTTCTAGGATTGTCAGGAAAGTTTTTGCGTTGTACCCAATTGTCGTTTAAGGGATTGTATTCCCAAAGATCAAAGTTGAAACCGCCATCTGTACCGGCACATAAATAGCCGAAGTTACCAATTGAGAAACAGCTTGCTGACATTCTCGGGGAAGGTGGAAAATCTGATTTTTGTACCCAAACATATCCAACAGGATTAAATTCCCACCAGTCTTGTTTCATAATATTATCATCTCCCCCTAAACCAATATATGCTTTGTTATTAATGACACAAGAATTGAGAGCATATCGCGCTCCGCCCGGAAAATTACTGACAAATGTCCATTGATCTAAAGCTGGGTCATACTGATATACATCGTCATAAAAAGTTCCCTGACTGATTTTCCCACAACAAACATATCCCTTTCCTGAAATAACAAAAGCCGTTGCAAAATACACTCCTGTAACGTTTAAAGTAAAGAAGTTGTTTT
This sequence comes from uncultured Bacteroidota bacterium, assembly GCA_903840505.1. Lineage (GTDB taxonomy): Bacteria > Bacteroidota > Bacteroidia > UBA4408 > UBA4408 > CAIMGI01. The sequence continues at coordinate 12,785 of CAIMGI010000216.1, forward strand.
TAGGTGCCCAAGTATTTGGAGCAGGATCATATTCCCAAAAATCATTTAATATACCACCCCAATAAAAATCGGCACTGTCTATTCCCATTCCTACATAGCCTTTTGTACCTATTGAAAAGGCTACTGCATCACGCCTTCCTGTGCCTGGTACGTTTGCCTTTTGTGTCCAAGTGTCGGTACCCGGATTATATTGCCAAAAGTCTTTTGTTACGTGTTCTGCTGTATCTACACCCGTTCCTACATAACCAAAGTTGCCAATAACAAAAGATATGGCGCGTTCTTTTTTTGCTCCGCCAAAGGCATTTAATTTACGCCAATCATTCGGTGCTGCAAAGGAGCTTTGAGCAACGAATAATATAGAAAGGAGTATTAAAGTTTTCTTAATCATTGTAAAATAATTTTCCCGGAATAAATAGACTTGTTGTTTTCTTTCACACTATAATAATAGATACCATCTCGTAAATCTACTTTGTCAAATGTTGTTTTGCCTGAAGTAACATTTTCTATAGTCCTTACTTTTCTACCCGCATTATCATATATTTCAATGATAAAAGATGTGTTACTTTCTGCAATGATTTCAAATGTTCCTTTATCTACAATTGGATTAGGGTAAACATTTATTTTTGAATTCATATTTTGTTGGTTTTGAACACCAACTGTAAATGGACCAAATTCCCAAAAGTCACTTTGATTGATACCATTTGTACCTAAACCTGCATAAGCTTTTGTTTGTGAAATGTTATTCATTGTAACCAAATATCTTCTAGCTGTACCTTCAAATTTACGGGCACTGTCCCACACATTTGTCATAGGGTCATATACCCACATATCTTTGTTGTCAACATTTCCCCAACTTAAACCAGTACCGGCATATCCTCTTCCCATAAATGCAAACCCTCCAACTTCGCTTCTGGGTCCACCGGGAAAAGGAGCTTTTGCAGTCCAAATACTGGTAGCAGGATCATATTCCCATAAATCTTGAGCATATGAACCAGTTCCTACATAACATTTATCATTTAAGGTAAACCAAAAAGGAGAGAGGCGACCTCCTCCTGGGAAATTTGGCTTCATTGTCCAAACATCAGTAGCGATATCGTACTCCCACCAATCGGAAGGTTGCTCATTTCCATAACCTAAACCAACATATCCCTTGTTTTTACAATAAACGGAAACTCCCGTTGCTCTTCCTCCACCTGGAAAGGGAGCTAAAGTGGTCCAAGTATTGGTGATAGGGTCAAAAGAATAAAAATCGTTAAAAAAATTCCAGCTGCTTTTACCCATCCCGACAAATACTTTTTTTGCATCTGCAAAATAATAAGCTCCGTAACGCCCTATTCCCGGAACATCAGCTTTTTGGGTCCAAGAATTGGTTGATGGGTCAAATTCCCACCAATCTTTAAATTCACTAACGGCATTCGCATTATAGTGACCAGTTCCTATGTAACACTTGTCGCCAACCATGGCGCCTGCTGCTCTGTGACGCGCTTCAGCAGGCAAGTTGGGTTTTTTAGTCCATTCGTTTACAAAGTCGTTTGCGGCATTAATTTGCTGTACACAAACAGATATAAATAGCGATAATAAGATGAAATGTTTTTTCATTTAACAAAGATTTAACGTAAATATAACAATCATTTTTATACACCAAGGTTTGGTGTCATTTTATTTAGTTAACGGTACTAAAATCGTTCATTCAAAAAGGTAAAATAGCTGTTTTAAATAGCTTCTTTCTCCACCCAATCACCGTTTTTACGAATTAAATCAATCAATGCGTCCACCGCTTTCTCCGATTCTATATTTTTCATAACAACTTCTTTCCCTTTGTACAAGGTGATTTTATCAATTCCGGTTCCAACGTAGCCATAGTCGGCATCAGCCATTTCACCCGGACCATTTACAATGCAACCCATAATGCCAATTTTTAGGCCTTTTAGGTGGTCGGTTCTTTGTCTTATTTTTTGTGTTGTTTCTTGTAAGTCGAATAATGTTCTTCCGCAAGAAGGGCAGGAAATATATTCCGTCTTAGATATCCTGCTTCGTGTAGCTTGTAATGTTCCAAATGCTGTTCGGTTAACCATTGTTGGCGAAATGACTTCAGCTTGTATCCATATACCATCTCCAAATCCATCCAATAGTAATGCGCCAAAATCTGTAGCTGCGTGAAGTTGAAAATCATTTTCAGAAATTTGTTCGTAGTTTCTTTTGATTATAACAGGATTCTGTATGTTCCTTATTCCTAACTCAATAAACATTCTTCTTTGTTCGGCCATTCCGTGGATGTTGTTTGTATTGAATACTAAAGTTGTATTTGCATCAAATTTAATATTTGCATTAAAGAGTTCTTTTATATCCAATAATAAAAACTGAAGTGAGTTATTTTTCATATCTCTTTGTTCATAATTATGAATGTTGAACACGGGATATTTTTTATCTTTATTCAAAAGCTTTTTCCAAGTATCGTAATTTAAAATAATACCAAGCGTACCAGGAATTTCAAAGTCTATCGAATTGTCACCCGCGAAAATATAATCACAGGCCATATCGGATATATTCCACTTGTCGAGTGGTACAGAATAGTTATATCCTAGGGCAAAAAAGTTTGCATGACTTATGTTTTTTTTGGAGCTAAAATCGGCAATAACAATTGGCACGTTTGTGTTTCCAATATTTCCTAAGGCTGTACTTTTTCTTCTTTGATATTCGTAAGGAGAGTACGGGATTACAATTTTTTCGTTTTCTTTTTTTATTTCAGGGATACTCGAATGATTGGCTCGATCTGTATATCTCTTAGCCAATGCAATGGCTACAGGTGCTTCAAATTCGGGGTCTTCAGTAAGGGATACCCGTATTGTATCACCAATTCCATCTTCCAATAATGTACCTATTCCGACTGCCGATTTTATTCTTCCATCTTCGCCATCACCTGCTTCTGTAACACCTAAATGCAATGGATAGTTCATATTCTCCAATTGCATTTTTTGTATGAGAAGTCTATATGCTTCAACCATTATCTTTGTATTGCTTGCCTTCATTGACAATACAATTTGATGAAAATTATTTTCTTCACAAATTCTTAAAAATTCTAAAGCACTTTCTACCATTCCAATTGGAGTGTCTCCATACCTGCTCAAGATGCGGTCACTTAAAGAACCGTGATTGGTTCCTATTCGCATCGCAGTCCCGTATTCTTTACAAATTTTCACCAGTGGTGTAAATCGTTTTCGAATGCGTTCTATTTCTGCTTCGTATGTAGAATCAGAATAATCAATTGTTTCAAACTTTTTCTTATCAGCATAATTTCCCGGATTTACTCTTACTTTTTCAACAATACGTGCGGCTAATTCTGCAGCATTGGGAGTAAAATGAATGTCGGCAATAAGAGGCGTATTGTACCCTTTTGCTCGCAATTCCTTTTTTATGATTTCTAAATTTTGCGCTTCATTTATGCTGGGTGCAGTTATTCGAATGTAGTCGCAGCCCGACTCAATCATCCTGATACTTTGTTCTACGGTTGCTTTTGTATTCATAGTATCCGTAGTGGTCATACTTTGAATACGGATAGGGTTGTTGCCTCCCAATGCAATATCTCCTATTGCAACTTCTCTTGTTTTATACCTTGAGTATTGGGTTAAACTATTACAATATAATAAACTTTTATCCATACATTAATTTGTATTCAAAGGTAGCTAAAATAATGTATTGATGCCGTTGTTTATATATAATATTGCAGCTTTATTATGCTGTTTGAATGCGTAAGAAATATATATTTTGATTTGCGGCTGAAAAAACTTAGTCACACATTTGCATAAAGAAACCCAAAAACAATATATTATGAAAACAAAATCTACTTTTAAAAAAATGTCACATTTACTTATCGGTAAAATACTGATTGGTATTTTTGCCATAATCACTTTTGCAAATACTTCTGCAAAGGCTCAAAACTGTACTGTCACTTTTGTTGATTCTACATCTATGTGCGATGCCTATTTTTATGGCACTCCAATGAATGCAGGTAACGGAATAAATTGGACTTGGAATTTTGGAGATGGAAATATTGTAACAGGACCACAATATCCTGTTCATACATATGCTCAAAATGGAACATATTACGTTTGTGTGACAATTTATAGTGCAAATGGTGGCGCCTGCCAAGCAAGCTATTGCGATAGTGTTGTAATATCAGGTTGTAATCCTCAAAATGGTTGTAATGCCGATTTTAATTATTCAGTAGCAAATTGTACAGTTTATTTTTCGGATATGACACAACCAACTCCTACTGATTGGTGGTGGGATTTTGGTGATGGAGGAACTTCAATACTTCAAAGTCCATCACATACTTATCCTCAATCGGGTTTATACACTGTGTGTCTTACAAGTTATGATTCCTTAGTAAATTGCTACGATACCATATGTAAACAAGTACAAGTAAACTGTGGAAATAATCAGCAATGTAATGCCGACTTTACTTTCACAGTTTCTAACTGTACAGCCAATTTTACCAATACTTCGAATGGTAATGCTAATTCAACGGTATACCAATGGTCGTTTGGTGATAATAATTTTGCTACAGGTTTAAATCAAGTCCACCAATACAGTCAAAGCGGAACATATACAGTTTGTTTAACAATGACGGATTCAGTAATGGGTTGTTCCGACTCAATTTGTAAACAAGTTACAGTAAATTGTGGAGTAGGTGTTGGCGAAACATATAGAAGCGAAACAACATTGGGTATTTATCCAAATCCTTTCAGCTCAGTTACTACAATTACCTATTCGTTGACTCAAAAATCGGTAGTTAAATTAGAAGTAATGGATGTATTAGGGAATAATGTAGCACAACTTGAAAATGAAATGAAGTCTTCAGGAAATTATCAAGTATCGCTAAATGCAGATAAATTTTCTTCAGGAATGTATTTTGTTAAGATAACAGTAGAAGGAAGAACAAGCACACAAAAAATTGTTCTCGATAAATAATGTAGAGGTTTTTAATAGAGAACGAAAAAGGGCGAGGTAAACTCGCCCTTTTTGTTTTTGAAGAAATAAAAAATTAGTGAGAAGGATTGTCTTTTATTGGAGTGGGTGGTTGCATTACAGTGCCACATTCTTTGCAAGTTCGTAACGATTCATCACTGTAAAATTTTTGAAAAACAGATTGGAACTGTGTCATAATATTGCTTAGCTTAAAATACTCTTCGTACAATTTATGATTACATTTTTCGCAAAACCATAACAGTCCATCTTTTTCTGTTTCGCTGCGTTTACGTTCCATTACCAATCCTATTGTGTTTACTCCTCTACAAGGATTGTGTGGCACTTTTGGCGGCAACAAAAATATATCGCCTTCTTTAATTGGAACATCAACGGAACGTCCATCTTCCTGAATTTTAACAGTTACATCTCCCTCTAATTGGTAAAAAAACTCTTCGCTTTCGTTGTAGTGGTAATCTTTTCTTGAATTTGGACCACCTACTACCATTACAATAAATTCAGTGTTTTCATACACTACTTTATTCCCAACAGGTGGTTTTAATAAGTGACGATTTTCGTCAATCCATTTTTTAAAATTAAAGGGTCGTGTAATTGCCATAATTGAAAATTTTAACCAAAGTTAATTTTTTTTAATAAAAGATTTTATTTGGGTAAATTATAGGTTGATTTTAAAGGATAGACACCTTAACAAAATTTAACAGGCCTTGCAGCCCGTATTAAGGCTAACAGGTTACTTTTGTAGTCATTAAAATAAACTATGGAAACAACAACAGTAGACATTAAAGAATTAAACGAACGCATTCAGCAAGCAAGTTCATTTGTTGAAATGATAAACCTTGAGATGGACAAGGTTATCGTTGGGCAAAAAGTAATGGTAGAGAGATTGCTCATTGGTCTATTATCCAACGGACATATATTGCTTGAAGGTGTTCCCGGTTTGGCAAAAACACTTGCAATAAAATCATTGGCATCTACCATTCAGGCTGATTATAGTCGTATTCAATTTACACCCGACTTGCTACCAGCCGATTTAATTGGTACTATGATTTACAACCAAAAAAAGGAGGAGTTTACCATAAGAAAGGGACCAATTTTTTCCAATTTTATTCTTGCCGATGAAATAAACAGAGCTCCCGCTAAAGTACAAAGTGCTTTGTTAGAAGCAATGCAAGAGAGACAAGTTACCATTGGCAATGAAACATTTAAGTTGCCAGAACCTTTTTTAGTATTGGCTACACAAAACCCAATTGAACAAGAAGGTACATACCCTTTACCTGAGGCACAAGTGGACAGGTTCATGCTGAAAGTTGTAATAGGTTATCCAAGCAAAGAAGAAGAGAAGAAAATTATTCGTCAAAATATTTCCAAATCACAAAGTGTTTCAAACTGTGTCCTTAAAACAGAAGATATTATTAAGGCAAGAGCCTTAGTTAAAGAAGTTTATATGGATGAGAAAATAGAGCAATACATTGTTGATATTGTTTTTGCCTCACGCTTTCCGAAAGAATATGGATTGGGTAAATTTGCTGATATGATTAGCTTTGGCGGTTCTCCAAGGGCGAGTATAAATTTGGCGCTTGCTTCCAAAGCGTATGCTTTTATAAAAAGAAGGGGTTACGTAATTCCTGAAGATGTACGTGCAATATGTACTGATGTGATGCGACACAGAATAGGATTGACATACGAAGCAGAAGCTGAAAATATTAAGCCCGAAGATATCATCAGCGAAATTTTAAATACCGTTGAAGTACCTTAATCTTAACTGTCCTTTTGTTTATGGAAACAGTTGAACTGTTAAAAAAAGTAAGGAAGGTTGAGATAAAATCCCGCGGTCTGTCTAATCAGATTTTTGCAGGGGAATATCACAGTGCTTTTAAAGGGAGAGGAATGGCTTTCTCAGAAGTGCGAGAGTACCAAGCAGGAGATGATATACGTGCAATTGATTGGAATGTTACTGCCAGGTTTAACCACCCCTACGTAAAGGTATTTGAAGAGGAAAGAGAAATGACCGTGATGTTGATGGTGGACGTAAGTGCTTCAGGGGAATTTGGAACCAAACAACAATTAAAACAGGATTTAATTACAGAGCTGTGTGCTACACTTGCTTTTTCGGCTATTCAGAACAATGATAAAATAGGTGTGTTGTTTTTTAGCGATAAAATAGAAAAATTTATTCCTCCTAAAAAAGGACGTGGCCATATTTTACGCATTATAAGAGAGTTGATTGATTTTAAGGCCGAAAGTAGAAAAACAAACATCAAGTTGGCTTTACAATATTTTACCAATATCATAAAAAAAAGAAGCACTGTATTTTTGATTTCTGATTTTATTGAAAATAAAACAATGGGTGCATTTTCTTTTGAAGATGCGCTAAAAATTACTAATCGTAAACACGATTTGGTGGCACTCAAAATAGTTGACAAAAGGGAGTTGGATATTCCTTCTATAGGCTTGGTTAAGTTTATTGATGCTGAAAGTGGTGTTGTAAAATGGATTGATACTAGTGATTCAGAGGTAAGAAAAAATTATCGGATTGAGGCAACAATAAAAGCACAACAATTAGCAAACATATTTAATAAGAACGGAATAGATTTTGCCACTATCAATACAGGTGAGCCTTATACCAAACCATTGATTAGTTTATTTAAAAGGAGGGAAAAATAATGGAGAAAGGTACTTTTAGGTATGCTAAAAATTTAGTTCATCTCATTTGTTTTTTGAGTGGAATCTCATTTGTTAGTGCTCAAAATGCGGTGATAAGGGTACAGCTAGATACTGCCATTGTAACCATTGGTGATCAACAAAAACTAACCATAGAAGCAAAAGGCACTAAAGGTGATAAAATTAGTTTTCCCGTTTTTAAAGATACATTGGTTAATCACATTGAAGTATTGGCGACATCTAAAATAGATACTACTTATTTACCCGACAAAAAGAGTGTTATATTATCGCGTTCCTATACTATCACATCTTTTGATTCAGGTTATTATGTTATTCCACCTTTGCCCGTTGTTGTGAACAATGATACTATACTAACAGACGCATTGTTATTGTCGGTATTAACCCTTGCTGTTGATACAAATAAAGTAATAAAAGATATCAAGCAGCCGTATGACTCACCTTGGTCTATTAGCGAGATATTGGACAAAATAATAATCGGGGCTATTTTATTAATTATACTGTCTATCATACTTTACTACATTATAAAAAACAGGAAGAAAAAACCGCTTGTAGTGGAAGAGAAAGTGGAAGAAATAATTCCTGCACATATAATTGCACTGGAAGAGTTGCAGAAATTGCGTGATGAAAAATTGTGGCAAGAGGGGAAATATAAATTATTCCATATCCGCTTATCAGATACTGTTCGTATATACATTGAGAAGCGTTTTGGAATAAATGCACCGGAACAAACTACGTATGAAACATTACAAAATTTTAGAAGTGTTCCGTTGGATGAAGAACTGAAAAGAAAATTGAGACAATTGCTTACACTTTCAGATATGGTAAAGTTTGCAAAGGAAAATCCACTTGGTAATGAAAATGAAATGAGTATTCAAAATGCATTTGATTTTATTAATGGAACAATTTTGATTTTAAATACAGATAAAGAGAAAGACGGTAAGCTATGACAATGCAGGATATAACATTTGCTCACCCACACTTTTTTTATGGATTTATTATAATTCCATTGCTCATTGTATGGTATATTTTTCGAAATAATAAGCTGAATCCTTCTGTAAAAATTTCATCGATAGTAAATTTTCAAACTACAAAGACTCCATTGAAAGTACATTTTAGACATATTGTTTTTGTATTGCGTTTATTGGCACTATCATTTTTGATAGTTGCAATGGCCAGGCCACAATCGAAAAAAAGTTGGCAGGATATTACAACTGAAGGTATTGATATTGTTATTGCTCAAGATATTTCGGCAAGTATGCTTGCACGTGATTTTAAACCGAATCGTTTGGATGCATCAAAAGAGTTGGCTATGAATTTTATTGATAGCAGACCCAATGATAGAATAGGTTTAGTTATTTTCAGTGGAGAGAGTTTTACACAATGTCCGCTTACTACCGATCACGCAGTACTAAAAAACTTGTTTGTTTCAATAAAAACAGGAATGGTAAATGATGGTACAGCAATAGGCTTAGGATTAGCAACTGCAGTGAATAGATTAAAAGACAGTAAAGCAAAAAGCAAGGTGGTTATTTTGCTTACCGATGGCGTAAACAATGCCGGTTCAATTGCACCTGAACTGGCAGCCGATGTAGCGAAACCTTTTGGAATACGTGTGTATACAATAGGAGTTGGCACAAAAGGAATGGCTTATTCGCCTGTTGGGATTTATCCTAATGGTCAGTATGCTTTTGATTACATTAAATGTGATATAGATGAGAATATTATGAAAAAGATAGCTGATATTACTCAGGGTAAATATTTTAGAGCAACTAATAATGAAAATTTGAAGGATATATATCTTGAAATTGACAAATTGGAAAAATCGATTATTGAGGAAAAGCAATACAGCAAAAAATCAGAATTGTTTTTGCCATTGGCTATTGCTGCAGCTTTTTGTTTGCTATTGGAGTTAGCATTGAAAAATACACTTTTTAAGAGTTTGACATAATGTTTAGATTTGAAAATATAGATTATTTGTACGGTCTTTTAGCTATTCCGCTGCTGATAATTGTATATGTATTAGTTAGAAGATGGAAGAAAAGAGCCTTGTTTGGTTTTTTAGATGCCAATTTAATTTCATCCATTATTCCTGATGACTCAAAAAGTAAACCACTGATAAAAATGGTGTTAATGTGTTTTGCAATTCTTTTTTTAACAATTGGAATTGCCAATCCTCAAATAGGCTCGAAGTTGGAGGAAATAAAAAGAGAGGGAGTTGATATTATCATTGCTTTGGATGTGTCGAACAGTATGAAGGCTGAGGATTTATATCCCAATCGATTAGAAAAAGCGAAGCAAGCCATATCAAAGCTTGTGGATAATTTGAAAGATGACAGAATTGGAATTGTGGTTTTTGCGGGGCAGGCTTATGTTCAATTGCCTGTAACATCCGATTATGCTGCTGCGAAATTGTTTTTAAATTCAATTGATACAGACATTATTCCTACTCAGGGAACAGCTATAGGTTCCGCAATAGAATTGTCAATGAATTCTTTTGATAAAAATAGTAAAACGGCAAAGTCGATAATTGTAATAACAGATGGGGAGAACCACGAGGACGATGCAATAAAAATGGCTGAATTTGCTGCAGAGAAAAAAATCACCGTTCATACAATTGGTATGGGTTCTGAAAAAGGTGCACCAATTCCTTTGTTTGTAAATGGTAAATTAAATGGATATAGAAAAGATAAAGAGAGCAATACTATAATAACAAAAATCAATGAATCCTTGCTACAAGATGTTGCTTCTGCTGCTAAAGGAGTGTATGTCCAGGCAAGTAATTCTCAGGATGCATTGAATATTATATTCGACAAAATAAACAATATGCAAAAAACAGAATTTGGTAATAAGGTGTACAGCGACTATGAGGATAGGTTTCAATATTTTATTGCAGCAGCAATTTTGTTTTTATTAATAGAATTATTGTTGAATAATCGAAAAAGTAAGTTTTGGAATAAATTGAATTTGTTTGGTGAAAATTATGTATAAATATTTTTTTCTGAGTGTATTGTTATTTGCCTTTGTATTTCCTGTAAAATCGCAGGAGGATAAGAAATACATACGCAAAGGGAATGAGTTGTACAATAGGGGAAAATACAAAGATGCCGAGAAATTATACCGTGAATCGCAACAAAAAAATAATGCTTCACAAGAGGCTGCTTTTAATATTGCAGATGCACTATACAAACAAAAGAAGTTTGATGAATCAGCCAATCAATTTAAGCAAATTACACAACAAACGAAGGATAAAAAAAAGTTAGCAGATGCTTACCATAATTTAGGTAATTCGCTGTTACAATCTAAAAAGTACGAAGAGAGTGTACAAGCTTATTGTAATGCATTAAAGAATTCCCCTAAGGATGCAGCTACAAAATACAACTTGGCTTATGCACAGAAAAAACTTCAGCAACAACAGCAGCAACAAAATAAGGATAAGGATAAAAAAGACAAAAAGGACGATAAGGAAAAAGATCAAAAGGATAAAGACGAGAAAGATAACAAAGACAAGAAAAAGGATAAGGAAGACGATAAAAACAAAGATGGAGAGGATAAGAAAGAAGAACAAAAAAAAGACTCACAAGCTAAGAATAAAATGACAAAGGAAGAGGCAATGCGACTGCTTGAAGCATTAAATAACCAAGAAAAAAATGTTCAGGAAAAGCTGAAAAAGAGGGCTGGGAAAGAGGAGAATATAAATATTGAAAAGGACTGGTAAAATTATTTTTGAAATTTAAATGATAGAAAGCACACTATATTATTCGGTAAAAATGAAGAAAAGATTTATTCTCTTGTCTTTATTGCTATCATTTATATTGCTTGTAATTTTTAATTCGGTATTTGCTCAAGAACTTACTGTTTCGGCAAGTAAAACCAAGCTAGCAGTTGGCGAACAATTTCAAATTACCTATTCCTTAAATACATCCGGAAACGGTTTTCGCCACCCTTCTTTTAATGATTTTGATGTGTATTCTGGTCCCAATCAGTCTACCAGTATGCAAATTATAAATGGGGCAATGTCACAGTCTGTTTCATACTCTTTCATATTGGCTCCCCGCAAAGAAGGAACATATACTATTATCCCTGCTTCTATAACTGTTAACGGAAAAAAAACAGAATCGAAATCCTTAACCATTAATGTATTAAAAGGAGGAAATAATAATCAACAACAACAAAATAGCGGAAATCAACAAAGGCAATCGCAGCAGCAAAAATCCGGTACTGAAGAACTAGGGAATAATTTATTCATAAAAGCTTCAGTGGATAAGTCGAAAGTATATGTTGGCGAACAATTGGTGGTAACGTATAAGGTTTATACAAGGGTATCTATTGTTGACAATGGTTTAACAAAAGCTCCTGTATTTAATGGCTTTTGGAGTGAGGATGTTTTCTCTCCCAATAAACAAGCTACATTGCATCCTGAAGTAATAGATGGCATTCAATACCAGGTTGCAGAAATAAAGAAAACAATTTTGATTCCGCAACATTCGGGAACATTGAATATTGATGCTATGGAAATGGATTGTGTAATTAGAATGTCTGTTAAATCAAATAATTTTTTCGATCAATTTTTTGGTGGAGGATACCGCGATTCTAAAGTTTCTATAAAAAGTAGAACATTGCAGATTGAGGTTATGCCATTACCGGAAGTGGGAAAACCGGATGGGTTTAGTGGGGCAGTTGGAGAGTTTTCGATTGAAACAAAAGTGAACAAGAACAAACTTAAAACGAATGATGGCGTAAATTATTTGCTCACACTATCAGGCAAGGGCAATATAAAATTTATAGAGCCCATTAAACTTGACTTACCCAAAGAATTCGAATCTTTTGATCCCAAAATGAACGATAAAATATCAGTTAGCAATACCGGAATTTCAGGGAGTCGCACATACGATTATTTACTCATACCAAGAGTTGCGGGGAATTTAGAAATTCCTGCGCTTCATTTTAGTTATTTTGATCCTCAAAAAAAAGAATATATTATCCTAAAGAGTGCTGAAATACCTATTGAGGTTGAACAGGGAGAAGGTGAAAAGGCAACTGTAACTAATAATAGCAGTATTAGTAAAGAAGATGTAAAAATGTTGGGCTCTGACATTCGTTTCATAAAATCGAAGACAGAATTAGAAAGGAAAGGGCACTTTTTTTTCGATTCTTATTTGTTTTATTTTTTGTTGATTTTGCCGTTAATAGGATTGGTAGTATTTCTTTTGTTAAAGAAGAGGTTTGAAAAGGAGAACAAAGATTTTGTTTTAATGAGAAGTAAAAAGGCCACAAAATTGGCTCAAAAACGACTGCAAATGGCAAATTCATATTTGTCGAAAAATGTATACGATCCATTTTATGAGGAGCTGTATAAAGCGCTGTACGGATATTTAAGCGACAAGCTTAACATTAATGGTATGGAACTTTCCAAGGATATAATAATAGATAATCTCCGAAAAAATGGAGCAAATGAAGATACTTTGAAACAATTGCACGAAATACTTTCAACGTGCGAATTTGCCCGATATTCACCTGTTAAAGAAGTGATGGGAATGAAATCAGATTACGATAAATCAATACATATTATAAGTGAAATAGAGGAAACTCTTCGTTCATAAAAAGTAGTAGGATGAAAAAAATGTTTTACATATTTGTTTTGCTCTTTCAGTCTGCAATTTTATATGCGAATGAAAATAATGAAGCGGAGTTTGACAAGGCAAATAATTTATACAAAGGCAATCATTATGATAAGGCAATAGTATCGTATAATGCCATTATTAATTCAGGTTATGAGTCTTCGGATTTGTACTTTAATTTGGCAAATGCATATTATAAATCAGACAGTATTGCAGCCGCTATATTGTATTATGAGAAGGCAAAAAAAATAGCTCCTTTTGATGAAGATATACTTGTGAATTTGAAAATTGCCAACCTTCGTATAAAAGATAAAATAGAACAACCTGACGAGTTCGCTTTATCTAAGTGGGTAAATACATTTACACTTACCAAAAGTGCCGACAAATGGGCAATTCAATCGATTGTTTCGTTCTTTGTTTGTTGTTCTTTATTTGCTCTCTATATGTGGGTTAAAACAAGAGGGCAAAAACAAATGCTTTTTGTCATATCCATAGTGTTTTTTCTCGTAGCTGTTTCATCCTTATTCTTTGCCAATAAAAATTATTCTATTCAGCAAACATCCAACACAGGGGTATTGTTTATTGAATCGATACAAGTGAAAAGTGCCCCCGATGAAAAGTCAACAAATTTGTTTGAGATACATTTGGGTTCAACCTTTACCATATTGGAAGAAAATGGTAATTATTCTCGTATTAAACTGTTAAATACAAATGAGGGTTGGATCAAGTCCTCAGCCTTTAGGGCGATTTAAATTAATCCTATTCATTTTCTTCTTTTTACATACCGCAAGATAAATAAAGTGGAACAAATTAGGTTTTATATCAATATTTAATAGTCTAAAAACACCACTTTGTCGCAAAAAATCATATATTTACTGCAAATTAAATTCATTGTAATATGAAAAAAATATTCTCTATTCTCGTATTGTCAATACTGTCGTTAAACATATACGCCCAATGTGGTGGTAATGGTGGTGGAAACCCACTTACACTTCAAAATTTAAGTTTCGAACTAAATGGGGGTCAACCCCAACCGCATATAGTTCCTGCACCTTGGAGCCAATGTTATGGTAGTCCGGATGAACAACCCGGAAATTGGGGTTGTGTACTTCCTGCTTCTGATGGATTGCATTATATAGGTATGCTTTGTAACGCAGGATATAATGAAGGCGCTACCCAGCAGCTAAATACTTGTATGACTGCTGGTGTAACGTACAATCTTACATTTGATGTTGCGGAAGGTGATTATCCGGGTTATACCAATGGCTGCTTTGCTACTTGTGAGATAAAGGGAGGGAATGCACTTTGTGGAGCTCAACAAGTTTTATGGCAATCGGGTCAAATCGTTGGGAATTTTTGGCAAACAGTAACAGCCACCTTTACAGCTACTGGAAATTGGTGCTATGTTACTATAAGCCCTTATTATATTGCTGGTTGTAATGGTAATTACCATACTTTATTGGTAGATAATATTCAACCAATTGTACCGGCAGGTGTAAACATTACTTCAACAGATGTTACTTGTTTTGGTGCTTGTGATGGCACTGCTTTGGCCACACCAAATGCAGGAACACCCCCTTATACATACCAATGGAACAATGGAGCAAACACTGCTGCAATCAGCAATCTTTGTCCCGGAACATATTCTGTAATTTGTACAGATGTTAATAATCAAGGTAGCTGCGATACGATAATTATTACCGAACCACCTTTATTGGTGTGTAATATTACACAAACGAGTACTATTTTGTGTAATGGCGATACTGCAGGTGCAACAGCAAATGCAGTTGGTGGCACTCCGGGTTATATATATACTTGGGTGTATAATGGTAGCCCAATGCCTACACAAACAGGTATGACCGCAGGTACCTATGTTTGTAACATTATGGATACACACGGTTGTACCGCTACTTCTAGCATTACAATTACCGAACCTCCTGCTATGACCGCCAGTTCATCTATTGTTGATGTAACTTGTTTTGGAGCAAATGATGGTTCAATTACTATTTCAAATGTTACAGGTGGAACAGCACCTTATACTTACTTGTGGACCCCTAACGTTGGTAATACCGCAACCGTTAACAATTTACCTGCAGGGAATTATACTTGTGTGGTAACTGATGCGAATGGATGTTTTGTTACTCAAACAGTAGCTGTTTCTGAACCAGCTCAATTGACAATACAAAATTCACAAACAAATTTATTGTGCAATGCTGTTTGTATTGGACAAGCAAGTGTTGTTGTAAATGGCGGTCTTCCCCCATATTCATACTTATGGAGTAATGGTTCTACAAACTCATCTATTTCGAATGTGTGTGCCGGTAATTACTCTTGCACAGTTACCGATTTAGTTGGTTGTATTATATCTTCTAACTTCACGATCACCGAACCTCCTGTTTTGGCAATTCAAACCACATCCGTAAATTCTAATTGTGGATTACCCGATGGAACAGCTTCGGTAACGAATATTTCAGGAGGAACTCCCGGGTATACATTCATGTGGCAGCCAAGTGGACAAACAACACAAACGGCCACAAACCTCGGTGCAGGAAATCACACCGTTACCGTTACGGATGCAAATAATTGCGCTGTAAGTGCAACCATTGTAGTTGGTTTAAATCCGGGTGTTACAGCTTCGGTGCAATCTTTCGCAAATGCAACTTGTTTTGGTAATTGCGATGGACAAGCTACTATAACGACAGTCGGTGGAACAGCTCCATTTACATATACTTGGACACCAAACGTAGGAAATGCAGCAACGCTTACTAATTTATGTGCCGGTAACTACTCGGTATTGGTTACTGATATAATAGGTTGTACTTCTACTACAACCTTAAGCATAAGCGAACCATCTTTACTTACTGTAACGCCACAAGCAGGTACTACAATTTGTGTTGGCCAATCTGTTACATTAACAGCCAACGGAGCAGGAGGTACACCTCCATACACATATAATTGGACTCCTCTTGGACCAACAGTTTCTCCTCTTGTTACTACTGTGTATACAGTAACTGTAACAGATGCTAACAATTGTGTATCGGCTCCTCAGAATGTAACAGTAACTGTAAATCCAGCACTTTCAGTTATTGCTTCAAAAGACGATTCTATTTGTCCAGGATTTTCCGCAACAATAAATGCGGTTGCAACCGGTGGAAATGGTGGACCTTATTCATATAGCTGGACTTGGGCAGGTGGAACAAGTAATTTTCAATCAATAAATGTTACTCCTACAACAACTACTACATATTACGTAACAGCAAGCGATAATTGCGGAACTCCTATAGTAGTGGATTTCGTTACAATAACTGTTAATCCATTAGCCGTTGTTGCAATGAGTTCTAACATAGCAAATGGTTGTGAGCCTTTGTGTGTTAATTTTACAGACGCTTCTACTATTGCTACTGGAAGCATTGTAGGTTGGACTTGGAATTTTGGTGATGGCTCAGCATTAAGTACTGCTCAAAACCCCTCTCACTGCTATTCTTCACCAGGAGTTTATAATGTAACCTTGGGTACTATTTCAGATTTAGGTTGCCTGTCTTCTACTACAACTACAGCAATGATTACTGTATATTCTAATCCGGTAGCAGAGTTTGGTTTTACACCAACAACTACAACCGTTTTAAATCCGGTAATAACATTCTTTAATGAGTCTGTTGGTGCCGCAAGTTATATATGGGATTTTGGTGATAAAAATGATTCTGTAAATACAGTTGATATAAACCCTCGCCACGCATATACTGATACAGGTATGTATTGTGTTAAATTAACGGCTATTTCAGTTGAAGGTTGTACAAATGATGTTACACATTGTTTGGTAGTTGGTCCTGAGTATACGTTATTTATTTCTAATGCCTTTACACCAAATGCCGATGGAATTAATGATGTTTTTATGCCAAAGGGGCAATTTATTTTAGCTTTTGAAATGTCAATATTTAACCGTTGGGGAGATTTAATTTTCAGGTCAAGCGATTTGAATAAAGGCTGGGATGGAACCGGAAATAATGGCTCAGACATATCGCAACAAGATGTGTATGTATACAAAATTAAGGTAACTCATAACAATAAAGACAATGTTACCAGCACTCAAGAAAGTGAGTTTGTTGGTCACGTTACGCTAGTTAGGTAATATAACTTTATTCTTGAAAAAGGGAAAGGCTATCGCTTTTCCCTTTTTTGTTTTCTTATAGTTACTTTTGTGAAAAAATAGTATGGTAAAATCAATGACGGGTTTCGGAAAATCTTTTTCCGAAAATGAAGGCAAAAAGATTTCAGTAGAGGTACGGTCTTTAAATTCAAAGCAACTTGACTTAGGTATAAGGATGCCTTCAGTATTTAAAGAAAAGGAGAACGACATCCGTACTTTAGCACAGCGTTTACTTGAGAGAGGAAAAATAGATGTATTTGTATTGTTTGAGAGTAATTTGGAGCAAAAGTCAATCTCCATTAATAAGGAGCTGGCTAAAAATTATTACAAAGAATTAATGTCATTGGCAAGTGAGTTAAATGTTGCTGATAATAATTATATTGAGATTGTTTCAAAAATGCCGGAGGTTTGGAAACACGAGAAACACGAACTCAATGAAGAAGATTGGTTAACCTTGTACAATACAGTAGAAAAGGCACTCATAGATCTTAATATTTTTAGGGCAGATGAGGGTAAAGTATTAGCCAACGAACTTTCTAACAGGATAAATAAAATAGCCTTGAACCTTTCTGCTATCCAAAAAATGGATGGATTGCGTGTGCAGCATATTCGCGATAGAATAAAAAATAATATAAATGAAGTAATCGGAAACGATAAGGTAGACAATAATCGTTTTGAACAAGAGTTGATCTATTACATTGAAAAAATAGATATTACAGAAGAAAAAGTGCGATTAAAAACGCATTGTGACTATTTTATTAAAACAATGGAAGAGGATTCTTCCGGCAGAAAACTTGGGTTTATTACACAAGAAATTG
This sequence comes from uncultured Bacteroidota bacterium, assembly GCA_903840505.1. Lineage (GTDB taxonomy): Bacteria > Bacteroidota > Bacteroidia > UBA4408 > UBA4408 > CAIMGI01. Next base: position 31,036 of record CAIMGI010000216.1, read on the forward strand.
GTCGCGAAATAAATACAATTGGCTCAAAGGCAAACGATGCAGAAATACAGAAATTGGTTGTTGAAATGAAAGATGAGTTGGAAAAAGTAAAGGAACAATTGCTTAATGTTTTATAAGGAGTAAAGAATGTAATATGGACGGTAAACTAATTATTTTTTCAGCTCCTTCGGGCGCAGGAAAAACAACTATTGTGCAACATTTGGTTTCAAAATTTTCAACCATTGAATTCTCTGTGTCTGCTTGTAGCAGAGAACTCAGGAAAGGTGAAGTGGATGGAGTAGACTATTATTTTATTGGTGTTCCCGAATTTAAAAAGCGCATTGAAAAAGATGAATTTGTTGAATGGGAAGAGGTATATGAAAATCACTTTTATGGCACGCTAAGAAGTGAAATAAAAAGAATTTGGGATAGGGGGCATCACGTTATTTTTGATGTTGATGTGGTAGGTGGCTTAAACTTAAAAAAACAGTTTGGGGCCAAAGCTTTGGCTGTATTTGTGAAAGCTCCTTCTATAAAACACCTTGAAGACCGACTTAAAAAGCGCGATACAGAAACTCCTGAAAGTATTGCAAGAAGAATAGGGAAAGCTGAAAAGGAGATGGAATATGCAACACAGTTTGATGCCGTATTAATAAACGATTCAATGGAACTTGCTTTTATAGAAGCAAGCAAATTGGTTGAAACATTTTTAAGGAGCTAAACCATTCTTTAAATATGTTTATTTATGAAAAAATTAACTTAGTTTTGTTGTGAAATAAAGATATGGATTACAATTCGGACAGAATTTTATTTGAGGAGAAGCAATATCTCGGTTACAATAAATCATCACTTTTACGTAGGATTATATTGGCTTTATTTTGCTTTATCGCATACTACTGGTCACAAAACCCCAAACCTGTTGATGTGTCCGGTATTCACATAGGCTCCTATCCTGTTCAGGATATTCCCGAATCGGGGGCAATGTTCTTTTTATTGGGCATTATTGTATTACTGCTTTCGGCAGGCTTGGTATTTGTACTTCATATTAAAACCCAAATTACCGAAAAGAGCATTATTTTAGACGGTTTATGGACTTCTCGCAAAGTGAAAATTGAACTAAGTAGTATAGTGGATGCCCATCAAATAGTTTATGATCCTCGTTTTAGACACGTTTCTGTTTATAACCTTCACAAAAAGGGACGCATAAAATTTTATACTTCAGGCGAAGAAGCGGTAGAATTAATGGATCGTGATGGTTTAAAATACATCATTGGAACAAGAAAACCGGGCGAATTTTTAATTGCGGTTAAAAGTTGTATTAACATTAATTAACCAATATATTACAGCGTTTGTTTGAGTCTATCCAAATAGATAGTGTAATTTTGCAATACATATTTAAAACATAAACAATGAAAAAAGGTTTAATAGTCGTAGGTAGTATACTTTTCTTGGTATTTATCATCTTTATGATGTATCGAAGTAATTTTAATACTGCAAATAGTTATCAAAAGGATGTAGACAAAGCTTGGGGTAATGTACAATCCAGTTACCAGAGACGCGCGGATTTGATTCCACAATTAGTAGCAACTGTTAAAGGTGCTGCTGAAAATGAAAAAGGGATTTTAACTGCTGTAACTCAAGCACGTGCGGGTATCGTAAATGCTAAGACTCCAGAAGATATGGAGATTATGGGAAAGAAAATCAACACAGCCATTAATTTAGCGTTTGAAGCGTATCCTCAAATTCGTTCAACTGAGAATTTTCAGGAATTGCAAACTCAATTAGAAGGAACTGAAAATAGAATAAATTATTCTCGTGATGAGTATAATGAGAAAGTGGCTCTTTATAACAATCATATCACCGGCTTTTTGAATGAAATGCTTTTGAGTAAAACCCGATTCCCTCAAAAAGAATCGTTTAAAGCCGCAGAGGGTTCGGAAAAGGCTCCTGAAGTTAAATTTTAATTTGGTTGAAATAATTTATAATAGGTATGAGATAGCCTTATTGAAACTCAATAAGCTATCTCATATTTTATTCTAACTCTCCTTGAACTAAATAATGAGCGCTAAAAAATTTTTTACAATCGAACAACAGGATTCTATTAAACAAGCAATTACTGCTGCAGAATTGAATACTTCTGGTGAAGTGCTTGTTCACATTGATGATAAATGCAAAGAAGATGTATTGGACAAAGCCGCCAATATGTTTCATCAATTAAAAATGGATAAAACAGAATTGCGCAATGGAGTATTATTTTATTTAGCTGTTACCGACCATAAGTTTGCAATACTCGGGGATAAAGGAATCAATGAAAAAGTACCGGTGGATTTCTGGGACAATATTAAAGAAGTGATGTTATCACATTTTAAAAAACAAGAATTTACTGAAGGACTTTGTAAAGGAATTGAAATGGCAGGAGAAAAATTGAAGTCACATTTCCCATTACAATCAAACGATACCAATGAACTAAACAACGAGGTTAGTTTTGGCAAATAATATTTAATGAATAAATGATGTTAACAAAATACGTTTCTTTCTTATTCTTGCTTCTTTCATCCTTTGTTTTTGCACAGTCGAAAGGTGTTCCCGGCCGACCTAGCCCTCCACGCCTAGTAAATAATTTGTCTTCTTCCGACTTTTTATCTTCCGATGAGGTAGCTCGTTTAGAACAAAAATTACAAGCTTTTGCAAATGAAACATCCAATCAAATAGTTATTGTTATTGTTGATGATATTTCAGGAATGGAGCCTTGGGCTTATGCAACAGAAATTGGTAAACAATGGGGCGTAGGTCAAAAAGAGGAAGATAATGGAATTGTGATTTTAGTAAAACCAACGGGTGGGGAAGGTCAGAGATATTTGGAAATAGTTATTGGGCGAGGTTTAGAAGGTGCTATTCCTGATATTACTACAAAGCGAATTCGTGAAGATGAAATGTACCCTTCTTTTAAGAACGGAGAAGGATATATAGGTTTAGATAAGGGCACCGATGTGTTAATGGCATTAGCAAAAGGCGAATACAATTCAGATTCTTATAGTGCGAAACATAAAGGGAAAGGAACTAACAAATTTAAATTAGGTTTGATATTGTTTGTGATACTTGCCTTCATTATTATAAATATTATGCGTGGTGGTGGAAGAGGTGGTAATGGTGGAATGAGTATGGGTACAGGGTTTTTATTAGGCTCTATGTTATCGGGTGGTAGAGGCTTTGGTGGTGGTGGTGGTAGTTTTGGTGGAGGCTCTTCGGGTGGCTTTGGTGGTTTTGGTGGCGGTAGTTTTGGCGGTGGTGGTTCGGGTGGTAGTTGGTAATTGTAAATTTTTCCCGTGAATAAATTTCCACTTTTTATCGTTATACTTACGATATGTTGTTCTTGTAAAAAGAAAGCAGAACTAAAAGGTATAGATTTTCGCCAAGAAATGAGAATATTTGTACAAGAAATATCTTCGTACGCAAAAAATAAAAAATCTACTTTTTATATTGTTCCTCAAAATGGACAGGATTTAATTACTACTTCAAAAAAGCCAGACAATACTATATCTTTTAACTACTTGAATGCAATAGATGGAATAGGGAGGGAAGATTTGTACTATGGACTAGAAAAAGACAACGCACTTTCCAATGCGACAGAAACCGCTAGTATAAAATCGTTTTTGGATATATATTCAAAGAATGGAAAAGTGGTTATGGTTACTGATTATTGTAAAGATTTAGATAAAGTGAATGATTCTTATCAAAAAAATAGTGCAAATGGATTCGTATCGTTTGCGGCACCCGACAGAAATATGACAATATTTCCAAGCACCATCTTCAACAAAAATGAAGATAGCATTGTGAGTTTGAGTAATGCAAAAAACTTTTTATATCTTATTAATCCAGAAAAGTACAATTCTAAAAGCGAGTTCATTGAAGCGTTAAAAACATCCAATTATGATATTCTTTTGTTAGATTTATTTGTTCAGGATGAAGAGTTAACAGAAACAGACATACTTCAACTACAGAGAAAGACGAATGGGAATAAACGTTTGGTATTGTGTTATATAAGTATTGGCGAAGCCGAAAACTATCGATATTATTGGAGTCAAAAATGGGCAATTAAAAACGGACCAATCAAACCTGCTGCCCCTAATTGGTTGCGAAATCAAAATCGCGATTGGAAGGGAAATTACAAAGTAGAATATTGGCGCAGCGAATGGAAAAATATTATTTATGGAAGTTCCTCTGCTTATATGGATAAGATTTTAAATGCCGGTTTTGATGGTGCATATTTAGATATTGTAGATGCTTACGAATATTATGAAGATATATTGAAACAATAATTTTATGAAGAAATACATACTACTTAGCCTATTTGCTCAATTTACACTAATCAATTTTTATGCAACTAGTTTAAAAGCTCAACCTGGTATTGGGCACATTCAAGTTGCTTTTCAGGATGCTGCAAGAAATAATCGCTCCATACAAACCGAAATATATTACCCTTCAGCCATAGGTGGTAACAATGCCGCTATTGATGCAGGGATGTTTCCTGTTATTGTATTTGGGCATGGTTTTGTTATGGCTTGGAGTGCTTACGATAATATTTGGCAGGATTTAGTAGCACAAGGCTATATAGTAGCTTTCCCAACAACAGAAGGAGGTTTGTCTCCAAATCATTTAGAATTTGGGAGGGATTTATCTTTTGTCATTGCAAAAATGAAAACAGAAGGGGCCAATAATCAACAGTCATTATTTTACAATCATATTGCTAGCACATCTGCGGTAATGGGTCATTCTATGGGCGGTGGCAGTGCTTTTTTAGCAGCTGAAAACAATAATAATATTACCACAATTGTAACATTTGCGGCTGCTGTTACAAATCCTTCTTCTGTTACAGCTGCCCAAAATATTAATATTCCAGCACTCGTAATATCGGGAAGTAATGATTGTGTTGCGCCACCTTTAAGCAATCAGCAAAAAATGTACGACTCGCTTGCAACTGCTTGTAAATTCTATGTAGAAATAAAGGGTGCTGGGCATTGTTATTTTGCAAACAATAATTTTAACTGTTCTTTTGGTGAAGGAACTTGTGTGCCTAATCCAACAATTACTAGGAGTCAGCAACAAAGCGCTTCATCTGATTTTATAGCTATGTGGTTGAATTATTATTTAAAGAACGATTGCATTTCTTGGGATACATTTAATGATTCATTGAATCTTTCTCCACGTATAATTCACAATCAAGTATGCAATATTTTGAACCCTACTATTTCCTTTAGTAATAATAACTTGCAGAGTACGCCTGCTAGATCTTATCAATGGTATTTGAATGGGGTGCTAATAAATGGTGCAACAACTCAGTTTTATACACCCCAGCAAGCAGGTAACTATATTGTAAAAGTAACCTATTACAATACCTGTGAATATTTTTCTAATACAATTAACTGGACAGGGTTAAAGTCAATTTCAAATTTTCAAAATGTACTTGTTTTCCCAAATCCAGCAAGTAATGTTTTAAATGTAAGCTTACAATTATTAAACGCATCATCGGTTTCGATTGCGATCTTTAATAATTTGAACCAAAAAGTACTTGTTTATGATTTCAAAGGCATTTTAGGGGAAAGTTCAAAATCAATTGATATTGTTAGTTTAAGTCCAGGTATGTATTATCTCGATTTAATTGTAAATCAAGAGCAAAGTAGGCACACGTTTATTAAAAACTAAACCACTGCGTCTTTGACACTTTGGTTTTAAAACCCTATCTTTGGTATTATTGTTGTTAACTTCTTTTCTGAAAAAATATATCTTATGAAACATATTCTAACTTTTGGTTTGCTGTTTTCTATTGCAGTTTCGGTAAATGCTCAAATATACAAATCGAAAGACAAAGGTGTGGTGGTAAGCTTTTTTTCAACAACACCTATTGAAGACATTGATGCAACAAATAATGCTTGTTCCTCTTTTTTAAATTCTACAACTGATACCATTGTCTTTAAAATCCCGAACAATGCGTTTGTTTTCCCGAAATCCTTAATGCAAGAGCATTTCAATGAAAATTATATGGAAACACCTAAATATCCATATGCTACTTTTAAGGGTAAAATTAATGAGGATGTTGATTATACAAAGGAAGGAACTTATAAAGTTACTTGTACCGGAATGTTAAAGATGCACGGAGTAGAACAGCTAAGAACCATTGAGGGTACAGTTACAGTAAAAGGTGAAGAGCTCACTATTTTATCAAACTTTAATGTAAAGTTGGCAGATCACAAAATAGATGTCCCAAAATTGGTTACAGAGAAGATAGCTGAAAGTATATTGGTAAAAGTAAATGCTCAGTATACTCCTTATAAAAAGAAATAATATTTGTGTACTTTTGAGAGCACAATGCTCTCGATAACAGAAATTCAGAAGCCGGTCCTTAAAGAAATGGAGTCCTTTGAACAAAAGTTCAAAGATTCTATGAAAAGTACTGTACCCTTATTGGATAAAATTACCGGATATATCGTAAAGCGTAAAGGGAAACAGCTTCGTCCGATGTTTGTTTTTTTAAGTGCCAATGTTTGTGGTTCTATCACCGAATCTACCTATAGGGCAGCTTCACTAATTGAGTTGCTTCACACAGCAACTTTGGTACATGATGATGTGGTGGATGATTCAAATATACGTAGGGGCTTTTTTTCAGTAAATGCCTTGTGGAAAAATAAAATTGCCGTTTTGATAGGTGATTACCTCTTGTCAAGAGGTTTGTTATTAGCCGTAAAGTATGAGGAGTTTGAATTATTGAAAATTGTATCCAACGCTGTTCGTGAAATGAGTGAGGGCGAGTTGTTGCAAATAGAAAAAGCACGCAGATTGGATATCAGTGAGGCGATATACTTTGATATTATACGGCAGAAAACAGCGTCACTCATTGCTTCTTGCTGTGCCTGTGGTGCAAGTTCTGTTAAGGCAGATAATGAAACAGTAAATCGAATGCATAAATTCGGTGAGCTTACCGGAATTGCTTTTCAGTTAAAGGATGATTTATTTGATTATGGAAATGAAGAGGTAGGTAAACCAACTGGCAACGATATCAAAGAAAAGAAAATGACCTTACCGCTTATATATATGCTCTAAACAAAGCTTCATATTTAACCAAAAGGCATATAATTAATATAGTAAAAAACAACAATAACAATCCGGAGAAGGTGGCTGAAGTAATTGATTTTGTTATTAAAAATGGCGGTATTGAATACGCTACTCAAAAAATGATTGAGTATAAAAATCAAGCATTAGAAATATTACAATCTTTCCCGGACAGTCCTTCCAAAAAGTCATTGGCGGAATTGGTTATTTATACAACAGAGAGGAAAAAATAATATAGTATAGGTTTCTTGTTCTATTTTTCAACTGTAACAAAACCTTTTGTGCTGTAGTCTATATCATCAAGCCCTATAGCCTTTATTACATAGTAATATGTTCCATCGGCAACATAATTTCCCGATTTGCTTTTACCATCCCAAGATTGTGAAACATCATTGATTTCGGTAACAATATTCCCCCAACGGTTAAATATTTGCAAATTAAATTCCTTAATTAAACTTGATTTTATAAGAAATAAATCATTTACTCCATCACCATTGGGAGTAAATATATTGGGAATAATGAGTGTAATGTCGCCCTCTACAATTATTTTAACTGTAATGGTATCAGAGCAGCCGCCTGTATTTGTAACAATAAGTCGTACTTCATAAGTACCATTGGTTAAAAAAGTATTTGTAGGATTTTCTAAAGTGGAAGTATTACCATCACCAAAATCCCATTGATATGAATTTCCATTTGTACTACTGTTTACAAAAGTCACCAATAAGGGCTTCGGTCCAGTTAAAGGACTTGCTGTGAATGCTGCTATTGGTGCAGGAGGCACAGTAATGGTAACCGTTTCAGTAAATGTACAATTGTGTGCATCTGTAATGGTACAAGTGTATGTTCCAATATTTAATCCAGTTGCAATTGGTCCATTACCTCCGGTAGGTAACCATAAGTATGAATAGGGTGGTGTACCTCCGGTTCCAAGAACAGTAGCTTCTCCACTTCCACAAGAAATGTTTGATACACTGCTAATAGCAGACAAGGAATCATTGGGTTCAAGAATATAAACCGGAATAGAATCAAAACATCCGTTTGCATCCCTAACTACAAAATAATATGTTCCTGCTGGTAATCCATTTACTGTTAGTGTATTTCCAATATTCGGATACCAAGTATAAGTTAAGGGAGCCACGCCTCCATTAATGTTTATTGTTGCTGCTCCATTGCTTTCTCCTTTACAATTAACCGGAACAATTGTTCCTATTGTTGCATCAGGACCATTCGATGTAACTGTAATAGTAAAAGACTTAGTATGGCAATTTGCATCCGTAACAGTAACGGTGTGATTACCGGCACAAAGATTTATTGCTGTTGCTGTAGTTTGAGGTGGATTTGTATTCCACGAATAGGTATATGGAGGAAGTCCTCCGCTTGGAATCACAGTAGCCGTTCCGTCACAAGTACACGCAGGCGTTACGTTTCCCGAAAACATCAAAGGTCCGTATTCGAATTTTGCAATAAAGCCGTTGTCAGTGCCTGACACTACATTTTGAAAGTAGGCACCATTCCCTTGGTCTAAAAGAGGCAAACTTGCTGCATTAGGATAATTAGCAAATTCAGCACCAACATATACTGCACCACTGTCATCAATTGCAAGGCTGCCCCTTAAGTCTTCGTAAATATGGCCAAAATAGGTACCCCATTTATGAATCCCGTTTTCTGAAAATTTTGATATAAAAAGGTCGTTTCCACCTTTATAAGTTCCCAAAAGATAATCATTGTTTGCAGATACTTTAATAGGCATTCCTGATGAGCGAGTAGAGTTGGTAAAATATACATTTCCACAACCATCCTTTGCTATTCTATCATAATCATATGGGGTATTTAAATCTCCTCCTGGTGAACCATAAAAAGTAGACCAAAGCAAGGCTCCATTGTTATCAAATTTCATTATTACAACATCTGTAATGCCATTGAATGAAGCATCGTTATAAGAACCCGGCAATGGGTTATTGGCAGTTACAAAATCATTTGATGCTGTGTTACCGACAAAAAACAATTCGTTATTAGCTGTTATAATTATATGGGCCAATTCCTCTTCACTGGACCCTCCAATATAGCTTGCCCATTGACGTGTAAAAGTATTGTCGAATTTTAAAACGAATAAATCACTTATACCGCTAAAGGTTCCGTCAAAATAATTACCATTGTTTTGCGTTGGAAAATTTGGGGATTTTGTTACTCCGGCAAAAAAAACATTTCCATTGGCATCACCGGTAATACTATAACCTTCATCAAATCCAGTTCCTCCATAATAACTCGACCATAATAAAACACCACTGTTACTGAATTTTGTAAGCATAACATCAGCAAACCCCCCGCTTGAACCTTGAAAAAAACCATTCGCATTCTTGGTTGGTAAGTTGGTTGATACAGTTATGCCTGTCATAAAAACATCGCCATTATTGTCGATGTATAAATAATCCCCTACCTCCATATTACTTCCACCAAAATAGGTAGCCCATATACGATTCCCGTTATTGTCAAATTTTAGCATAAAGGCATCTTGAGCAGGAGCACCACCATTTGCTGGTTGGTAATAAGCTCCACCTCCCGGATTTTGCACAGGGAATCCATTCGTAGTTTTGCTGGAACCGGTAACAAAAATATTTCCGTTAACATCCAATTTTATATCATTTCCAACATCGTCATCATTAGCACCATAATAAGTTGCCCATTTTCTATTTCCTTGCGGATCAAATTTAATTATGAAAACATCATAAAACATCACTAAATTTCCTTGAAAAAACACACCTGCATTTTGGGTTGGAAAATTAGGTGAGTTTGTATATCCCGTTACAAATAAGTTTCCATTCTTATCGCACTCTGTTGCTTTTATTCCGGTGTATCCCGAGCCACAATAAGTAGTACACCAAATCAGGGGTGGGTCAATTATTGTTGTAGCATTTAAATCAATATTAGGTATATCAAAACTAACTTCATTTTTAGTTATTTTAAAGCTAGAAGAAAGCGTTCTTTTTTCATCATAACAAAGCAAATTGCCTTCTTTAAATTCATATATTGGTGTAGATATTTGCAATATTCTGCCATTTTCTTTTAATGTTAAATCACCACCTTTATAAAGTAATTTAATGGATGTAATGTCAGCACCCGGGTGGAGTATAAAGTCGTATTTTAATTGGTTATCTGACTCGATTTTCCATACCCAATCAATGTTTGGATAAACGTTTTTAATGGTAATTTTTTTATATTGGTTTACCCTCATTATACCATTGGGGCAATGTTCGTAGAAAAAATTATAGACGCAACTTCCTGTACTTTCAGTAATTATATTTTCTTTTTTTATACTCGCCCCTTTTAAATCAACATCCATCCTGTATTGACGAATACTAATATTCTCATCATTTTTATGCTCTTTTTCTTTTCTATCCTCATCTTCTATTTTGTAAAAAGCATACGTTAGCCCCTTATTGGTAATGTACAAGTCGCCTTCAGGGATGGAAGATTTAAAGAACACATCATTCATTACAGCTCCATTATCATTGATTATTTGTCCTTTATTCTCAACAAATCCTGAAGATGTGCTTTGTAAATATTCAGAGCCTCGTTTTTTTAAGACTTCACCTTTTTCAGCAAAACTGGTAGGAATGGCTTGTAAAGTGTATAAAAAGACTAATAAATAAGAAAAGCGACCATTAAAGCGCATAGTTATCTGTAATTTCTATAGAACAATATTAGTAATAAAAAGTTGAAGGATTTGAGTGTTTTTGTAAAAAAAGACCGTTAACTAAATAAACTGTAACTAAATGCTTGATTTATGCAAGTTGTATAACAATGTAATAGGAGCTATTGGTATATTTACAGAAAATATTATTACTATGAAAAAGATTATTCTAATAGCAATCGCACTCATCTGTTTGTTTAACTTCAACAGTAATGCCCAACAGGGTGTAGTTTACGTAACGGATCAAAATGGAGAGCCTTGGGGTTCCCAGTCGCAGATAAATGCAATGAATACTGTTTTTGGCAATGGTGGCTGGACAACTTCATACTACCAAAACGCAAATGCGCAAGCCATATTTTCAAACGCAAATTGCTTTGTTTACGTAGAAGGTGGTCAAAACAACGATACTCCAATGAACAATTTTACTACTGCTAACCAGGCGCTTATGCAAACTTGGGTGCAAAATGGTGGGCATTTGTTTTTGAATTCTGCTGGTTGGAACAGTGATATTAATTGTGGATTTGGTGGTGTTACCATTACTCTTAATCCTGCTTACATATACGCCTCTGCTCCCGGTGCTGTTACAGTAGGACAAGGTGGTCATCCAATATTTAACAATGGATTATATCCTTCTGGTGCGTCTTGGACAGGAAATTATTTTTCACACGATGTTATTAATGGTCCAAGCGGAACAAATTTAATAACTTGTACAGGTGCTCAAGGTAACCAAATTGGTTTAACCGAATTACAAGATGGTTGTGGTATAGTTTTATTTGGAGGTATGACTTCTACAAGCTGGCATAGCCCTCAACCCGATGCTGATAATTTATTAAACGCGATATATGACTATATGACCCCGTGTGTTGGTCAGCCTATATCTTGCCCAACCTATATATCACCGGCAAATCACTCTATTGAACCCAATTGTTTGGGGCCTGTTATGTTAAGTTGGAACGGTGGTGGAGCAGGTTGTGGTGCAGATAGTATACATTTTCTATTATCTTATGGAACTGATAATCCACCAACAAATGTTTACAATCAATTGGATATTGGAAATGTGAATTTTTATATACTAAGTAACCCTCCTTTGACTTTTGTCCCAGGACAAACCTATTATTGGAAAATAGAACTCATAGGTTATGGTGGAGGTGTGAATGGTGGCGATACAACATTGATTTGTAATACAATTTGGGATTATACTTTGCAAGGTCCTCCCGCAGCGCCAGGACCTATTAATGGGAATTTGAATATTTGTCAAGGTGCTTCTGAAGTATATAGTGTTCCGAATACGCCCGGTGTGCTTTATACTTGGACCGTTCCGGCCGGTAGTACAATTGCCAATGGTCAAGGAACCAATACAATTACAGTAACAGTAGGTGCAACATCAGGAAATATATGCATAACAGCATCCGATGCTTGTGGAACAAGCCCTCAAGTATGTATTCCGGTAGTAGTATCACCATTGCCGGTAATGCCTTGTCCAATAAATGGATCAACTACATTTTGTCCTAATATAAACTTAAGTTATTCTTGTCTTAACTTACCAGGTGTCGTATACAATTGGACAGTTCCTGCAGGTTGGGTAATTAATTCAGGTCAAGGTACAGATAATATTACGGTAACTACCGGAAATGCTTCGGGTAATATTTGTGTAACAGCAAGTAATATTTGTGGAGTAAGTCCTCCTTGTTGTATCCCGGTTGTTCTTAATCCGAATATAGTAATTGGTTTAAGCAACGATACAACTATCTGTTTTGGTGGACAAGCTACTTTAACAGCTAGTGGAGCTGCGACATATGTTTGGTCGCCTGCTACAGGATTAAATACTACAGTGGGTGCTACAGTAATTGCAACACCTGCAGTAACTACTAAATATTATGTTATAGGAGACTCAAACGGTTGTACCGGTACGGATTCAGTAACAGTGACAGTCTCTCAACCTATTGTATTAAGCACTACACAAGTAGATGTAAGTTGTCCAAGTGGTACCAATGGTACAGCAACCGTAAATGTTGTTAGTGGAGGTATTGCTCCATTTAATTACAGCTGGAATAGTAATCCAATACAATTAACGCAAACAGCAAGCAATTTACCTGCAGGAACTTATACTGTTACTGTAACTGATGGTGCAGGATGTAATAATACAATAAATGTAACCATACTTCAACCTTCAGCATTTGTTGTAATAACTGATTCTTTACCAACATTGTGTAATGGAGGTGCTGATGGCAGCGCAACTGTAACCTCGGTTACAGGTGGAAACGCTCCATATGCTTATAGTTGGAATAGTAATCCTGTACAATTAACGCAAACTGCAACCAATTTACCTGCTGGTAACTACACAGTAACAATTACTGATGCTATTGGTTGTTCAGTAACAGCAATAGTTGTTGTAACTGAGCCAACTGCGGTAACAGTAACACCAAGTTCAAACGTGACTATATGTATAGGTCAAAATGCTAATTTAACGGCTTTGGCTCAAGGAGGTACTCCTACTTATACTTATCTTTGGAACCCTGGAGCTTTACCAGGCGCAAACCAAGTAGTAGCACCCCTAGTTACAACGGTTTATACTGTAATTGCTACAGATGCGAATGGATGTGCTTCAGCTCCTCAAACAGTAACTGTAACAGTAAATTTACCAATAACAGTAATATGTTCAAACGATACAACAATATGCTTAGGTACAACAGCAAATTTGCGCGCTTTTGCTAGTGGCGGAGATGGCAATTTAACATACAATTGGGTTCCTGCAGGAGGTGGATTCCCAAATCCCAATGTGCAGCCACAAGTAACTACAACATATTATTGTACAGTAAATGACGGATGCGGTTCACCTTCTAAAATGGACAGTGTAATTGTAACAGTAATTCAACCTGCAACTGTAAACTTTACAAGTAATATAACCAATGGTTGTACCCCTGTTTGTGTAAACTTTACAGATCAAAGTGTAGCCGCTGCTGGTAGTAATATAGCCGCTTGGTTATGGAATTTTGGAGATGGAAGTACATCTAACCAACAAAATCCAAATCATTGTTTTACTCCGGGAACGTTTGATATAACATTAACAGTAACAGATAATTTCGGTTGCAGCACAACAAAAATGATAAGCTCTATGATAAGTTCTTATGCATATCCTATTGCCCAGTTTGCTTACGGTCCTCAACCAACCGATATATTGAGTCCAAATATAATTTTTGGCGACAAATCAGTTAATGCAGTAAAATGGCATTGGAACTTTGGTGACTTCTCAAAGGATAGCACTTCAGAGTTGCAAAACCCTTTACACGAGTATGGCGATACCGGCAGGTTTTGTGTAACCTTGATGGTAACTAGTGCCCAGAATTGTGTGGATACAACTATTCACTGTTTGATTGTTAATGACGCATTTACATTGTTTATCCCAAATGCTTTTACACCAAATGGTGACTTGGTGAATGATTATTTTATGCCAAAAGGAAAAGGTATTAAAAGTGATGGTTTTGAAATGTATATTTATGATCGTTGGGGTAATATGATATTCAAGACTATAGACTTTACAGGTTCTGGTTGGAATGGAACCATTAAAGGTGGAAGCGAAATAGCTTTACAAGATGTTTATGTATATAAGATAATTGCAGTTGATATTACTGATAAGAAACATTCATTCACGGGTGATGTTACATTAGTAAGATAATTTTATTTTAAAATTACTGAAATGAATAAGATAATTCGAGGATTAATTTTAGCAGTAATAGTAAGTACTTTTACCTCTACTATATTTGCACAGCAAGGTGTTGTATACGTTACAGACCAGAATGGAGAGCCTTGGGGCTCTCCATCTTGCGTGAATGCTTTAAATACAGTTTTTGGTAATGGAGGGTACACAACTCAATATTACCAGAATGCAAATATCAATACGATATTTTCAAACGCGAATTGTTTCGTGTATGTTGAAGGTGGTCAGAACAATGATACACCAATGAATAATTTTGTCAGCGCTAACCAAGCAACAATTCAGACTTGGGTGACTAATGGAGGGCATTTGTTTTTGAATTCAGCGGGTTGGAATAGCGATATAAATTGTGGATTTGGTGGAGTTATAATTACTCTAAACCCTGCTTATAATTATGCCTCAGGTCCTGGAAATGTCATAGCTGGCCAAGGAGGGCATCCTATTTTTAATAATGTTACTTACCCTTCTAATACAGCTTGGACTGGAAATTATTTTTCACATGATATTATTACCGGACCTTCAGGAACAAGTTTAATTACTTGTCCAAATGCTCAAGGAAACCAAGTAGGACTTACTGAACTTGTTATTGGTTGTGGAAAAGTGTTTTTTGGAGGAATGACTTCAACTAGTTTTCACTCACCTCAGCCCGATGCAGATAACCTAAGACAAGCGATTTTAGCATATATGACACCTTGTTTGGGTCAACCTGTAAGTTGCCCTACCTACATTGCTCCTTTAAATGGTGCAATTGAGTCTAATTGTAATGGACCAATTTTATTGAGTTGGCATCCTGGTGGGGGTGGTTGCGGAGCAGATAGCATACATTATTTATTGTCTTTCGGTACCGATAATCCACCAACTAACATTTATAATATGATGGATATAGGGAAAGACACAACATATTTGTTAACGAATCCCGGTGCAAATTTAGTCCCAGGTCAAACGTATTATTGGCGAATTGATTTGATAGGATACGGTGGAGGTGCATTAGGAAATGATACAACTTTATCATGTAATTTGGTTTGGAGTTTTTCTTTATTGGGGCTTCCGCTTAAACCAAATCCTGTTGGTCCCTTAAATGTATGTCCAAATTTATCATATAATTATAGTGTTTTGCCAACAGCGGGTGAGACATACTCATGGACTATTCCTGCAGGTTGTTCAATTATATCTTCCAATCAAGATTCGTCATCTATTAATGTTTTGTTTGGAGCTACGGGTGGTAATTTCTGTGTACATGCTAACAATTTATGTGGTAGTGGTCCCGATTCTTGTTTTCTTGTAACTGTTTATCCAAGCCCGATTGTATCTTTTACTAGCGACACAATAAATGGTTGTGCACCAGTATCGATAAATTTCTCAGACTTAACAACGGTAGCGGGAGGCGCAATAACCCAATGGTTATGGGATTTTGGCGACAACACAACATCTACCCTTCAGAATCCGACACATTTATATGGTTGGGTAGGGACTTTTGATGTAAAGTTGGTAGTAACAACATCCAATGGTTGTAAAGATTCTATAACAAAAGTAGCTTATATTAATACATATCCTGCTCCAAAGGCCGATTTTATATTGGGACCTCAACCAACAACAACATTAGATCCTAAAATTTATTTTACAGATAAATCAACCAATGCCATAAACTGGTTTTGGAATTTTGGGGACAAATCATCTGCCGATAGTACTTCTATTCAACAACATCCAACACATACTTATACTGATAGTGGTCAGTATTGTGTAACCTTAATTGTTCAGTACAACAGTGGTTGTATTGATACTACAGTAAAATGTTTGCACATAGATGGTGCTTATGCCTTGTATATACCAAATTCATTTAGCCCAAATGGTGATGGACAAAATGAATACTTTATGCCAAAAGGTGTTAATTTAAAGAGTATAACCTCATTTGAGATGTTGATATTCGACCGTTGGGGAAATAAATTATACGAGCAAACAGATTTTAGCAAAGCTGGTTGGGATGGACGTGGTCCGAGTGGACAATTGGTAGGTCAGGATGTGTATGTATATAAAATATCGGCAACGGATTTGTATTCTAAACAACACAACTACGTTGGACACGTTACTGTTGTTAGGTAACATAAATTGAATTCATAAA
>CAIMGI010000217.1 GCA_903840505.1 uncultured Bacteroidota bacterium
TATTCTCAGATGATGATATAGCAAAATGATCACCCATACCATATCCTTGAATATAATGTTTATTTTTTGAAGTAGTATAAATTATATTTGATTCTTGTTCTAAATGAAGTTTAATATCTGTTAAATTAACATGTGATATACAATCGTCAAGTCTGGCCTTTATAACTAAATCATATTTGCCGTGTATTTTTTCACATTCTTGTCTCATACGGTCTGCTCTATATAGGCTACTGTATTGTGATTGTAATGGATCTTTATAAACAATTTCGCTGTAATCTAATCCCGCAAGAATATGTGGTGGCCATGATAATTTGTTTTTAATATTTTCTACAGCCCATTCTCTGCTTTCTATATCTTAAAGCTTGTTTTATTACAATGTATTGAGTTACAAACTCAAATAAGTTAAATACTACTTAACTGTCCAAGTACAAATTGAACTTGAAGTACAAGCTGCACCAAGAGCATCAGCATCTTTCTTCTTCAAATCCTTGTATTCATAAGATGAAGTAATACCAAAAAAGGTACAAGTACAAGTGTAATCTTTTTTACAAGAAGCCATTGACAAAACAATCATAGCTGCCGAAGCAAATAATACTAATTTTTTCATTTTTAATGATTTAAGGTTAATAATAGTACAAAGCTAATACATCATTTGAAACTACCAAAAATTAAACTTGCAAATTCTTACCAAAAGGGACTAAACTAAATTCGAAATTGATAGCTTGTTACTAAAAAAAAATTATACTTTTGGCTTCCTATTAAAAAACAAGCTATGAAAAAATATATTTTACTGTACGGTGCTGCTTTGTTTACAATCTGTGCTACTGCGCAAACTCCAATAAGTAAAGGTGTATTTGAAAGTACGAGACCTGGCTTCTATGAAAACTCTATTCTAAAGGGGATTGAGGACTTTGAACTAAGTCAAAAACCTGAAAGTGAAAAAGTAAAACGTTTTAAACTCGATTTTTCCACTTATAACATACCAAAGGACCCTTCAAAATATAAATCACAGTGGTACAACGATCCTATTTCACAAGGGAATACGGGTACTTGTTGGTGTTTTTCAGCAACTTCATACTACGAATCTGAAGTTTTCAGAATAACAAAACAAAAAGTAAAGTTATCAGAAGCATATCCAGTATACTGGCAATATGTTGAACGTGCTAAATACTTTGTGAAAGAAAGAGGAAATATGACACTTGGTGAAGGTTCCGAATCAAATGCTGTATCTGCAATGTATAAAAAATACGGTGCCGTTCAATACTCAGATTATTCAGGTTTAAAAACCGGACAAATTTATTTAGCACACGATAAACTTTTTACTGAATTTGAATCCTATTTAAAGAGTGTAAAAGCAACAGCAGCATGGAATGAAGAAGAAGTAGTTGCCACAGTTAAATCGATATTGAATTTTTATATGGGCGAACCGCCTAGCAAAATCAATGTTAATGGAAAATCGATGACGCCAAAAGACTACCTAAAAGATTTTCTAAAAATAAACATGGACGATTATATTGAGGTTATGTCGCTTATGAGCGAAGCGTTTTACTCAAAAGCGGAATATAAAGTACCCGATAATTGGTGGCACAATGCCGACTACTACAATGTTCCATTAACCGATTTTATGAATACATTGAAAAACGGTATTCGTACCGGTTATACCATTTGTATCGGTGGAGATGTTTCAGAACCGGGCTTCGACAAAACGGCTCAAGCTGCCGTAGTTCCTACATTTGATATACCATCAGAATATATTGATGACAATGCCCGTCAATTTCGTTTTACGAATGGAACCACAACTGATGATCACGGAATACATTTGGTAGGATATTTGGAGCAAGGAGGAGAAGATTGGTACCTAATAAAAGACTCGGGCTCCGGATCACGTAACTGCGGAAAAGCAAGTGACTGTTTTGGATATTACTTTTTTACCGAAGATTATGTGAAACTAAAAATGATGACCTACACCATTCACAAAGATGCTGCGAAAGAATTGTTGCTGAAATTCCCCAAATAATTTTACCATTCAAAACTGTTAAAATGAAACTGTTAAAATCCATTTGTATTTTTCTTGCTCTTTTTCACTTTTCCAATACCATCCAATCGCAGGTGGTTACTAAGTCGAAAGAGCTTACATTATATGATATTTGGGCAAGCGGTGCCTTTGCACAAAAATCAATTAACGGTTTGGAATCAATGAATGATGGTGATTACTTTACTACCATTGAAAAATATAAATTCGGACAATGCATTGTTCGCCAATCCTACAAAACAGGAGAAGTAAAGGATACCCTTTTAAAAGGCGAATGGTTTGTTAAAGACCTTACATCAGCACCTCTAATAATTGATGGGTATAGTTTTAGTGCTGATGAAAAGAAAATTTTAATCAGTTCTCAAAGTGAACAAATATACCGTCATTCATCAAAAGCATTTAACCGCGTTTATGATTTAAAAACAAAAAAAATAACTGTAGTTTCAAACTTGGGAAAGCAGATGTATGCAAGTTTTTCGGCTGATGGAAATAAGGTTGCCTTTGTAAGGGATAACAATATTTTCATTACCGATTTAACAAACGGTACTGAAACGCAGGTTACTACTGATGGTGAAAGAAATAAAATTATCAACGGTGCAAATGATTGGGTTTACGAAGAGGAATTTAGTTTTAGCATTTGCTTTTTTTGGAGCCCTAATGGGGATAAAATTGCCTATTACAAATTTGATGAAAGCAAAGTAAAAGAATATGATATGACTGAATATGGCAGTCTTTATCCCAGTCAATACAAATACAAATACCCAAAAGCAGGCGAAGACAACTCCATTGTGAGCTTACACATATACAATGTGCTCGACAAAAAAACCATTAAAATTGATGTTGGCTCAAACCCCGACCAATACATTCCTCGCGTTAAATGGACAAATAACAACAATACACTTTCATTCCAACGTCTTAATCGTTTACAAAACAAATTAGAGCTTTTGTTGGCTGATGCTACAACGGGTGTTTCCAAAACAATTATTACGGAAGAGTCGAATACCTATGTTGAGGTAGTTGACTTTTTAACTTTTTTGAAAGACAACAAAACATTTATTTGGAACAGTGAAAAAGACGGTTACCAACACTTATACTTATATGACATCAACGGAAAAGAGATGATGCAACTTACAAAAGGAAAGTGGGATGTAATGAAATTTTATGGTGTAGACGAAAAAACAGGAACACTCTTTTATCAGTCTTCAGAACCATCACCAACCCAAAGAGATGTGTATTCAATTAAAACAGATGGAAGTAAAAAAACAAAATTGTCGTCACAATTAGGAACAAATGATGCACGATTCAGCAATTCATTTAATTATTTTATCAATTACTATTCAAATGCAAATACACCTTTATACATTACACTTAACGATTCCAAAGGAAAGGAATTAAGGGTATTGGAAGACAATGCTATCTTAAAAAGAAAATTAGCCGAATACACTTTATCAAAAAAAGAGTTCTTACAGGTTCCTACACCCGATTCATTGCAGCTGAATGCCTGGATGATTAAACCCTTTAACTTTAACCCCAATAAACCTTATCCGATGTTAATGATAACGTATGGAGGACCGGGTATAAACACAGTAAACGATGCCTGGGAAGGAGCGGGTTTTATGTGGCATCAATTAATGGCACAAAAAGGATACATCATTGTATCGGTTGATAACAGGGGTACTGGAGCAAGAGGTGCTGATTTTAAAAAATGCACATACAAACAATTGGGGAAATTAGAAATACAAGATCAAGCTTGGGCAGCAATTTATCTTACACATTTACCCTATGCCATAAAAAACAGAATTGGAATGTGGGGTTGGAGTTATGGAGGCTATATGAGTTCATTGGCAATTACAAAACACCCCAACACTTTTAAAGCTGCTGTTGCCATTGCACCTGTAACCAACTGGCGCTACTACGATAATATTTATACTGAAAGATATTTGCAAAAACCACAAGATAACCCGGTGGGATATGATGATAATTCACCTATCAATTTTGTAGATGATTTAGCAGGAAAATACTTGTTGATTCACGGAATGTCTGACGATAATGTTCATTTTCAAAATGCTGTTGAAATGATTGATGCATTGGAAAAAAAGAACAAACAGTTTGATTTAATGATATACCCCAATAAAAATCACGGCATTGGTGGTGGAAATACACGATTGAATTTGTACACAAAAGTTACAGACTTCCTGATAAAGAATCTTTAAATAATTTAATTACCTTAGCCTAACTAAAAACAATATATATGAGTTCATTAAAACATCCAAAAGGTCTTTATTTGCTTTTCGTTACAGAAATGTGGGAACGCTTCAGTTATTATGGAATGCGTGCCATTTTTGCATTGTACCTTACAAAAGCGCTTTTATTTGATAAAGCATTTGCTTCTAACTTGTATGGAAGCTACACAGGCTTAGTTTATTTAACACCTCTATTAGGAGGATATATTGCAGATAGATACTGGGGCAACAGACGCTCTATTCTAGTTGGAGGTATAATGATGGCCTGTGGTCAGTTTATGATGTTTACTAGCGGTATGTTTTATGAAAATGTGGCTACATCAAGCAGCTTCTTATATTTGGGTTTAACCCTGTTGATACTTGGTAATGGATTTTTCAAACCAAATATTTCAACAATGGTTGGACAACTTTATCCTGAAGGTGATAAAAGAGTGGATTCAGCATTTACCATATTTTATATGGGTATAAACCTTGGAGCTTTTATTGCGCCACTTGTTTGTGGTGGATTGGGAGAAGTTTATGATGCAAATGGAATGATAGTTCCATCAGCCTTTAAATGGGGCTTTCTGGCAGCGGGAATTGGAATGATAATTAGTATTATTTCATTTGAAATGCTAAAAAACAAATACATTGTTAAGCCCGATGGCTCACCAGTTGGCGCTGTACCAACAAAAGTAATTTCTACCAATAACGAAACAAAAAAATCGTCTGTTGGCGCTTCGCAATTAGCAATGTGGAGTGGAATTGCTGTAGCACTTTTTGTTTTATTTAAGGGAGTATTGGCATTTGACTTAGTTGGCTCATTTATTTATACAGCTTGTTTGGTGGCCCCTGCTACAATCATTACAGACAAAAGCTTAACTACAGTTGAAAAACAACGAATATGGGTAATTTTCATCCTCTCCTTCTTTGTTATTTTCTTTTGGTCGGCATTTGAACAGGCAGGTGCATCACTTACCTTTTTTGCACAGGAACAAACTGATAGAAGCTTTATGGGCAAAAGTATTCCTTCCAGTTATTTCCAAAGTATTAACGCGGTAGCAATTGTAATATTTGCGCCATTATTTGCTCTCCTATGGACTAAATTAGGAAGTCGCAATATGGAACCTGCTTCCCCTGTAAAACAAGCCATTGGTTTATTTTTACTTGCAGTCGGCTACTTTATCATTGCCTTAGGTGTTAAAGATTTAGATCCAAACATCAAAGTGAGTATGATGTGGTTAGTTACTTTATATACTGTTCACACCTTTGGTGAATTGTGTTTATCGCCTATCGGTTTATCAATGGTAGTGAAATTAGCACCCGTGCGTTTTGCATCTTTGTTAATGGGTGTTTGGTTCTTATCTACAGCAAGTGCCAACAAATTTGCAGGTGATTTGAGTAAATTATATCCTGAAGAAGTAAAACTTGAAAAATCGGTACCTGCATCTGTATTCTCTATTAATAGATTATCCAACGATTCTTCTGTTACATTTACTGTTGACAGTAACTCTGTTCAGGCGATGAGTGAAGCAGGCAATGCAAATTGGGGAATAAAATTACTATCAGATAACGATGCAAAATCAACCGAGCCAGGATTTATGGAAAAACTTTTCGGCAAAAAAGAAGAGGCTCCCAAAAAGGACTCCTTGTTGGCAATTAGTCAAATGGCATCCACGCCAACTGCTGAATTATCTGAATTTAAAATGAAACAAATTATTCCTGCCGATGCTAAATTTAAATACGTAAAACAATTTAGTGCGGATGGAAACAGGTTGTACGTGCTTAAGAGTTCACAAGTGTTGGAAGTTTGGAATGTAAACCCTGAAAAGCCAAAATTTGTTGGTATAGAAATCAAAAATCTCTATGACTTTTTTATGATTTTTGTTGTAATGGCTGGAGTTGCTTCTATCATCCTTTACTTACTATCGAAAAAATTATTAAAAATGATGAACGGAGTACAATAATATAAAGAGTAAAAAACAATGAAAAAAACGGTCTCTTTTTTTATGGTATTCACTTTCCTATTGAGCATAGCCTATGCACAAAAGGAGAAGAAAGCGGAAGCGGAAAAAATTAACTGGCTTAGCTTTAAGGAAGCAACTGAACAAAATAAAAAAAATCCGAAAAAAATATTTATTGATACCTACACCGACTGGTGTGGATGGTGTAAAAGAATGGACGTAACTACATTTGAAGACAAAGAGGTGGTTGCAATTATGAATAAATATTTTTATGCCATTAAGTTTAATGCCGAAGGAAAAGATACCATTCTCTATAACGGCAAAACGTATACCAATATGAATCCCACAAATGCACGCGGTACACACCAATTGGCTGTTGAACTGTTAAATGGTAAGTTGGGATACCCTACTTCAGTATACTTAGACGAGCAAATGAAATTATTGCAACCCATACCCGGTTATATGGATGCAAAATCATTTAAGCAAGTATTGATTTATTTTGCAGAAGACTATAACAAAAAAATGTCGTGGGAAGATTTTCAGCAGAACTACGATGAGTTGATGGAGAAAAAGGAAGCAAAGCCTGAAAAGAAAAAGAAGAAAAATAATTCCTAACTAATCCTTGATTTTTAATTAAATGGATTTAAAAGAAAATATCATTCAAGTATTAAAGCAACAAAAACATACTTATGATGAGTTGGCTAAATACCTCGACCTTTCAACTTCAGAGTTAGATACTGCATTCGCAACACACTCAATTGATGTTCGCACCCTAGAAACCATTGCCAAAGAATTAAAATTACCGTTATACAGGCTTTTTCGCGACCCACTTGGTGATATTACCCAAGCCACTGATTATTACAAAGAACTTGGATTTAGTTTGGAAGACATTATTAAACTGAAAACCAAATTGGATATTGCCCTTCAGGAAATTGAGTTCTTGAAAAAGGAGCTTGAAAAGGAAAGAGCAAAAAATAAAACTAGTTAATCTGAGTTCAGTAATTATTGTATCTTCAAAGCAATTTATTATATTTTCGCTCTGTGCCGCTGGGCATTTTCCTTTGTCTTGACACAAAGGAAACGAAAAGTCAAGAACAAAAGAAGCTGCATTCACACGCGCTTACACACGCCCGCCTTTTGTTCGGGCTAACGCGCCATTCTAAAAATGTTTAGAATGATATTGTTAGAAAAGTGGGGAGCAAATGAGCAAACGGTGCGAATTTCAGGTTTCGTGGAAATTGATGGCGCGGGCTTGTGCGACAAAACGAAGACCTGAAAATGGCGTTTGCTCTTGATTTTTTGGTTACTTTTTTATCAAGAAAAAAGTAATTAGAGTTTGAGGCAAAGCCTCAGAAGGAAACAATCTTATTTAAGATAAATTAAGTTAACCCTATTCCTGTAGTTAACGTACCCTTTTTCGAAGACTTAGCTTTTGTCCTACTTTGGGCTCAGTACCCTCACTCATATTGTTTTTACGATACAACTTTTTAAGCTTCACCCCATATTGCTGTGAAACAGCATACATTGTTTCTCCCTGTATTACTGTATGAAAGCGCTGTTGTGCACGGTTCTTTTTTGGTTGAATATAAATACATTGCTTTGCAACAATCACTGTCTCATGAGACGCATCATTAAAACGGCACAACATTCGTACAGGCAAATCCAAACGCTTTGCCAAGGATTCATAAGTATCACCATTTTTTGCCAATACGCATTTCACATTGTTATTGGACAAAACAGTCTGTTCGTTGTTATTGCTTTGTAATTTTTTTTCGCTGTGGTTATTTTTATTGCTCGGTGTTAGTGAAGGAATAGTTGTAACCTGATCATACTCGTATAATTTATTTCTTTCTATAAGATCAATTAACATTTGGGCATACTTGGGATGTGTAGCATAACCAGCTTGTTTTAGTCCCTTTGCCCAGCCTTTATAATCATTGCTTTTTAAGGAAAACAAAAAATTATAACGTGAACGTGTTTTTAAAAAGTTAGAATGGTCCGTATAGGAATCCAATGCCTTCTCGTATTTTCTAAAACATTCGTTTTTGGTATCATCGTCTTGAATAAAAGCAGGACCGGTCCATTCTGCATGGCATTTTATTCCAAAATGGTTGTTGGCATATACTGCTAAGGGACTATTCCCATTGTCGGATTCCAACATTCCTTGAGCCAATGTAATACTGGCAGGAATGCCGAACTGAAACATTTCTTTTATAGCATCGTCTTTGTATTTGGCTACATACTCTCCTGGTTTCATTTTATACTCCGAAGGCTGAGCTATCGCAGAACAAGCAAAAACAATGGATAGGGCTAAATGAAATAAATACTTACAATTTTTCATATTTAAACAATGCAAAGATATTCGCTTGATAAGTGGGAATTACTCATTATAAAAGTGGTTTTAAACATTGGGGTGTTAAATACTAAAACAAATGTAAAATGGTTTTAGGGTAGAATGATGGGGCTCCCCGATGGTTTCACAAAAAAGTGAAACATCGGAATGAACTTCTCGCTATAAATTTCAAATAAAAAGGCTCCGAATACTCGGAGCCTTTTTTTGGTGGATGATGGGGCTCCCTTCGACTATTTCTCTAAAAAGAGAAATGCTCAGGACAGGCTTCTCGCGAATATCTTGAAAAATTAAAGCCTCGCTTTTAGCGAGGCTTTAATTGGGGTGGATGATGGGGCTCCCCGATGGTTTCACAGAAATAGTGAAACATCGGGATAAACTTCTCGCTAAATAATCTGTAAAAAAGAGCCTCGCAAGCGAGGCTCTTTTAAGGGTGGATGATGGGGCTCGAACCCACGACCCTCGGTACCACAAACCGATGCTCTAACCAACTGAGCTACAACCACCATTTGGTAATCAGGTTGCAAAGATAATTTTTTTATTTTATTTGACGTCTTTTTTAAAACTGTTTAAGTTTTATCTTAAAAAAACAAGTGGAGCACTCACCTCTAAGCGTTTCTAAGTGCTTAAGAAAGCCTAAATCAGGTTATAACTTAATCACTTTTTTGCTGTAATTAGTAATTCCATTATTAATTTTTAGTAAGTATAAGCCTTCTTCCAACTTACTGATATCAATTTGATTTTGCTCTTTTACCAATTGGCTTTTCAAACAAAGCTTGCCAGTAATGTCGTACATTTCAAAGCCTGCATTTTTTTCTAAGCTAGGCAAGGAAATTGTAATGCTTGTATTGGCAGGATTAGGAAATACATTAATGGATGTTGTTTCCATTTTTTCTTCTTTGTTAGACAACAATAGAGATGCTCCACATGGAGTCATACCATTCGTAAAGTAAGAACGAATAGAATCAACTCGCTCATTCATTACATTAATACTAGCTTGCGGACCACCTCCAGTATAATCTCTACCAAATACATATGCCATATGAAAAGTATAAATACCACCAGGTGCCATTGAGAAAGGTCCCATAGAACCTACTCCTCTTACATCACTTGGAAATTGTCCTGCGGTGAATTCATCCCAACTGGCTTGAGGGGGACCAGGATTTAAACAAGTGCCTCCAATTCCAAATTCATATTGATGATCCGAACTTCCCGGATATTGATAACTGCAAGGTAACCCTGTATTGTAACCATTTCCTCCATACCTCAAAACAGAATCATTTTGCCACCTTGCCCTTAAGTTATAATAGTATGCTAAGCTATCAAAGGGATTACCTTGAACACCTCCTGCATTGAAATGCTTTTTAAATTTTGAAAAATCAATTGTTTCATTGGGCTCATCAATAATACAATTTTGATTATTATCAATACCATCGCCCCCATCAGCTTTCACACCTTTCAAAAAAACGACAGCTTGTGCCGGAAGATTGCTTCCATAACCAAAACCACCATTTCCGTCTATAGGAGAACCATTATAACCAAAATACATTTTCCTTTTTACGTCAGAACCGACAAAATCATCACTCGCATTGCCAATATCAAAATCGGTAAACATACCTATATAAACATTATTAAAATTTGTGGTACCATGGTTAATAATCCTATAATCAACAAATATGGTGTTGTTTAACGCTGAATCTGCATTACAATTATAAGCATATGCCATCCCGTGTATTTCAAGATTCATTGTAAGTCCTCTCGTCTCAGTGTGTATTCCACCATTGTCGTTATAAATAAAATATACTGCTTGGTCGCCCAAAATGAGAGGGTAGTCTCCATTGGCAGGAGTATAAATATCATCCCCATTGACATCAAAAAAAGGAGCTAATTTTTTTGCTTGATTATATGCAGGATCGCCATTACCCGGCCAGTTTGCAATACTAGGAGGTGGTACATTAAATAAATACTGCCTAAAACTGTCAATGGTAGTTTTAT
The DNA here is from genome assembly GCA_903840505.1 of uncultured Bacteroidota bacterium. Classification (GTDB taxonomy): domain Bacteria; phylum Bacteroidota; class Bacteroidia; order UBA4408; family UBA4408; genus CAIMGI01. Next base: position 10,564 of record CAIMGI010000217.1, read on the forward strand.
TTATTTTCCAAACCCGGTTCCAGGTTGGTGAATTAAAAACAACCGGGGAACAACTACCGTTTAATGTATCCAATGGACCAGGCCAAAAATCATTTCCAGCTTGTCTGTAAGTTTGACAAGAAATATGCAATTGCCCACCTACATCCAACCCCGATACCCACATAGAGCTAGTATAAATTGTATGCATAAAACTTCCTTTTGGAGCTTCAAAAGCTGGATAGTTATTTGCGGGACCTGTAAACAAATCACCATTTGAATTAATTGCTGCCCTGATGTTATTAGTATCCAAATTTGCCGAAACCTGTGCAGAAGCAATTACAGTTGTTAGAACCATACTAATTAAGAGAATTTTTGCTTTCATAGTTTGGGATATTAATAGCGTTAAATTACTTCTTTAACTTTTTAACAGTGTGTTTTGTTACAGTAAATATACTGTATTTAAATAACTTTGCATTTTAGAGCAAACAATGCAACGCAGAACCTTTTTTATTGATGTTATTTTACCCCTTGCCCTACCCAATAGTTATACCTATAGGGTACCGCAGGAGTTAAATGATGTGGTACAAATTGGGAAACGCGTTATAGTTCCTTTTGGCAAAGGAAAGCTATATACAGCCATTATTAGAAGCATTCACGAAACAGCACCCAAAAAGTACGAAGCAAAATACATTGATACAGTGTTGGATAATTATCCAATAGTGAATGAAAAACAATTGCACTTATGGGACTGGATTGCCTCCTACTATATGTGCAACACAGGCGATGTAATGAATGCCGCATTGCCCTCTGGTTTAAAACTAGCCAGCGAAACAAAAATTATATTATCGCCTGCCTTTGATAAAGAGGCAATGGCGACTTTAACGGATAAGGAATACCTTATTGCCGAAGCATTGGAAATACGCAATGCCCTTACTTTGCTAGAAATAGGCGAAATACTAAATATCAAAACCATTCACCCTATTATAAAAGCACTGCTCGAAAAAAATGTGATTCTTATTCAGGA
>CAIMGI010000218.1 GCA_903840505.1 uncultured Bacteroidota bacterium
CGCCATAATATATCCTTAAATCATTTTTGGAATTGGTGGACCTGTAGGTCCTTTGAAGCCCACATGGATATGGCAATTATGTAGTGCAGTATTTACCGTATCGGTCATTAATACTGAACTCATTAATCCAAAAGTTCCTAATGGAGCTGCAACAGAAAGCAAAGCTGTAATTGTTGTTGAAGAAAAAATGCCTGTAGGCAAAACTGGAATTTGACCTTTTAATGGATTACCTGGATCTCCTACTCCACAGGAAACACCAGCCCTTGCAGTAAGTGTAGCACAGCTAACTGTATATGCGTCTAAGGCGCCATCGACAACCATGTTACCGGTAATAACTACGTCTGGAGTTCTAAGTGACAATGTATCTCCCATAAGACTGACTGTATCTTTTGATGTTATGCTGGCAGTGTCTTGAGCTGTAACAGTATAATCACCTTTAACAACAATACTGTAATTACCGTCAATCAATTCTTTTCTATTGCCCTTAACATGCAAAAGTGAATCACCATTAATCGTAATATTACAAACGCCACTAATTAAAACATTTTTATTTTTGGTAATAATTTCATAACCATCACCATAAATTTTATGTACTTCATCACCATTTGGATGCATTTCAGTAAATGTTCCTGAACGATGATGTATACGTATTCTTTCTCCACCAGGTGTGTCATCCATCTCGAACATATGTCCAGATGCAGTTTGCGTAATATTATTAAATGGATATTTTGGTGGATATTTTATTGAAGCCGGAGATTCCGGCTCAGTCCAACTATAGTCTTCAGTGCCGGCGGGCTTTGGAGGAAATTCCACTTCTCTGTCATAAGGTATAAATGTATCTGACATATTTTATTATTTCACTTTTATATCAAGGTCCTTGGCCAACGTCAAGTGGGCTATTTATTGGGCCTGCATCACTAATTAATTTGTTCATAGCTACGCCTGCAGCATCAACTTCAGCTTGACTTGATGGTGAGAGAAGTGCTGCTGCTATGCTTGCAGGTTGAACTGTTGCAATAAGTCTTGTACCTGCGTTGGCCAATTCTTGACCGGCCACAACACCTTCATTTACAGCAGTTATTATTTCTCCAAGACCACCAGTGTCCACATCACCAGCCAAACCTGTAAATAAATCTTTAAGACCTTTTTTTAGAATTGCAGTAAATTTTTTCACACAATCCGCAAAGAAAGCTGCTGCTTTGGCAGGTAAACTGAGAATGTATCTAATCATTGCAGTCACTTTTCTAGCAACTTCCAACCAACCACTAATAGTTTTTTGTACTTCTTTTACTACTCTTGTAAATTCTTTTATAAAAGCAGTAACTTTTCTAACTATATCTACAATTGTTTTTGAAATTCCAGTAGGATCAAGACAGGTGGCACCAATGGCAGCATTAATAAGTTTTCTAATTACATCAAACACTGGACCAAAAAGAGTTTTTATGGCAGCAACAGTTTGATCCACTTCATATGAAATATCACAAACGTGTGCTCTACCTCTATTTGAAGTATCTATTGCGGTAAATTGCACAATCTCTCTTGCTAAAGGAGGCAAAGAGGGTTCTCCTGGCCGGTCAGAAAATCCAAGTTGACCTGCAGGCATTTTTGGTGCACCCACTGGTTGTTTTACAAGAACTGTGTTAATTCCTGGAAGAATATGAGTTACAATTGGAAATTGAGCGTCAGTTCCATCAAGAAAAAAACCAATAACCCAATCTCCAATCTTTGGTGCATGAGTTGTTGCTGACCCATTAACAGGCACAGCAACTTGAGCCCATGGTAAATCTTCTGTTGGTAAAATTGTCTTATCAAGATTGTGAAATCCGTTAATTCGAACCCGAAGCCTTCCACTCTTTAAAGGATCAGCATAACTTTCAATAACAGCTGTCCAATTATTTGGATTTGGTGTATCTAATCCATACATTTTTAATAACTCCCTAAAATTTGTGATAATTCTCTATTAGCAGCAACAATTGGTTTGGCAGAAGAATCTGTTACAACCTCTGCAATAGTTTCAAACATCTTGTATTTTATAATATGCCTTGTCGAAAGAATAGCATATTTTCCTTTCAATGTTACATCAGAGTTATCTGCACCCCTAGTGTTAAAAGATCGTTTTGGAACATCCAAATTAATAGTCTTACCTGGAGATATCAAAAAGTTTCCAGGTAAAGCTATTTTCAATCTTTGAGCTGTAAAATTTTGAAGTAATGCTTTTCTAGCATATGTGTACTTCTGTGGAACATCATCAGTAGTTAAAGATCCTGGCTCTCCGTTTTTAATCCATTGAGATTGATTTCTTGGTCCAGTTGTTAAATGAAAAACTATTCTAGATTGATCCATTTGAGAGTTTGTTTTATTTAATTTATTTGTATCAATTGGCAAATTAGCATTTCTATTAGCGTGATTTGTTGGTCCATACAAAGTATTAAAAGTTTTCTTTTCAGATATTATTTGCCTAGTTAATGGATCTATTCCAACATATGTTCCAGCAAAAACACCAGCTTGAGTATTCTTAATAAAATCAAATTGACTTATAACTTCCATAGCTCTAGCACCAAGCAATTCAGCCTTTAAATTTTGATCACCATTTTCATCACTTAAATTTTTAACATCAAAATTTACAGAAAAGATAGGTTCTTGTTGCATAATTTTTGACAAGGTTGTGAAATTATAACCACTATCGTTTTCAAAAAACAAAAATGTTGGTTGCCCTTTTGAATCAATTGCTCTCTTTGAACACCAATTTATAGCATCAAAAGGTTTTAGTGTTGGTATAATTACATCAATTGCGCCTACTGATTTTTCAAAATTTCTTTCTTTAAAATTGTTTCCAGAAACTTTTAATTTATTGATTAGTATTTTTTTAACTATATCGGTATAAGTTCCTTTATAACACTCAGACAATGTTTGTTGTTCAGACAAAACAATTTCTTCAGAAGCAAATTTTAAAACATAAACCTCACTTGTTTGATTTTTATTTTTTCTATCCGATTGTTTATAAATTCTAAAAGCTCGTTTCATATTACCAAAACCAGCACCTTTATCAATATCAATCA
>CAIMGI010000219.1 GCA_903840505.1 uncultured Bacteroidota bacterium
CCCAAATTTTTGACCCTTAAACGAAAGTTACCAAAGGGCAGTTTTTCAAGTGAAAAGTCTCCGTTTTCTTTTGCAAGTACTCCAGAAATTAAACTGTCCTTGTCCAAAGAAAACAAAAGCACAGATGCAAACTCTACCGATTTTTTTGTCTTAGCATCCACAATCTTACCATACAAGCGACCAATATTTGCCTTTCTGGAAGTTAATAACAGACTGCCCTTTGCATTGGTTTGCGAGAATGCAATCACAAGCGCAACTGTTAAACATAGTAATACTATCTTTTTTATCAACCCGAGCATTTATTCTAAATCAATTATTATTTAAATGTCTTTGGAATACTTGGGTCAGTAAAAACAACATAGTCTGCTAAAGTATTATACTGTTTAAAATCAATGGAATCTAAAGCTTGGTCCGACACTGTTGATATTACCAATACCTTCTTCCCTTTAGCATACTTTTGAAGCTGTTGATAAACACCAAAGTATTCATCGCTGTGAAATCTACCGTTTAAATGAATCACCTTTGCATCACGTGTTTTTTTATAGACAGTTGATATAGAATAAGCCATTGTTGCGTCCCACAACGATTGCCCACTTAAACTCTTTGGCATCATATTTTGCATAGCTGGCGCAGTCGCTGCTTTTCCTTTTTCATCGTGTCCACCTTGAGCCATATTATAACCCATAATTTCACGCAATTTTTCGTAATATTTCCCAGTTGCAGTATCAAACGGCAAAGGCGCAATCCATCTTTTTGCCTCTGGTGAAAGTTTCTCAAGCTCTTGTACTCCCTTTCGGTTTGAAATACTGGCATAGCGCATTGCCCCATTTGTGGCAACAACTTTTATTCCTTTTGCTTTTGAAAATTCCACCATAGGACGATAATCTTTGTAATTACTCCAAACTTTTGCATCCTTTTTGAAATGACTTTCTTTAATGTATCCATTAAGGTATTCGTCAAGAATAGGTTGAGACTCCCGTTCAAACATTTCCATTGACAAAACTACTGACTGTCCATATTTTTCATAAGATTTTTCTAAAAACCTCATCTGCAAATAATGGGCAATGGAGTCATTGTGCTCTTCGCCAAATAAAACAATGTCATAGCCTTTAAAGGCATTAACAATGGAATCAAGCGTTACTTCCTTCCCTTGCTTTGAATAAACTTTATAGTATTTTGCGGCAGGATCATTGTCTAATTTAATACTAAACGCTGTTGATATTAGTAAAATACTACAGCCTAAAATTATTTTTCTCATTTGATTTGTGTGTTATATTATGTTGTTTGGTTATTTTATTAAAATGCTACGTTCAATTTTTCCTCTTTTCCGGCTCGTAAAATAATCAAGTTAGTGCTGTCACCTTTCTTGAAATTTGAGAGGGCTTTCATATAATCTTGCATACTGCTCAACTTTGTTTCACCTATCTGTATAATAATGTCACCTGTTTTAACACCGGCAGCCTCGGCAGGTTTTCCGGCAGTAACACCATCTACCTTTACCCCTTTTCCTTCAAAAGCATAATCGGGCATAATGCCCATTGATATTTTTGAACGCGACCTTTCTGTTTCGGGTGTTTTTGTTTTTAAAAAATTAAGCTTAGGTAATTTTTCCGTTTCCTGAATTATGGATACGATATAATTCAACACTTTTATTTCACCGCTTAAATTTATTTTTTCGAAGTCATCGCTTGGTTTATGGTAATCCATATGTTGTCCCGTAAAAAAATGTAATACCGGAATATTTTTTAAGTAAAAAGACGTTTGGTCACTTGGCCCAACACCTGCACTGTCTTTCTTAATGCTTAAATCAGATGAGAGTTTGTCAATCATTGGCACCCAGTCGGGCGCAGTTCCCAATCCATACACTACTATTTTTTTTGTTGAGTCATTCAATCGCCCAATCATATCCATATTAAGCATATAATTTACCTTACTAAAGTCAATGGTTGGCTTTTCACAATATTTTTTTGAACCTTGCAAACCCAGCTCTTCTCCCGAAAAACATATAAAGAGAAAATTAAATTTTTCTTTCCTATCATTCTCTACAAAATACCGTGCAAGTTCAATTACTCCGGCTGTTCCAGAAGCATTATCATCAGCACCATTATGAATTTTCCCTTCGGAATTTGCCTCCAAAGAATTATGGTCGTGTCCCATCCCCAAATGATCATAATGCGCACCAATCACAACTGTATTTTCTGCACCATTGTCGAGATATGCTGCAACATTATATCCATTGATACTTGGCTTTTCAACTGAATCTGTTGGCGTTTTTGTTTTTTTGAAAGTAAAAGAATATAAATATCCATTATTGTCGCCCTTTGGAACAAGTTTCAATTTCTCGAATTTTTTAGCAATGTACTTTGCTGCCATAACTTCTTCAGGAGAACCTGTTCCTCGGCCTTTTAGCTTATCGGAAGAAAAGTACTTAATATCCTTTTTAATATTATCGGTGCTATTAATTTGCCCGAACAAATTACTTGACAGGAGACAGTATACGATACTAAATAAAATTATTGACCTCATATTTAACTCTTATTTTGGACCAAATTACTGCTAAGCAGGTCCATTTTTGAAAGTAATCTGCCAATCTATAAAGTAAATCGACCAATCACTAATATTAACTGAAGAACAAAAATGGCATTTTAATCCCGTAACAATGCTAAAAGACATCTATGAGTGTATATTGTTTTTTATTAATGCTTCTTGAAGTTGTTTTCTGAAACTTTCCCCTATTGGTATTTTTATATCACCAATGTACAGGCTTTTGGTCGAATAGCGGCTAATTTTCTTTAGTGGAATAATAAATGAGCGATGGACCCTGATAAATTCTCCTGCAGGTAATAAATCGATAATTGTTTTCATACTTACCAGAGAAAGGTGTTTTTTCTCCTTGGTAAAAATTTGAATATAATCTTTGAGCGCTTCTATAAATAATATGGTTGAAATCGGAATTTTTATTGTTTCATAACCCGATTTAACAAAAAGAGCATCATCCGATTTTTCCAGTTTCGATTCCGTTTCTATTTGCTTTTGTGCTTTATCAACAGCCTTTTTAAATCTCTCAAATGAAAAAGGTTTTAATAAATAATCCACTGCATCCAATTCAAACCCTGTTACTGCGTGCTGCGAATAGGCGGTTGTAAATATAATTTTAGGTTTTTGCTCTATCATTTTCAGTAGCTGAAAGCCATTTATATCAGGCATCTGGATATCTAAAAACAATATATCAATGTGCGTCTTTTTAAGTATTTCGAGCCCCACAATTGCATTATCACATTTTGAAACAAGTTTTAAGGATGGTATTTTACCAATAAAGTCTTCAATTAAATCAAGCGCTAGAGGCTCGTCATCAATCGCTAAACACTTAATCATTTTTCAATTGTATTTGTAATTCAATACTAAAAATGCTATCCGACTTCACAATTTCCAGTTTATGTCTATTTGGATAAAGTACTTCCAATCTTCTTCGAACATTCTCTAGACCTATACCCGAAGATTTTTCCTTTTCTATTACATCCGCAGATATGCTATTGGTGGTTTTAAAATTTAAAAAATCATCACCTACTTTTAATTCAATTGTAATAAACGAATCATTTTGATAACTAATTCCGTGTTTAAATGCATTTTCAACGAAAGGAATGAGCAATAGTGGCGCAATCACTTTATCATTAATTTCCCCTGAAATATTAAATACAACTGGAATACCCTCCTTCAATCTTAATCGCTGTAATTCGATATAATTATTTAAGTATTCAATTTCCTTTTCTAAGGCGACAGTATTCTCACTCGATTCGTAGAGCATATACCGCATCATATCGGATAGTTTCACAATTGCCTGTGACGATCTTTTGTCAGGATTTTTATTTGAAAGCGAATAAATACTGTTTAATGAGTTAAACAAAAAGTGCGGATTTATTTGGGATTTTAGATTCAATAATTCGGCTGTAATTTTTTGATTCTCCATTTCTCGTTTCATTCGCTCGTTCCTAAACCACTCCGCTGTAATTTTCAAACCACTGCTTAAACCCCAAACCAATAAAGAAAGCAGGATAGTATTGTATAAAAAATGGTAGTATTTCCAACCACTTTTGTGATAATCTGGATTTGAAAAATACTCTACGATTAATGAAAAGCCAGTTATTAATGAAATAATAAGAATAACAATGATTAAGTAAATCAGTATTTTTTTTGGCGCAAGAAACTTAGGGATTAATACAAGTGAATTAAAATAGAACAATACTATTTGAAAAAAGGTCAATAAAAATATTCGCAGTACCGTATTCTTATCCGAAATATCTGCGTAATCGAAAAGAAAGGGATAAAGAAAGATAAAAGTCCAAAGTACTATGTGCAATATTCTTTGCGGAAGAATTTTCATAAAACAAAGTTAATCGTTTTTGATTTGGTTTGGATAGATTGTTTTTTCAGTAAACAATTATTAGGCTTTGCTTATCTATATACTGCTAGTTTGATATTATTTTTCACATGGGGTTTGGAAAATATTCCCCTCACTTATGGAAAATATATTTTTTCTGCATCTAAGTGTTGAACGTTTCAATAAAGAGAAAAATTATTAACCTATAATAATCGAATAAAATGAAAACAAACCTCAAAAAAGCCCTCTCAATTTCAATGGTAAGTGTTTCAATACTTGCCTTAATAAGTTGGATGGGACCGAAAAACATTTACCAAGCAGCTATTGAGAACGACTTTATCAAGTCGCTCAAAACAAAACTGACAGAATATAATAAAGCGATGCCTGAAGATAGGGTGTACTTGCAATTCGATAAACCATTTTATGAGCCGGGTGAAACAATCTGGTTCAGTGCTTATGTGCGTAATGCCGAAACAATGAAGGCTTCTGAACAAAGTGGCATCGTACACGTTGATTTGATAAATCCAAAAGGGGGTATTGAAAAAACAATCAAGATGCTAACAATAAACGGCAAAGCTGCCGGTGATTTTTCTTTGGATGCAGAAGCCGTTGGGGGTATGTATAAAGTAAAAGCATATACCAATTGGCAAAAAAATGATGGAGAAAATGCAGGATTTGAAAAAGAGGTACAAGTACAAGATATTATACTTCCCAACTTAAAAATGAAACTCGATTTCGAACGAAAAGCCTTTGGAGCAGGTGATGAAGTTGTTGCAAAACTAAAACTGAACACAAATGAAAACAAGCCCTTATCGGATTACAATTTTCGTTTTGTTGCAAATTTAGGTGGAGCTAAATTAATAGAAAAAGCAACCAATACTGACGAAGAGGGAGTGGCATATATTCGTTTCAAACTTCCAAAAGAAGTAAAAACAACAGATGGATTAGTAAACGTAATGATTGATTACAATGGTAGCACAGAAAGCGTTTCGCGTTCAATACCTATTGTGCTTAACAAAATAAAATTTCAACTTTTTCCAGAAGGAGGCGACATGGTGAATGGCTTGGAAAGCAAAATTGCTTTTAGAGCACTTAATGAATTTGACAAACCTGCCGATGTGGAAGGTGTTATTTTAACAGCAAAAGGAAGCGTTGTTGAAAGTTTCATCAGTTATCACCAAGGTATGGGAACTTTTGCTTTAAAACCACAAAACGGGGAAAAGTACTATGCTAAAATAACAAAACCTGAAGGGATAAAAGACACCTTTGAATTACCTGAAGCAATGCCGGCCGGATATGTATTGGGAGTTGACAATTCGCGTGACAATGAACTAACGTTAAATATCGGCACTACCCAATCGGAAGAACTTTCAATAGTAACACAAGTAAGAGGGAAAATATATTATGCTACTGCCTTTAATGCAGTTGCAGGATTTAATAAATTGGTAATTCCTACAAAGGATTTTCCAATTGGCGTTACTCAAGTAACCTTGTTTGATCAAAAAGGAATTGACCGTGCAGAAAGGCTTGCATTTGTTAATAAAGACAAACAATTGAATATTTCTATTGCAACCGATAAAGAAAAATACCTGCCTCGTGAAAAAGTGAAAATGACCATTACTGTAAAAGACGAGAAGGGAATTCCAATGCCGGGTAATTTTTCATTGTCAGTAACAAACGACCAATTGTTGGCCTTTGCAGATGACAAATCAGGAAATATGCTTTCACAATTGTTGCTACAACAAGACATAAAAGAAAAAGTGGAAGAGCCTGCACTTTATTTTGATGAGAAAGAATATAAAGCAGACAAAGCACTAGATTATTTATTAATGACATCCGGTTGGAGACGATTTACTTGGGAAAAAGTAAACAGTGGAAACATTCCTTATACAAGCTTTCAGCCTGAGCGTGCAATTATTTCAGGTACAGTTTACGATGCATACACAGGAAAAGTAATTAAAAATGCAACACTTAAACCAAGCAACTCAACTACTGCTGTACTAAGCAATGCGAATGGCAAGTTTGTTTTGAAAAATATAGATTTGAGTCAACCGAATGCATTAGTAATAAGCGCGGAAGGATATACAAATCAAACGCAATACCTTTATAATTATGGCGAGATGGCTTGCTATCTCTATAATCCTAACTATTACAACAATCAAAAACACAGGAGTCCTCGACCATCGGCTGCTAACAGAGGTGCTGCCGCGGGAAATAAACGTGCAAGAATGGCAGATATTGAAGACGCTCCTATGCCAATGGAAGAAAATTTTGTAGGAAGAGCAATGGAAGGTGCTATGGAGATGAATGCTCCTGAGGCGGTAAAAAAAATGGAGAGAAATGAAGCTCCTAAAATGTTACAAGCTCCTAAAGTAAAAAAAGATGACGCTAAAAAAGGAGAAGAAAATAATTTAAAGAAAGTTGCAAGTAAAGCTGCAAAAGACGAAGATGCAAAAGCAGGTTTGAATATGGGGGATGTAATGGTTGACGACAATCGTGCAAATGGATTTGGAAAAGCAGAATTGGCTCGTAAAGCAAAACAAGCACCGAATCAAAATCAATATTACCGCGCACGCCAGTTTGCAGCCCCTGTATATGACAAAGACGAAACGGTTGCAACACGTACAGACTTTAGATCAACCATTTATTGGAATCCTTCTGTAGACGTTGATCGTTCAGGTAAAAAGACAATTGAGTTTTATAACTCGGATGATATTTCTTCCTTCCGTGCAAGTGTTGAAGGTATTGCTAGCGATGGAATGATTGGTCGTTCAGAAAAAACTTTTTTTACTCAATTGCCTTTCGCAATGAGTACAAAAGTTCCAGTAGAAGTAGCTACCGGTGATATTGTTTCAATTCCATTAACATTAAAAAACAATACCGACAAACCTCTTGGAGGGGCATTTACTGTAGTGGCACCTGAAGAACTTGTTTTGTTAAATAAAATAGAAGCGGCTCAAACCATCATGCCTGGAAAAGCAAAAGTAGTTTACCTGGATTACAAAGTATCTAACAAATTGGGCGAAGGAATATTTAAAATATCTTTCAAAAGTTGTGGATTGGGAGATTCCTTTACACAAAAAATAAAAATTGTTTCGAAAGGATTTCCGGTTCACGCTTCCTTTTCGGCACAAGAAAAAGAAAAGGACTACAGCGTAAATATGCAAAATGTAGTAGATGGTTCCATTCGCATTTCCTTCACTGCATTTCCAAATGTGGTAGGTGATTTAATGAAAGGTGTGGAAGGAATATTACGTGAGCCATCCGGTTGTTTTGAACAAACTTCTATGAGCAGTTATCCGAATGCAATGGTATTGGACTATATGCAAACAACCGATAACAAAGACGAAAAAGTGATGGCGAATGCGCAAGGACTTTTAAACAGAGGATACAAACGTTTATGCACTTTCGAAACCAAAGACAGAGGATATGAATGGTTTGGCTCTAATCCAGGTCACGAAGCACTTACTGCTTATGGTTTAATGCAATTCGCTGATATGAAAAAAGTAGGAGAAAAAGTTGACCAAGGGATGATGGATCGCACTGCAAAATGGTTACTTGATAGAAAAGACAACAAAGGAGGCTTTGACCAAAACAGTCGCGCATTGGATAATTTTGGTAGAGCAAGCAAAGAAATTGCTGATGCTTATATTGTGTATGCATTAGCAGAAGCCGGATATACAAAAGATATTAAGGATGAATTTGCCAACTCATACAAAAAAGCAATGGAAACAAAAGATCCATATATGTTGGCTTTAGTAGCAAACATATCGTATAAAATGGGTGATACTAAAAAAGGAGACGATGCGCTTTCTGCACTCTACAGCAAACAAGCCGACAATGGCAGCTGGACAGGCTCCAAGCACAGTATTACTTATTCAACAGGTCAATCCTTAACCATTGAAACAACTTCACTTGGAATTATGGCAATGTTAAAATCACCATCACACAACAGTGGTTCACTTACAAAAGCCATCCAATATTTAGTTGGTGCGCGCTCCGGTTCAGGTGCATTCGGGAATACTCAAGGAACCGTTTTAGCACTTAAAGCACTTACTGAATATGCTAAAGCATCGAAAAAAACAAATGAAGATGGAACCATTGAGTTGTATGTTGACGGTAAAAAGGTTGCCGAAAAATCATACAAAGCAGGGGAAAAAGAAGCCATTGAAATAAATGAATTAGAGAAATTTGCAAGTGCAGGCAAACACGATTTTAAAGTGAAGTATGTGGGTGTAAAGGAGCCGCTTCCTTATTCTTTAAGTGTAAATTGGAATACTTATTTACCAAAGAGCAGTGAGGAATGTGTGGTGGCATTGAACACAAAATTGGCAGCAAAAAGTGTGCTTGTTGGTGAAACAGTACGTATGACAGCTAATGTAAAAAATACCAAGAATGAAGGCATTCCGAGCACAATGGTAATTATTGGAATACCTGCAGGATTAACAGCACAACCTTGGCAACTAAAAGAATTGCAAGAGAAAAAAGTGTTTGATTATTATGAAATAATCGGAAACAACATTGCAATTTATTACCGATGTATGTCGCCTGCGCAGGAAAAAACAATAAACCTCGACCTCAAAGCAGAAGTGCCGGGAGAGTATGATGCACCTGCTTCATCGGGATACTTATACTACACCAATGAATTTAAAAGCTGGTGTGGTGTTGAAAGAATAACAGTTAAAAAACCAATGATATAAATCAACCTAAATTCTCCTTCTCATACGGTATGAGAAGGAGAATTTTCTATCCCAATGAAAAAAATTATCCTCCTATTATTTCTTTTACCCTTGTTTCTTTTTGCAAATGAAACACATACTTCCAATGATTCATTGAAAGATAAAAAGGGGGAAAAGAATCATTCTATTTACCCTTTAAATGATCCACGAAACCCTGATTGCCCTTGTCACGAATTGCAACGCAAAGCCGATGAAGAATACAGAAAACAACAATTAAAGGAGAAATACGGTAATGCCAATCAAGAAAATCAAAACGATGAAGAAATAAAATCACCCCCTAAAAGAAAACACCTTTTCAAATTTCGTACAAAAGGGAAAAAAGATAAAAAATTCCATTTGTTCAACCGTAAGAAAAAAATTAAACTATTGGATGATTGCCCTACGTTTTAAAACACTTAATTGCCTTTTACTTCGCCCACATCCAATACCGAATTAACACGGTACTTTTTGTGTGCTTTTATAGACACTGCTACGTCCCATTTACCTTTCTTCAACATTATTTTTCTGTGTGCAGTATCGGCAATTCCTTCGTCAATTAATAAATCGATTACAATAGCAAGCGGGTCTTTGAAACCGTATTGACAGCACTCTCCTACACTTTTGTACTTAGGTTTAATATCCTTGAATCGTTTGGTAAAATCACCGTGCCCCATCGCTCCGGATTCGCCCATTTTTTGTGCGTGTAGCTGTGCTATGTTAGATAACTCTTTGTTGGGATTTAATACAGGCAATTCACTGAGATTTCCCAAGTCTTTTTTTAAAGAAATAAGATAACTGTTATTTTTTATATTGGCTGAATCAACATAGTGTTTTAAAAATGTTTCTGAAAATAGTTTTCCGTTAATGCGCGCCAGGTTCCAATAAAAAATTACTTGCTTTTCTTGTGGGCTTAAATAACTAACATCCTTTGCCGTATTTGCTTCTTCAAGGTCCTGTTTGCTCCATTTATCAATTGGTGATTGCGCTTGTAACAGAACAACATTTCCGATTAAAAAAAATAAAAAAAGAGAAGTAAACAGTTTCATAATGTTATGTTATAACAATAACTGTTCCTATTTTATTGAATTGTATATAAATTACTGTACCGTTGGAATCAACCCCCTCAGTCCCATATCCACAACCGTATCACCAGCAGTAGGTTCAAACAAGCCATCAGGACTATTGTCTTTCCATTCAAAACTTTTGTTGGTAGACAATGAAATTACAATGTGAATATCGGCTGTTTCATTTCCCGTAATAGTTAATGGCGAAGCAAATTGTCCGGTAACCAAACAAGAACCTTGCGGAATAGGTGAAGTTGCAAATAAAGGATTCGGGACAGTTGTAGCGCCCGGAGGTGCTTGTCCTTGCACTACAGTCCCAAATGTTTCAAAAGCCCAATAGCCTTGTGATTTGTTTGCATTTACAGTGACGTTTGTAGCATTGGGCATAAAGCTCGCTATGTAAGTGTTAAAGCCCACAAAAGAAGCTAAGGTTCCAGTTAGTACACTATTGTTGTATTTAAATTTAATGTTGTAATTCTGATACGATAATGAAACACGCAAGTATTGATAAGTACCTGCAGACAAAGAACTTAAAGGAACTGAAAAAAACTCTTCGCCTTGTGCAACTTTTATCGACTGGCTAAAGTCAATTGCATTTGCACCACCCTGTGTAGTTTCGGCTGCGTGATACAAAATAGCACCTGCACCCAATGCAGTAAATTGATTTGGAGTCATCTCAATATAATGCGAACTTATTTTATTGAACAAAGGCGATTGCGCTGCGTGTCCTGCAGGAATAGATGAATTTTGTCCGATATTATCTAACCTTGCTTGTGTTGAATCGAACTTAAAAGTAAAATACAAACGTGCAGGAGTAGGTGTTGGAGTGGGCATATTTGTATTCCTCGTATTATCGGGAACAGTTACATCCTCCCCTTTTTTACAAGAAGAAACTACTACAAATGCTGAAATAAATGTTGCCAGTAATAAGGAGCTTGCCGTTTTCATATTAAACAATTATTAGTCAATACAAATATAAGATAATCCTCTTAGCGCAGTGCTTCAACAAAAGCCATTGCTGTTTTTTCCAAATCCTCATAAGTATGTGCCTCACTTACAAAACCTACTTCATAGCCCGATGGTCCAAGATAAATTCCCCGCTCCAATAATTCCTTGTGCAGTTTTTTAAAATGTTCCATACTTGCTGCATCAATTGCTTCAGCCGAGCGAATAAATTCAGCATTTGTAAAGGCTATCCAAAAAATACTTCCAATGGAGAAAATTTGGATATTAGATATTTGGTGTTGTACTGATGAAAGTATTTTTTTGATTAGAAATTGAGTTTTGTCTTCTAAGTTGTTATAAAAATTTGGCTTTAAGCATTCTGTTAACTGTGCTATTCCTGCTGCCATTGCTACCGGGTTTCCGCTTAATGTGCCTGCTTGGTAAACAGCTCCTTCGGGAGAAATATTACTCATTATGTTAGCACTTGCACCATAAGCACCTACAGGCAAACCTCCACCAATAATTTTACCATAAGTAATTATATCGGGTGCAATATTATAATATCCTGCAGCACCCGTAAAACCAATTCTAAAGCCACTTATAACCTCGTCAAAAATTAACAGCGACTTATTTGCTGTACATATTTCACGTAAAAATTCAAGGTATTCTTTGCGTTGTAAAAGTAGTCCGTTATTTGCAGGAATGGGTTCTATAATAACACAAGCAATTTGATCTTTAAAATCGGCAAAGGCTTTTTTTACAGCTTCTTCGTTATCCAATGAAACAACTATTGTTTCACTCACAAAACTTTCAGGAATACCTGCCGATGAACTGTTTCCAAAAGTAACCAGTCCCGAGCCTGCTTTTACCAGCAAAGAATCTGTGTGGCCGTGGTAACAACCTTCAAATTTTAATATTTTATTTCGTTTAGTAAAACCTCTTGCCAAACGTATGGCACTCATAACAGCTTCGGTTCCTGAACTTACAAATCGTATTTTTTCAATGAACTTATTATTACTCAAAATCAATTCTGCTAATTCATTTTCCAAAGCAGTTGGTGCGCCAAAAGAACTTCCCTTTTTTACAGTTTCTGTAACTGCATCTATTACTTTTTTATTTGCATGTCCTAAAATAAGGGGTCCCCACGAACAGCAATAGTCAACAAATTCATTGTTATCGGCATCCCAAATGTGAGAACCATTTCCTCTATCAATAAACAAAGGTGTACCACCTACCGAACGGAATGCCCTTACAGGACTATTTACACCACCAGGAAAATATGTTTTTGCCTTTTCAAAAAGCGCTTCAGATTTTTTTCTTTCCATAAAATTTTGGCAAATATAGGATGTAATGTCGGTAAAAAGAAAAACCTGTCATTTACGACAGGTTTTAACTTTCTAATTTATTGTGACGATTAGTTTTAGTTATGCTTCAACGAAACTTCCGAGAAGTTACGATACACCATTGCATTAGGATAAAAATTAATAACACGACTATTCAATAAACGGTAATTCTCATCATACCATAGTGGCATAATGGGAGCATCGTCAATCATAATTTGCTCAGCCTTCATAAAATTCTGATAAGCATCGGCTGTGTTTTTAGCTTTACGACCTTGCTCGAATAGTCTGTCAAAGGCAATGTTTTGGTAACGTGTAGAATTTGGAAAAGAGTTTGCCTCTTTTGATTCAGGAACATTTTTTCCGTAAAAATTGAATAAAAAATTCTCAGGATTAGGATAATCGGCAACCCAAGAAGTTTTAGTCATATTTGCCTTTTCTGATTTTAGCGCATTTTCGATTCCTGTTGCAAAAGACACATTATTCAAATCAACATTCACATTTAAATTAGTAAACAATTGCTTTTGTATTTCAATCGCAACGTTTGTGTTTTTTGAATTGTTTCCGTTAAACTGCATCCGAATAGTCGGAAAACCTTTACCGTCAGGGTATCCCGCTTCTGCCAACAACTTTTTCGCCTTCGCTACATCAAAAGTGTAGCCCCTAATTTCTGTGGTTTTATAATCCTTAAAAGTAGGTGAAGTAATTCCATTTACTGCCGGTCCAAAGGCTTGGTCGTTTAATGTTTCAGTTACTAGTTTTTCACGATCAATTGCATAATTAAAAGCTTTACGAACCTTCACGTTATCAAATGGTTTAACCAAGATATTAAATTCATAATAATTGGAAGACATATCTGGTAAACGATTCAAAATAAATTTTGCCGGATTTTTTTGGAAATTCTTTATTTGCTCTTCTACTAATTCATTAACTGATTCAGAAGGAAGTCCGTAAACATAATCCAATTCCTGTTTTTTAAACATTTCTAATTCGGCTTGCTTGGTTGGAAGAAAAGAAACAACAACAGTGTCAATGTAAGGCAATTTTTTACCCTCCTTGTCTTTCCTATGGTAATTGTTGTTTTTCACAAGATAAACGACTTCGGAAGCGTTAGATGGCTCTTTTAAAATAAATGCACCTGTTCCAATTTTAAGCGTATTTCCGTACTTCTCTACGCCCTCTTTGGGCAGCACTGATCCGTAAATAGTTGCCAAAATGTTTAAAAAGGATTGATCATGCTGCAATAGTGTAATTTCAAGTGTATAATCGTCTTTAACTTTTACACCTTCTAATTCAAAAGACGGTTTTCCTTTGGCACTTGCCTCGAAATAGCTGTCGGCACCCACTACTCGCCCCTTAAAACTACTGTTAAAAACGCGATTATCGGGACTTTGAGTACATAATAATGTAAAAGAGTATTTGAAATCGTTTGCTGTTACCTCTCTGCCTTTACCACCTTCAAAACACGGGTCGTCTTGAAATTTAACACCCTTTTTCAACTTAAAAGTATAAACAGTCCCAGTTTCATCAATATCCCATTTTTCTGCAATAGCAGGAACTATATTTAAATCCTTAGGGTTAAATCCCACAAGCCCTTCATATATCTGATATGCGATATTCGCTGATACTAAATCTGTTATGCTGTGGGGGTAAAGCGTAAGGTAATGGTCGATTTCATTTAAATAGAAGTTGTTATTGTTATGCCCAATTTGCAAACTATCTGTTGATGTGGTGTTGGCTTCTTGATTCGCGTTGTTATTCCCACAAGAATAAATCACTAACGAAATGATAATCAGTAAGTAAGGGGCGTTTTTTTTTAGTTTCATATACAGATATGCTTAAAAATAACAATTAAAGCTATTAACAAATATAAATAAAAATTCTTGTTTGACCACAAAAACGGAAAAAAGGAGCTTTCCGGCTGAAATTATTATTAAAAAAAAGGGTAAATTATTTTGAATAATTAAAATAAGATTTTAATATTGTATTATGAAAATAATAAGGGAATAAGAGTTTGTTGAAGAAATTAATAGAAATTTTATGAAAAAAATAATATTATCGTTGTTTGTTGGTTCGATAGTTTTTTCATTGAGCAGTTATGCAGCAGGAGTTATTACACTAGAAGGAAACTATCAAGGTAAAAATTTGTTTGTTCAAAATCCATTTACCGGAAGCGGTGTTGGTTTTTGTGCCTTTGAAGTAAAAATAAATGGTCAGGTTACAACAGACGAATTACAATCAAGTGCATTTGAAATAGATTTTACCCCATACCAACTAACCGTTGGCGATAAAGTTGTTGTTACCATTACACACAAAGACGATTGCAAACCAAAGGTGTTAAACCCTGAGGTATTAAAACCAAAAAGTACATTTGAAGTGGTTCCTAATTCTATGAAAGTAGAAAAAGACGGAACATTAAGTTGGACAACAAAAGGAGAAAGCGGAAAATTAAATTTCGTAGTTGAGCAGTTCCGTTGGAACAAATGGGTTAAAGTTGGCGAAGTGGAAGGAAAGGGAAAACCTGATGCATCTTCTTACTCGGTAAAAGTTATTCCTCACTCAGGCGAAAACAAGTTTAGAGTGAAACAAGTGGATTTTAGTCCTCAACCACGTTACTCCGATCCAGTTAAGTTTAGAGCTGTAATTCCAGAAGTAACCTTTGGACCGTTGAAAGCAGATAAAGAAATTCAATTCTCGGATGAAACAATGTTTGAGATATTTGATATGTATGGAAACATTGTTAAAAAAGGATTTGGTAAAGCAATAGAAATTGGCGCTTTGCAAAAAGGTGCATATTATATTAATTACGATAATAAAACAGGCGACAAGTTTATTAAGAAGTAATAAACAAAACGAATAAATTATAAATAGCCCTTGAATAACAAGGGCTATTTTTTTACCCATTAACAAGTTAAAAACAGCATCTGTTTAATGAAAAAGATAGAACACATCGGAATAGCAGTTAAAAGCTTGGAGAATGCAAATAAATTGTTTGCTTCATTATTTGGTGTAGAGCATTATAAAATTGAAAATGTAGACAGTGAAAATGTTGCTACTTCGTTTTTTAAAATTGGAGAAAATAAAATTGAATTGTTAGAAGCTACTTCACCCGAAAGTGCTATATCTAAATTTATTGAGAAAAAGGGAGAAGGTGTTCACCACATAGCATTTGAAGTAGAGAATATTTATGCGGAGATTGAAAGATTAAAAAAGGAAGGATTTCAACTCATACACGAAACACCAAAAAAAGGTGCCGACAATAAACTTATTTGCTTTTTACATCCTAAGTCAACGAATGGAGTGTTGATAGAGTTGTGTCAGGAAATAAAATAGAAAGCAAATATTATGAAAAGACGATTAATATAGTTTGCTATAAATTAGCATATTCCTAATCCAATTGCATTTCGGGGATATCGCCTTCTATAATAAGTCTGCCCAGTGTCGCATTTTTTATTTGTTCAACACTAATACCGGGAGCTCTTTCTAATAATTTAAATCCTTGAGGAGTAACATCCAATACAGCTAATTCGGTTACTATTTTTTTAACACAACCTACACCTGTTAAAGGCAATGAACACTTCGGTAACAATTTTGATTCGCCTGCTTTGTTCACGTGCTGCATTGCCACAATAATATTTTTTGCCGAAGCTACTAAGTCCATTGCTCCCCCCATTCCCTTCACCATCTTTCCAGGAATTTTCCAGTTAGCAATATCACCATTGTCGGAAACTTCCATTGCACCCAAAATAGTTAAATCTACTTTGCAAGAACGTATCATTCCAAAACTCATTGCACTGTCAAAAAAAGCTGAGCCTGGCAAGGTTGTAATAGTTTGTTTTCCGGCATTGATTAAGTCAGCGTCTTCTTCTCCATCAAATGGAAAAGGGCCCATTCCCAACAATCCGTTTTCCGATTGCAATACAACATCCATTCCTTGAGGAATGTAATTCGCTACCAAGGTTGGTATACCTATTCCCAAGTTTACATAATAACCGTTTTTTACTTCCTTTGCAATACGTTTTGCAATTCCTGTTTTATCAAGCATATTTTAATTTGAAAATTGTTTAATTTGAAAATTTGGAAATTGAACCCTCATTTGCATTCTATTTTTTAGGCTAATACTATTTACTTTTTGAAGACGATATTATTTTCGTCAACACTTTAATTATATCTACTATTTCCTTTTGAAGAATTTCGCAATTTGGATACGTTTTTGAAAGTTGGCATAACAACAACCAATATTCTGTTTCATCTGCTTCTTTCGCGGCAATTTTCATTTTATGAATAAAATCAGCCTTGCTTTCTGCATTTTGTGCTTCCCTAACATTTGATCCAATTGAAGTTCCCGATTTTAAAATCTGCTTTGCGATTACATACTTCTTTTTTGATTCTAATAATTCCGCATACTCAACAACCAACAATGAAAACTGTAGTGTTTTATCAACAATTACATTTGGCTTACCACTCTGCATAAAATTGTACTATTATAATTCTTTTTTTTAATTTGCTTGTAATGTATTGCAACCAATCTCTTTACGCAATCTGTAATTTTCAAATTGGGTAATTTTCAAATTAACTTTTCCTAACTGTTCTTTGTTCAATTCGTTTCTCATAATTTACACCTTTAAAAATTCGATGCACATATATTCCCGGTGTATGAATTTGATCGGGATCCAATGTCCCTGCCGGAACTAATTCCTCTACCTCTGCAATGGTTATTTTACCTGCCATTGCCATCAGTGGATTAAAATTACGTGCAGTTTCTCTGTAAATTAAATTGCCATACGGATCACCTTTCCACGCTTTTACAATGGCGAAATCAGCATCAAAAGCATATTCCATTAAGTAATCTTTTCCATCAAAATTGCGCACTTCTTTTCCTATAGCAACTTCGGTACCTACGCCTGCAGGGGTATATATAGCAGGCATTCCATAGCCCGAAGCCATACAGCGTGTAGCCAATGTTCCTTGTGGAATAAGTTCTACTTCTAACTCTCCACTTAGTAATTGACGTTCAAATTCAGCATTTTCACCTACATACGATGATATCATTTTTTTCACTTGACGCGTTTGAAGCATCAAACCAATTCCAAAATCGTCTACTCCTGCATTATTTGAAATGCACGTTAATCCTTTCACTCCCTTCTTTACCAAGGCTGCAATACAATTTTCAGGGATGCCACATAATCCAAAACCGCCCAACATCAATGTGGCATTATCCTGAATATCCTTTATTGCTTCGGCTGCATTTGCTACTACTTTGTTCATTGTTTTTGTGTGTGAAATTTATTTTTATTCATCGTCTCCAAATTCAATGTGCTCCTCTTCTTCATCAAACTTATCATACTTTGTGCAATCGAATTCTACTTTTATATTGTCAAAATTTTCAGGTTTTTCAAAATCGCCCTGCGATATTTTTAACTTTTTATCGGCATATACTTTTTTCATATACATTGCCCATATTGGCAATGCCATTTCAGCACCCTGCCCTTGTGAGGTGGTACGAAAGTGTACACTTCTATCCTCACAACCAACCCAAACGCCTGATACCAAATCGGGCGTAATGCCCATAAACCATCCATCGGAATTATTTTGCGTAGTTCCTGTTTTACCAGCAATAGGGTTTTTTAAACCAAAACGGTAACTTAATCTTACCCCTGTTCCTCCTTGCACAACACCTTTCATTAAGTTCACGGTCATATAGGCTGTTTCTTCGCTCAATGCTTCAACCCTTTTAGGTGTGAATTCCGCTATTACATTCCCATTTCTATCTTCAATGTGCGTAATGAAAACAGGTTCTGTCCACACACCTTGATTTGCAAAAGTTGAATTGGCTCCAACCATTTCGTAAACCGAAATATCGGGTGTGCCTAAACAAATGGAAGGCACTGCATCCATATGGCTTGTGATACCCATTTTACGGGCAAGGTCAACCACGGCCTGTGCCCCAAACTGTTTCATTACATAAGCTGTTACTGTATTAATAGAAAGTGCCAAGCCCTTTTTTAAGGTCAACATTCCTCCATATTTACCATCAGAATTATGCGGACTCCAAGTACCGCCTTCGGGTAAATCGAAGGTAACGGGAATGTTTGGGACTTGGTAACAAGGACTCCAGCCTTCCTGCATTGCAAGGGTATATACAAAAGGTTTAAAGGTTGAACCAACCTGACGCTTTCCTTGCCTTACGTGATCGTATTTAAAATGCTTGTAATTAATGCCCCCTACCCAAGCCTTTATAAATCCTGTGTGCGGGTCCATCGACATAAAACCAGTTTGTATAAAATGTTTGTAATAACGCATTGAATCCATCGGAGTCATTATTGTATCTACTTCACCGGTCCATTTAAAAATAGTCATTTCTGTTGGTGTATTAAAGTTGGCGATTATCTCCTCCATACTTTTTCCTGCCTTTTTTAATATTCTGTAGCGCTCCGAACGCTTCATTGAACTGGTCATTAAATTGTCTATTTCTTTTTGCGTCATTCTATAAAAGGGCGCATTCTTTACATTTTTCCAGTGCTTAAAAAACTTTGGTTGTAAGTCGCCACCAATCCATTCTGTTACGGCTTGCTCGGCATATATTTGCATACGCGAGTCAAGGGTAGTATAAATTTTTAATCCGTCTTTATACAAATCGTATGATGTACCATCGGGTTTTTTATTCGTTTTAAAGTATTCTTTTAAATAATCACGCAAGTATTCTCTAAAATAAGTTGCCGAACCTTGGTTGTGATCATCTGACTGAAAATTTAATTTCATTGGCAATTTTTTCAATGAATCGAATGCTTGCTTGGTAATGTATTTGTATTTCATCATTTGTCCCAACACTACATTTCTTCGTTGCAAGGTTGTGTCAACTCGTCTAGGATTGTGTGGATTAAATAGTGCCGGATTTTTTGCCATTCCTACCAACATAGCAGCCTGTTCAATTTTTAATGAGTCGGGACTGGTATTAAAATAAATGTGTGCTGCCGATTTGATACCCACCGCATTATTAACAAAATCAAATTTGTTAAGATACATTGCTATTATTTCGTCCTTGGTATAATTTCGTTCCAATCGGATTGCAATAACCCATTCTTTTAATTTTCGCAATACTACTTGCGGCTTTGAAATTTTCTCACGTGGGAAAAGCATTTTTGCCAATTGCTGTGTAAGAGTACTACCTCCACCGGCATTATCGTTGCCAACAATTACTCCTTTTATGGATCGCGCTAGGGCTCTTAAGTCGACTCCTGAATGGGTGTAAAAACGCGCATCTTCCGTTGCAACTAATCCATTCACTAAATAGGGCGAAAGACTTTCAAAACGAATGTTTGTTCGATTTTCAATATAATACCTTCCAAGTGATTTTTGATCGGAAGAAATAATTTCAGAGGCCAAATTGCTTTTGGGATTCTCTAATTCCTGTAAAGAAGGTAACTCAGCAAAAAAAACAATGTAGATGAAAATACTAGCAATGAATAACACAGGTAGTGATACACCTATCCATAACAAAACAATGTATTTTTTGAACCCATTTGATTTTACTTCCTTGTCCTTTGCCATAATTGTTGTAAAATTACGAATTCAATCAAAAATATCTCTTATTTTGTAATAAATAAAATCACAAAATGCAAAAGAAAATAGTTCTGTTAGGATCGGGAGAATTGGGTAAGGAATTTGTAATTGCCGTAAAACGCTTAGGGCATTACGTTGTAGCAGTAGATTCCTATAACGATGCTCCTGCTCAGCAAGTGGCAGATGAGCGTGAAGTAATTAATATGCTTGACGGTGCAGCCTTGGATGCAGTTATGCTTAAACACAAACCTGACATTGTTGTTCCGGAAATTGAAGCCATACGTACAGAAAGATTTTATGATTATGAAAAACAAGGTATACAAGTTGTTCCTAGCGCCAAAGCTGCTAATTTTACAATGAATAGAAAAGCCATTCGTGATTTAGCTGCAAAGGAATTAGGATTAAAAACAGCGAAATATGAATATGCGAATAGTTTAGAAGAGTTAATTGAAGCTGTAACAAAAGTAGGAATGCCTTGTGTAGTGAAACCCTTGATGAGTTCATCCGGCAAAGGCCAGTCTGTAATAAAAACAGAACCCGATATTGAAAAATCTTGGAGCTATGCACAAGCGGGTAAACGTGGTGATTACACGGAAGTAATAGTAGAAGCTTTCGTAAAATTTAATTCCGAGATTACCTTGTTAACAGTAACGCAAAAAAATGGAAGCACTTTATTTTGTCCACCTATTGGACACCGTCAAGAGAGAGGAGATTACCAAGAGAGTTGGCAACCGGCCGAAATAAGTTCGGATCATTTAAAGGAAGCGCAACAAATGGCCGACAAGGTTACACGCGCACTTACAGGTGCAGGCATTTGGGGTGTGGAGTTCTTTTTAGCAGAAGATGGTGTTTACTTTTCAGAGCTTTCACCCAGACCACACGATACAGGTATGGTAACCTTAGCAGGCACACAAAATTTTTCAGAGTTTGAATTACACGCACGTGCCGTATTGGGTTTGCCAATTCCTGAAATAACATTGGAACGCGTAGGAGCAAGTGCAGTAATTTTAGCAGATAAAGAAGGTATAAGCCCCACTTACAAGGGAGTAGAAAATGCGATGGCAAATTTGCAAAGTGATTTACGCATTTTTGGAAAACCTACTATGCGTCCGTACCGCAGAATGGCAGTAGCATTAACATATGATGTAGTAGGAAGTGATGTAAATAAGGTGAAAGAAAAAGCCATCGAAATGGCAAAGCTTGTTAAAGTAAGTTAATGGTATAGTAAAAGGAAATCTCTTAACGTTTTTATATATCCTAAACCCAAAATGAAATGAAATTTCCATCCATTCAATCGCTTGTAAAAAATGCACTATCCACATTGTTGCGTTTTCCATTACCAATTGCTGCATCTTTTATAGGAACAGCAGTTGCCATTTATTTAACACGCTTAGGTTACGAGCAAAAAGAATTAACTGAACAACTTGGAAAAATTGTGATGGTATGTTCCTTAGCCCTGCCACTATTGTTTTCAATAAATGTTTTCGCTGAAAACAACGTTGAATTAGGTCAACAAAAGAAAATTGGGCTAATCTCTATTGCAATTATTTTGTTGGTTTTGTATTATGTGAGTTTATCGGGCAAATTAGAAGTAACAGAGTTTATTCGCTTTTTTGTATTAAACATTGGACTACATCTATTAGTCGCCTATGCTGCCTTTATTGGCAAAGAACAAATAAATGCCTACTGGCAATTTAATAAAACCTTGTTCCTTCGTTTTCTTACATCAGTACTGTATTCAGGTGTATTATACCTTGGATTAGTACTGGCTATGGTGGCGGTAGATAATCTCTTAGGAATTAAAATAAACGAAAAATGGTATTTGCGTTTATGGATTTTTATGGCAGGCATTTTTAACACCTGGTTCTTTTTAGCGGGTGTTCCAAAAGATATTTCATCCTTGGAAGAGAATAATGAATACCCGAAAGGATTAAAAATATTTACACAATTTGTATTGTTGCCATTGGTTACCTTATACTTGGGAATACTCTATGCATACAGCGGCAAAATATTGGTATTATGGAGTCTCCCGAAAGGTTGGGTTTCGTATTTAATATTGGGCTTTTCCATTTTAGGAATACTGTCCATTTTACTCATATACCCCATTCGTGAAAAGGAAGAAAATAGTTGGATAAAAGTTTTTTCCCGTTGGTTTTATCGTGCCTTATTTCCCCTAATTATACTATTGGGAGTAGCCATAGGAAAGCGTGTAATGGAGTATGGAATTACTGAAAATCGCTACTTTATATTGATACTAGCGATGTGGTTGACCTCAGTAGCGATTTATTTTTTAGTGAGTAAAAATAAAAACATCAAATTAATTCCAATAACATTGAGTGTGTTGGCATTTGTAAGTTGCTTTGGTCCGCTTAGTGCTTTTTCTGTTTCATTACGAAGTCAAGTAAAACAATTGGAGAATTTGCTTACTGATACTCGTATTTTAGTAAATGGTAAAATACAGAAAGCAAAAGAGAAAATTGACAAAGAAAAATCGGTACAAATAAATTCAATTGTTCGGTATTTAGATAAATCACACGGTTATAATGCACTTCAGCCTTGGTTTGACAAAAGTATGGAAGAGCTGTTTAAGCCCAAAGAAAAAGATGGGTATGTAAATAAGCCAACAGTAATACTAAGTGCAATGGGAGTAAAAGAAATGTATGAATGGGAAAATGAAGAGCGAAATAATTTTTATGCCTCTGCCAACTATCAACGCGTAGTAGACATTTCGGGTTATGATTATATGGTTGTTTACAATGGTTCATATACAGATACAGTAAACAACATTAGTGGTTACAAAATAGGAACGGACAGTATTACAATAAATTACAAGCAAAAAAACAATTGGTTTACCATTCAGTCGAACAACAAAACGCTCATCGACTTTAGTATACAATCGTTTCTTACATCGGTTAAAAATTATGCCGACTCCATCAACGCACCTGATTACAATGCCCAATTACCAATAGAAAAAATGAGTTTTGTAGCCCAAAATGATTCGGTAATGGTAAAAGTTGTTTTCAAAAATTTCTCTTGTGATATAGATAGTACCGATGCTTATATAATCAGTTATGGAGACGCTGATTTACTTTACAAGAAAAAGCGTTAAGCCATATGCTTTCAAATACCCAATTAATAAAGCAAGAATGCAAACGTTTAGGCTTTGATTATTGCGGTATTTCAAAAGCCGGTTTTTTGGAAGAAGAGGCTCCTCGGCTTGAAACTTGGTTAAACAAAGGGATGCAAGGCAAAATGGGTTATATGGAACGCCATTTTGATAAGCGCCTTGACCCTCGATTGTTGGTGGACAATGCAAAATCTGTTATTTCGTTGCTCCTTAACTACTATCCAGAAAAAAAACAAACAATAGCAGATTATAAGATATCGAAATATGCCTACGGTGAAGACTATCACGAAGTGATAAAGGAAAAACTGGAGGAATTACTTCGGTTTATTAAGCAAAAAATAGGCGATGTAAATGGACGTGCTTTTGTAGATTCGGCACCCGTACTTGATAAAGCCTGGGCAAAAAAATCAGGATTGGGCTGGATTGGTAAAAATGCAAATCTGATAAACAAACAAAGCGGCTCGTTTTATTTTATTGCCGAACTCATTATTGACCTTGACTTAGAATACGATAATGCAATAAAAGATTATTGCGGCACTTGTACCAAATGTATTGATGCTTGTCCTACAGGTGCTATTGTAGAACCCTATGTAGTGGACGGAAGTAAATGCATTTCTTATTTTACGATTGAGCTGAAAGAGAATATCCCCGATGATGTAAAGGGAAAAATGGACAATTGGGTATTTGGTTGTGATGTATGTCAGGATGTATGCCCTTGGAATAGTTTTTCAATTCCTCATCAAGAAAAAAAGTTTGAGCCTATACCGCACTTATTGGATATGACAAAACGAGATTGGGAAGAGTTGAATGAAAACACCTTCAGCCGAGTTTTTAAAAACTCGGCTGTAAAGCGTACCAAATTTAGTGGATTAAAAAGAAATATAGCGTTTGTTAAACCTTGGCAACCGATTTAAATACGTCCATAATAACATCTTTGTAAACGTGTCCGAATGTGGATAAACACCAAATTCGAAGCATCATTTTTTCTTCCGTTTTTAACCAAGTTAAGGCCTTGGTAAGCTCCTTCTTAAAAAGTAGTTTATCGAAACTCACTTTTTGAAGTATATTTTTACTTAATTCAAACATTGTATGTCTAATTATTAAGGGGGTGTCTGTTGCTTACTTTTATTAAAGATAATACTGAATTAAAAGAAAGTCAAGTTAATTTTTGCTAAAAAAAATAATTGCTTGAAAAACAACCATTTAACTTTTCAACGACCAATACGCCATTTTTTAGACAAATAAGCTATTCGCTCCAACGAAAACTGTTTTGCTGTAGACCAACTAGGTCAATTACACGGTCGATGACGGTTGCTGCCAACTCCTCCATTGTTTGCGGTTTACTATAAAAAGATGGACTGGCGGGACAAATAATACCACCCGCTTCTGTAACTGTTTTCATATTATTAATATGAATCAAACTAATAGGAGTATCGCGGGTTACAAGTATTAACTTTCTTCTTTCTTTTAGCACCACATCGGCAGCACGTGAGGTTAAATCGTTTGAAATACCCGAGGCTATTCTTGCCAACGTTCCCATTGAACAAGGGCAAACAATCATCGTGTCGTATTTTGCTGATCCTGAGGCAAAAGGAGCAAAAAAATCGTCCTTTCGATATATCTTAAAAGGGAATTGCTCAAACAAAGTATTCCCCAATTCAAACTTCCATACTTCTTTGGCATTGTCGCTCATTACAATAGCAACAGTATCAATTTGTTCCTGCAGTTGTTGTAACTTTTTTAACAGTACCGATGCATAAATTGCACCACTTGCTCCGGTTATTGCAACTACTATTTTGTGCTTCATCATAATTTTAACAAATGTACGTAAGCTATGTTTAGGAAAACAAATATTTTGTATCTTTAAATCGCCAAAGTTTAAAGTAAAATAATCCTTAAAATTGAATAGTATGAACAAATTAAACGAAAATCCGGCTGTTGCCGTAAAAAGAAAAAGTATACAAGCATTAATTGATTATTGCTTAGAAAAAAAGATAGAGTTGACCATAAAACCAAAAGCTTCCGGAAATGCTGAAGAATGGCATTTTGAATTCAATATATCTGACATTAACACGGCTATATTAATGGGAATGTTTTTACGTGAAAATAAATTAGAGCTTATAGGTTATTCAAATACACCTTCGGTTGTTTCAACTACAACTGCTCGCTCATCTAAAAAGTCGGAAGTAAAAGAAAACGGAGCAAGTAAGGAAGTTCCTACTGCATCAATTGATTTTCACCAAGAAGAAAATTTGTTGATTGGAATGGATAATTAGTTGATGGATACGAACGCAGAATAGTAGATTAACCTTTATTATTTTTTCTGTTCGTAAATAGCAACGTCATTCGACCCTAGTATGTTGAGGTAATTTTCGAACCTGAACAATGCTATTTCGCCCTTTTCAACGGCAAGCTTAACAGCACAGCCGGGTTCGTTTACGTGCGTACAATTGTCGAACCTACATTGGTTTAGTAAAGCACGCATTTCGGGAAAGTAATGTGCTATATTTTTCTTGTCCATATCTACCATTCCGAATTCTTTTATACCGGGCGTGTCGATGATATAACCTCCCTCTTTTAGGGGATGCATTTCGGCAAAAGTTGTGGTGTGTTTCCCTTTGTCGTGCGCACTTGACAATTCTCCAATACGTAACTGTAAATCAGATTCAGCAGCATTTATCAAGGTAGATTTCCCTACTCCGGAGTGCCCTGCCAATAAGGTGGTTTTCCCTTTCAGTATTTTTCCAACTACATCAATATTTTTTGATTCTACAATGGAAGTTACTATGCAAACATAACCCGCCTTTTCATATACGGTAATAAGTTCATATAGGTATTGCTTTTGTTCCTCATCATACAAATCGTATTTATTAAACACCAATATACTTGTAATGCTGTACGCTTCGGCTGTAGCTAAAAAGCGATCAATAAACCCTGTAGAGGTACGTGGCGATGCCAATGTAACAACCAACATTGCTTGATCAATGTTGGCAGCAATTATATGCGTCTGTTTTGAAAGATTAACCGATTTACGAATAATGTAATTCTTTCGAACTTCTATTTCATTTATTATTCCATAATTCTCGTTTGCCTCGTATTCAAAAACCACCTTGTCGCCAACAGCTATGGGGTTGGTACTTTTTATTCCTTTTATCCTAAAATTCCCTTTAATGCGACAGTCTGTAAGTTCTCCGCGTTCATCACGAACAATATACCAGCTTCCTGTTGATTTAATGACAGTCCCTTTCAAATTAAAACTTAATTTTCAACGAAGGTAAGAAAGAATAAATCATCAATAGGTGAATGAAATTGAATTAAAAAATGTAGCGGGAAACATAAATAAAATAGACAAATTGGCTAAAGTGTATATTGCGAAACAGAATTTTTAAAAAGATTTATTTTACCTCCCAAGTATTTTTCCCTTTCAACAAATCATTCAAATTACCCTTTCCTTTTGCGGCAATTGCATCATTAACTTGTTGTTGTAGCACATCTTCGTAGCAATATCTGTCTTCGGAATAAAACACACCAAACGGTCGTGGCAAATGGTTTTCCTTTTTTACATCATCAAAAAAGCGACTAAGAATATTCGCTTTTGTAGCATCCTTTTCATCGTGTATCCATAAATCATTGGCAGAAATACCTCCTTCATCCATATTCACTATTACAGGTTTTAAGCCCTCTAATTTTATTCCTTTGCTGTTATTCTCTCCAAATAACAAGGGTTTGTTTTGTTCTACAAAAATCGCTTCTTGTTTTTTGCTTGCCTTTTCAGTAAATACTTCAAACGCACCATCATTAAACACATTGCAATTTTGATAAATTTCTAACAAAGCAGTTCCCTTGTGATTATTTGACCGTTTCAACATTTCGCGCAAATGAACAGGGTCGCGGTCCATTGAGCGAGCAACAAAAGTTGCACCGGCACCCAAACACAATGCCAAGGGATTAAAAGGGTGGTCTATAGACCCCATTGGTGTTGACTTTGCCACTTTCCCTATCGGTGAAGTAGGTGAATACTGACCTTTGGTAAGTCCATATATTTCGTTGTTAAACAATAAAATATTTACATCAAAATTTCTTCTTAGTAAGTGTATTAAATGGTTTCCACCAATGGATAAAGCATCACCATCACCGGTAACTATCCAAACGCTTAAATCAGGACGTGTCGCTTTTAATCCACTTGCTACTGCCGTAGCCCTACCGT
Source organism: uncultured Bacteroidota bacterium (assembly GCA_903840505.1). Classification (GTDB taxonomy): domain Bacteria; phylum Bacteroidota; class Bacteroidia; order UBA4408; family UBA4408; genus CAIMGI01. The sequence continues at coordinate 27,343 of CAIMGI010000219.1, forward strand.
GTATGCTATGCATACCATAGGTTTCCATATAATATGGGAAACGAGAGGAGCAACCGATACCCGAAATAAAAACAATTTCTTCACGTTTTAATCCCAGTTCGGGCATTACGGTTTGTACTTGTTTTAAAATTGAGTAATCGCCACAACCCGGACACCACCGAACATCCTGGTCGGTAATAAAATCTTTTGCCGTTAATTTTGTTGTTGTGTTTAGTTCCATTATTGTAATACTTCCACAATTTTATTTTTTATTTCAGCAGCAGTAAAAGGCATACCTTTTATTTTATTGTAAGCAATTGCATCTACCAAAAATTTGTCGCGAAGCACCTTAATTAATTGACCATTATTCATTTCAGGAATTAATATCTTCTCGAAATTTTTAATGATACTACCGATGTTTTTTGGCAGAGGGTTAAGGTATTTAATATGAATATGCGATACCTCTAAACCTTCTTCAATAGATTCCTTTACCGCTGTTTTTATGGACCCATAAGTTGAACCCCAACCAATTATAAGCAATTTCCCCTTTTCGTTTCCCTGATCGAATTTTTGTTCGGGAATATAATCCGCTATTTTTTGAATTTTTGCTTCCCTCATTTTCACCATAAACTCGTGGTTGTCGGGATCGTAGGAAATATTCCCTGTTTCGTTTTCCTTTTCAATCCCCCCTACTCTGTGTTCTAATCCATTTCTTCCCGGAATAGCCCACTCTCTCACTAATTTTTCATTTCGCTTATATGGCAAAAACTTTTCTCCATCTTTCAATTTATTTTCAGCAAAATGCACCTCTATTTTTTTCAATTCATTTTCGGAAGGAAACAGCCAAGGTTCAGCACCATTAGCAATATAGCCATCACTCAAAAAGAAAACCGGGGTCATATGTTCAACAGCAATTCTACAAGCTTCATATACTGTATTGAAACAATCGGAAGGTGTACTTGCTGCTATAACAGCAACAGGTGCTTCTCCATTTCTTCCATATAATGCTTGTAATAAATCAGCTTGTTCCGTTTTCGTTGGCAAACCTGTACTTGGTCCACCACGCTGAACATTTACAATTACAAGAGGTAATTCCAACATAAGTGCCAATCCAATAGCCTCGCCTTTTAATGCTATTCCTGGCCCGGATGAGGCGGTAACACCTAAACTTCCCCCAAAGGAAGCACCAATAGCAGCAGTTATCGCAGCAATTTCATCTTCGGCTTGAAATGTTTTCACACCAAAATTTTTATGCTTTGAAAGTTCGTGTAAAATATCGGAAGCAGGTGTAATGGGATAAGTTGCATAAAACAAAGTTAAGTCTGCTTTTGAACTTGCAGCAACCAAGCCAAGGGCTGTAGCTTGGTTTCCCATAATGTTCCGATATGTTCCTTTTGGCATTTCAGCCGCTTTTACTTCATAACGGTTCATAGGTGTTTCGGTAGTGTCACCGAAATGATACCCCGCTTTCAATACTTTTATATTGGCATCAAGTAATGTTGGGCTTTTCTTAAATTGCTCCTTTATGAATTCAATGGTTGCATCTAGTTTACGATTATACATCCAATATATATAACCTAAAACAAACATATTTTTTGATCTGTCGCTTTCTTTGGTTCCCATTCCTGAACCTTCTAAACAACTGCGCGTTAATTTCGTTACATCAATTTCATACACCTTGTATTTGCTTAATGAACCATCTTTCAAAGGATTAACATCGTTTGGATATTTTGCCAATTTTAAATTTTTGGCATCAAATCCATCCGAATTAACAATTATAATTCCTCCTTCTCTTAGTTGTTTTATATTCGCTTTTAATGCCGCAGCATTCATTACAACCAATACATCTGCAACATCACCGGGAGTATATATTTCAACACTTCCAAAATGCAATTGAAAGCCTGAAACTCCTGCTAATGTTCCTTGTGGGGCTCTTATTTCCGCAGGAAAATTCGGAAAAGTACTGATATCGTTTCCTAATAAAGCTGCAGTATTTGTAAACTGTGTTCCCGTAAGCTGAATTCCATCGCCCGAATCTCCTGCAAAAAGGATTACTACTTGCTTTTTTATTTCATTATTGTTATTCATATTGCAGGGACAAAGGTAAGTATTTACCCCTATCTATTTAAGAGAATATTTGTATAGAAATAAAAACTATTAACCTTTAATCGTTTATAACTAAAACCATTTTAAAATGTTCTTATAATAGAAGCGTTTACTTTAGCGTTATTATAAATTATATGGTAAGGTACAATTGTATTTTTGTTTTTATTTTCGCTTTGGTGTCTAACCTCTGTATTGCGCAAGAAACAAAGTGTGTACAAGAAAGTAAATTAGATTATGGAAAAATAAACGTACGCTGCACAAAAGATGGTGTTTGTAGAGTTTTCATTGAAAACAACGAAATGTATACGGAGGGACTAGACACACTTGAGAATACAAAATTTTGGAGAAAAATAATGAGCTTATCTCCAGATTCAGGGATAGTAAACATAAAAGGGACAAGAGAAAGACTCTTGCTGATTTCGGAAAAAGATTGGAATACAATTCGTGCTGAAAAGGGCGACCTTTGGCTCGACAGCATTCGCACTTCTCGTAGCCTCGATAGCACTCAAAAAATTGTTTTCACTACCGGGAAAAAAGATTTTTATCAAATAGAAAAAGCATACATAGAAATTGAACAAGGAATAAAAATATTTGAAGAAAACAATACAGACCCATTTTATGCACAAGCCATTTTATTGATTGAAAGCCCGGGAAGGCTTGCTAAATCAAATGTAGGAGCTTACGGCCCTTTTCAATTGATGAAAAGTGTAGCACGTCATCAAGGATTAAAAGTAAATAAATATGTGGATGAACGAACGGATTTTGACAAATCGGCTTGGGCTGCCGCAAAACTAATTCGCACCATTTGCATTCCCTACACCAATAAAATGCTTGACAAAAGAGGAATAGCACATTGTGAAAGCGATTTATGGTACCGCTTGTTGGTGCTACACAGTTATCACGCGGGAGCGGGCAATGTGGCAAAAGCATTGGATAAAATAAACCCTACCGTGGGGAATATGGATCTTATTAAACAGTTGTGGCAAACTACCGCAGGAGCTTTTGGTCCGCATTCACAAAATTATTCACAGGTAGCTATTGCTGCAATGTTTGAATTGGATAAACTTACTGGTGGGATACCAGTGAAGTAAAAATCAATGTTTTTCTTATTTTTGTTGTTAATGAAGCGGTTTCCTTATATATTATTTTCTCTATTTTTCTATTTTTGTTTTATAAATCAAACAGTAGCGGGCGGTTTTCATCTCAACTTGCAAGGGCAAAAACAACTTGGGATGGCACATTGTGGCACAGCATCTGTTTTTGATGCCAGTGTTCTTTTTTTTAATCCTGGAGCAATGTCGTTTTTAGATTCCACAAATTCAATTTGTGCTGGCAGCAATTTTATTTTTCCTCGTTTGGCATATTTAGAGCCGTCACCGGGAATTTACACAAGTGAAATGGTAAAGAATATAAGCACCCCTTTTTCATTTTATGCGGCATTCAAATTTAAAAAAACATCCAAATGGAATATGGGATTGGGGATTTATACTCCTTTTGGAAGCCACGCCCAGTGGGAAAATGATTGGAAAGGACAATTTTTAATTCGCGAAATAGAGTTGCGTTCCTTTTTTATTCAACCCACATTTTCGTATAAAATAAATGATAAACTTGGGATCGGTGGTGGATATGTTTTTGCTACCGGTGATTTTTATTTGCGTAAAGGAGTTCCTGTTCAAAATATGGATGGAACCTATGGAGAAGCAACACTAAAAGGAAAAGCGAACAGTAAAGGGGGATACAATGTTGGATTATATTATGCTTGCACAAAAAAATTATATGTTGGAATTGATTACCGGTCGGCAGTTAAATTAAACATTCCAGCGGGAGAAGCATTGTTTGAAAATATCCCATCTTCCCTTTCGTCCTATTTTGCAAGTACTTCATTTAGTACTCAGCTAACATTGCCATCGGTTGCAACGCTTGGAACATCTTATTTTCTAAATGATAAATTTAAAATAGCAAGCGATATCAATTATGTTGGATGGAAGTCGTACGATACGCTGTCGATTGATTTTGCTGCAAACACAGATAAATTAGCAGATGTAAATTCTGCCAGGAGTTATTCAAACTCATTCGTTTTCAGGCTTGGTGCGGAATACTCGCCAACTAAAAAAATTACGGTTCGAATAGGTACTTATTTTGATCAATCACCTGTTAAAAACGGTTTTGTTTCGCCTGAATCGCCCGATATGAATAAAATAGGCTTTACTGCAGGAACAACTGTAACGTTGGGACAACATTTAAAAATAGATGCGTCCTTTTTATGGATTGAGGGATTAAAAAGAAGTGACACAACCCTTGAAACACAATTTGCAGGAACCTATAAAGTGAGAGCATTGTCGCCCGGGATAGGCATAGAATATGTTTTTTAGGAAATAAATCTTTATTTGATTTAAAAGGGAAATACGCTACTTTTGCTAGCCTAATTGTTTTTCAAATGAATACTATTTTTAACAAGCAACTTTTTGATCCGGCTTATATTAAGCAACAATCGGAAAGTTTTCAATCATCTAAGCCATACAAGCATATGGTTATCGAAAATTTTCTACAGGAAGATTTTGCAAATACATTGTATGAACACTTTCCTACAATGGACAAGTTATCTAAGCATTACCAAGGACTAAATGAAAAAAAATCGGAAGGCTCTAATTTTAATACTTTTCATCCTGCCTACAGTGAGTTACGTGCTGCACTGAACAGTGCAGAAGTAAGAAAGGTATTGGAAGAAATGACAGGGGTGAAAGATATATATTCTACAGACGATAATTTAGGTGCAGGCATTCACCAAGGCACAAATGGCAGCTACCTTGATGTTCACATTGATTTTAATATTCATTACGAAAAAAACATTCACCGTAGATTTAATTTACTTATCTTTTTAAATAAAAATTGGAAAGAAGAATACGGAGGAAAAGCAGAGATGTGGAACGAAGATGTTACAGAGTGCGTACAAGCATATTTACCTTCTTTTAATCGTTGTGTGATTTTTGAAACAAATGAAATCTCCTATCACGGATATTCTAAAATTACAATTCCTGAGAATGAGTCGCGCAAATCGTTTTATTGCTACTATTATACTGATATCCGCGATAAGGCAGCGAAGTATCACGATACTATTTTTAAAGCAAGACCCGAAGAAGGTACACTGAAAAAAATCAAGACAGATGTGAAAGAGCTATTGAAGAACAATATTAAGGCAACATTTAAAAAATTAGGAATAAAAATTTAATGGGAGATATAAAAAAACATACTGAATACGTTGATTTTCCTTGTCATTTTGAGCGATTAAAGTGGGTTTACGAAAGCATATTAAACACTCGTGAACAAGGTCGTACGGTAAAAGTATTGGATGTTGGTTGTGGTACAGGAAATGTTACCATTCCCCTTGGTTTAATTCCCAATTCCAGTATTTTGGGAATTGACGTTCACCAAGGTAATTTAGATGTTTCCATTGCTCGGAACACTTTTGAAAATGTATCCTTTCGTTTTCAATATTTTCAAGAATGCGATATTAAGGAATTTGATTACATTGTATTAACTGAAGTACTGGAGCACATTCCGGGCTATAAGGAAATTATATTTGAACACGCATCAAAACACGCTAACAAAAATTTCGAATTGCAAATAACCATTCCAAATGGTTGGGGACCTTTTGAATTTGGTATGCTACCACTGTATTTGATGCGAAAAATGGGAATGAACAATTTTATTTGGAAGGTAAAGAGATTGCTTGGAAAGAAAGAACCCTACTCACAAAATTATGATACTCCACACGTTAATTTTTTTACCATTCCACGTTTACGAAGAGAGTTGAAAGAGTACGGACTGGAAATTACTGAAATTAAAAGCGCCTTCATATTAGCACCAATTTTTGAAACCTATTTGCCTTTTATTCCTTTAAAAACATTTAGTAAAATTGACAATTGGTTTGCTCAGCTATTACCGCACTTTATAGCCAGTGGTTGGTATTTTAAGATAAAATTCATTAAGTAATTGCTTCAAACAAAAATCCTTGTTTTGAATAGTGTTCGAGTACGCGAGGCAAAGTAAACAATAAATTATTTTTTGCTTTTTCACTGTCGTGAAACACAAGCACAGACCCGTTTTTTGTGTTTTTTAAAACATTTTTAAGGCATTTTTCGGGACTAGTATTTTTGTCAAAGTCGTAACTCAAATTACTCCACAACACAATTTTATACCTATTTTTCAAATATTGGTATTGGCCAAAAGTTAATTTCCCATAAGGAGGTCTGAATAAATTACTTTTTGTTAATGCATTGCAACGCTCAATGTCTTGAAAATAAATATCACTTTTTGTCTTATATCCGTTTAGGTGAGTATTTGTGTGGTTACCTATTTTGTGTCCTTCCGAAAGAATACGATCAACTATTGCAGGATATAATTCTACGTTTTTTCCTACACAAAAAAAGGTTGCTTTCGCATTGATTTTTTTAACTCATCTAATACGGCAGTTGTTATTTCCGGATATGGACCATCATCAAAAGTCAAATAAATACTCCTTTTATGGCTTGGCATACTCCATACAATTTTAGGAAATACGAACCTTAACCAAAAAGGAGAATTTACAAACTGCATTTAAATTTTATTTTTAAAATGACCGAATACCAATAATGCTTTAGCCTTTCCAACAATGCCTGTTAACTCCATCTCGCTTGCTTCTTTTATCTTTTTTACTGACTTAAATGCCAATAATAATTTTTGTGCTGTAGTATCACTAATTCCTTTAATTTCGGTTAGTTCTGACTTTATTGTTCCCTTTTCCCTTCGAGCACGATGGTGTGTTATTCCAAATCGGTGTGCCTCATCTCGTATATGCTGAAGTATTTTTAATGTTTCACCTGTTTTATCCAAATACATAGGTAAGGAATCACCCGGATAATAAATTTCTTCCAATTTTTTAGCAATACCAATAATCCCAATTTTCCCTCTTAACCCCAATTTCTCCAAGCTATTAATTGCACTACTCAACTGCCCTTTTCCACCATCAATTACAATAAGTTGAGGAACAGGTTGATTCTCCTCCAACATTCGTTTATACCTTCTGTATATTACTTCCTCCATCGAAGCAAAATCGTTCGGTCCTTCAACCGTTTTAATGTTAAAGTGACGATAATCCCTTTTGCTTGGTTTTACATCTTTAAAAACGGTCATAGCTGCTACTGGATAAGCCCCTTGAATGTTTGAATTGTCAAAACATTCAATATGGCGAGGCTCCTCTTGTAATCGCAAATCTTTCTTCATCTGTTGTAGAATACGCTTTGTATGTCTTTCAGGATCTATTAAATCAGCCTGTTTTTGCTTATCCCTTCTAAAATATTCTACATTTCTTAAGGACAATTCCAATAACTTCTTTTTATCTCCACGTTGAGGAACAATAATTGAGTAGGGCATCGCCAATTCTATTTCAAAAGGAACTATTATTTCTTTCACATTGCTATCATTCCTATTCAATATATCTACTATTGCAAAAGACAACAGTTCTGAATCAGGCTCGTCCAATTTCTTTTTTAGTTCCAGTGTAAAACCTTGTATAATTGAACCATTTACCACTTTTAAATAATTTACATAGCCATTGTTTTCATCACTTATAATGGAAAACACATCTACATTATCGATAGTGGAACTAACTACTGTTGACTTACTTTGATACTTTTCAAGCAAGTCGATTTTTTCCTTTACAACTTGCGCCAATTCAAATTCATATCTAGTAGAATGTTCTAACATTTGTTGTTTCAAAAGAGTTGTAACCGAAGATAAATTACCTTTAATAATCTCCTTAATGTGCAAAATAGAGGTGTCGTAATCTACAAGCGATTGCTTGCTTACACAAGGAGCTTTACAATTTCCCAAATGGTATTCCAAACACAATTTAAACTTGTTCGCACCAATATTCTGTTCCGTTAAATTGTAATTACAAGTCCGCAATGGGTAAAGCTTTTTAATTAGCTCCAATAGTGTTATAACCACCTTAACCGAAGTGTAAGGACCAAAATAAGTTGAGCCATCCTTGATATATTTTCGTGTATAAAACACCCTGGGGAAGGGCTCTTTTTTAATGCAAATCCAAGGATACGTTTTATCGTCCTTTAGCAAAACATTGTACTTGGGCTGATACTTTTTTATCAAGCTATTTTCAAGCAGTAAAGCATCTGTCTCCGTTTCTACCAATATGAATTTTATATCGACAATGTTTTTAACTAGTATCGAAGTCTTTCTGTTATCAAATACATCACGGTTAAAATAAGAAAAAACTCTCTTTTTTAAATTTTTTGCTTTGCCGACATAAATAATTTTTCCTTCTTTGTCAAAGTATTGGTAAATGCCCGGTTTTTCAGGCAATGTTTGCAGTATTTCAGAAAAGGGGTAAGTCACATTCATAAATAATAACAATAAAGGTAGTCTTATATCGTTTTAACAACAAATTGTAATCCTATAACGTATGAAAAAAACAGTTCCATTTGTGATGCTAATCTCTATAGTTTTTTTTGCTTGTCATAAAAAAAACATACAATCCGAGCTACCTGCCTGTGTTTCAAAAAAAATTGAGGAATTTAAAAAAACAGCCTGTAAGGGTTCGGGCAATGTGTGTAGCTATGATTTTCAAAGTGCAAAAGTATACGTATTTGATAAAGGAATTTGTATTGCCGATGGAGGAACACAAGTAGTGGATGAAAATTGCAACAACATTTGTTTGTTAGGCGGAATTTCAGGAAATATGAAATGCAAAGGTGTACTTTTTGAAAAGGAGGCGAGTAATAAAAAAGTTGTATGGAAAGCGGATTAAATATTGAATCGGTGTAGAAATCGCAATTATATTCTTAAGATTCGCTTGTTTTATTTTTAAAAAAGGTTATTTTTGTTTTATGAAAAAAATTCTCCTTTCAATTATTCTAACTGTTCCCTTTTATACTATTGCACAACAACAAGTAAAATGTGGAAATGCAGATGTATTAAAACCCTATTTAGAAAATAGTGCTGCTGCTAAAAGAAATGCAGATATTATCGATTCTGTAAAAACCGCTTTCTTTAATGACCCACAAAAACTTGCTGACGCTCAGAATGCAACCTATATTATTCCGGTAGTATTTCACGTTTTTGCAAACAATGCTCAGGCACTGGTTCCGGTTGCTCAATGCCAATCTGCATTGGATAAAGCAAATGAGGATTTCAATGCCTGGAATGCCGATTTGAGTACTGTTGATCCTGAATTCATAGGAAGGGCATCTTCCATAAAGATAAATTTTGTACTTGCCCAAAAAGACACCAATGGAAATGCTACATTAGGGGTTACTTATCACCCCCTAGATTCAGGTTTTGGCGCCTATCAGGTTATGGACAATATTATTGCACAATATGCTTGGAACAATTACAAGTATATGAACATATATGTTATGAATGATCTTTTTGGCAATGGAGTGAATAATAATTCCGGTATAGCATATCCGCCAGACACATATAACTCCAATAATAAAATTGATAGAATTGTTTATAATTATTGGTATTTAGGGAATACGGGTTCATCCATTGCAGACCCTGAATTTCAATCGACAATTACGCACGAATATGGTCATTGGCTTAGTCTTGGTCATACCTTTGGAGGAAATTGCAATGATGCTGATGGCATTGCAGATACCCCTCCTAGTGACGCTGCGGGTGGTGGTTGCGGTCCGAATGCTGTTCATTGCGGAGGAAACATAAATGGAGAAAACTATATGGACTATAATGCAAGTTGCTACAAAATGTATACTCAAGGACAGGTAACTAAAATGCTTGCGGCCTTACAGCACCCTACTCGCTTTCCATTGTGGCAACAAAGTAACCTTATTGCAGCTGGTTTAGGACAATATGTTGGAATAAATGATGTAAATAAACAGGAAATTAAATGTATAGTAAACGATAATATTTTGTACACCGATGCTGAAAAATTCTTTATTTATGATTTGCTCGGAAATTTAGTCGTGCAACAAAGTAACAGCTATAATTATTCATTGAGCCACATTGCTTCGGGAGCTTATATTATATCACTTGAAAAGGAAGGGCAGCAACAATTCAAAAAAATTACTGTTTTAAAACAATAGGATTTTACTTTGCAGGATGATTCTTGTAATATTTTTCTAATCGCTTTTGGGACAAATTTATAAAGTAACTTTTTTGTTTCTCGCTCAATTGCTTGTTAATAATGGATTGTACATTTAGCTGTTTTAAAATAACCAGTGCCTTTTCCTTTTCATTATTATCTAAGTGACTTTTAAACTCATAGTATAAATAAAGCAAATTCGTGCTGTATCTTTTGGTTAAAACTTTGCAATAATTATTCGCCAAAACATAGTTCTTTTGTTTTAGGTATATTTTTGATAAAAAATAGTTTGCCTCGGTACTAAGCGCAAAATCGCTCGACTGCGATGCTGTAGTTAACTGCTCTATACCTATTTTAAAATTTCCCTTTGGATAAATTAACAGGTAGGGCTTTAGTATTGGATATTCATCGTCTAAGGTGGTAATATAATAATTGTACAAACCCGATGTAAGATAAAAATATTCATACTCCTTTTCCTTTCCGAAAGACATTTTCAAATAATCGACACAAGAGTTGGTATGTGAAACAGCTTTCAAATAATTCTTGTTTAAGCCTTCTATTCGCGTTTTATAAGAATAAATATTTATAAAAGTATAGATATCTTCATTGGAAAGTTTTTGTTTGCTTTTACTTGTCTTTTGTTGAGCAGAAGATAAATTAAGATAAAAATTCTTCCTGTTTTCAAAATTGTCTTCACCACTTATAATAAGCCACCAATAATAATTAACAGATAGTAAATAGGATAACGATTGTTCAGGAAATACCTTTTTTGTTTGTTTAATAAGAGAATCAGCGGTTTGAAATTTAAAACAATACAGGGCATTAAAAATTGCATAACTTTTTTGCTTTAATTCAGGCACATCGTTTGTTGTTTCTGAATAACCCTTTGGTAAGGCAAAAAAGAAGCTAAGAAAAATAAATAGGCAGACACTTTTTTTCACCACGCAAAATTCGCAAATTTATTTACAAAACAGTATTGTAAAAGTAAATGTATTTATCTTTGTGAATATGACTATGGCGAAACAACAATACAAGAGTGCTTTAGCTCCCTATATTCCTGAAAAGGCTCTTGATATAATTGCCGAATGGCTTATTTTATATGATTTCAACCTAAAAATTACGGAAAGCAGAAACACAAAATTAGGTGATTATAGAGCCCCAATATACCATAAAAGGCACTTTATTACCATTAATCACAACCTCAATAAGTTTGCATTTTTAATTACACTAGTTCACGAAATAGCACATTTAACAACCTGGAATAAACACAAGGACAAGGTTAAACCGCACGGAATACAGTGGAAAGAGGAATACAAAGTACTGATGAAGGTATTTTTTCTGAGCAATACATTTCCGGAAGATATTGAACTTGTTTTGAAGAACTATATGGATAATCCATCAGCATCCAGTTGTTCGGATGATCAACTACAGCGCATTTTAAAGAAATACGACAAACCAAATTCATTCGTGCATTTGGAGCAATTATCTGAAGGGGCATTGTTTACATACAATGAAAATAGATTTTTCAAAAAAGGAGTTCGTCTTAGAAAACGATATAAATGTGTTGAAACATCTACCAATAGAGCCTACCTATTCAATCCACTGACGGAAGTTAAACCAATTGGTTAGTTTTTATGTTGTTCGTAAAGTAAAATTCATTGCCTAGTTATATCGCTTTCAAAATGTATCTTTGAAAGATATTTTACCTTTTGAAAACGAGTATTAAAGACGGAATCAATTTTTTATCAAAACTCTCATTGCCGAGATTGCAGAACGGTTTTGTTGTTGTCTTAAGTTATTACATTTCAAAAATCACTTCAAAACCCATACAATGGGGAATGCCTATTAGCATTTCAATTGAACCAACCACTTCTTGTAATTTAAGATGTCCTGAATGCCCCAGTGGTAAAAGAGAATTTACCAGACCAACAGGGATGCTTGACCCCATTTTTTTTAGTAAAACTATTGATAGCTTAAAAAATGAATTGGTATACCTCATTTTTTATTTTCAAGGTGAGCCGTATTTAAACCCCTCTTTTTTAGAAATGGTTTCGTATGCTTCAAAAAGTGGGATTTATACCGCGACATCTACAAATGCGCATTATTTAAACGATGAGAATGCACGTAAAACAATTGAAAGCGGATTGGATAGATTGATTGTTTCAATTGATGGAACGACACAGGAAACATATGAACAGTACCGGATTGGTGGTGATTTGCAAAAGGTAATTGAAGGAACTAAGAATATTATTGAATGGAAAAAAAAATTAAAATCATCCACTCCACATATTATATTTCAGTTTTTGGTAGTTGCTCCAAACGAACATCAAATTAAAGACATTCAACAACTCGGGAAGGATTTAGGAGTAGATGAAGTACGGCTGAAAACAGCACAAGTATATGAATACGAAAATGGCAATCCATTAATTCCCACAAATCAAAAATATGCTCGATACAAAAAAAATAGTGCTGGAAAGTTCGAATTAAAGAACAAACTTGTAAACCACTGTTGGAAGTTGTGGCATTCCTGCGTAATTAGTTGGGATGGATTGGTTGTCCCCTGCTGTTTTGATAAAGATGCACAACACCGTTTAGGGGATTTAAAGGAAACCCCTTTCAAACAAATTTGGAAAGGCAATGGATACGGCAAATTTCGAGCTTCGGTATTACGCTCCCGAAAAGAAATTGATATCTGTTCGAATTGTTCAGAAGGAACTGAGGTATGGGCATAATAAATTCATTTCGTGCAACCAAGCAAAACTATATCTTTGTATCATAAATTTTTATTGTGTCAATTAAAGTAACAGATATCAGCAAAGTATACGGTACACAAAAGGCGCTCAATAAAGTTTCTTTTGAAGTATCAAGTGGCGAGATTATAGGTTTTTTAGGTCCAAATGGTGCCGGAAAATCTACTATGATGAAAATTATTACCTGTTTCATTCCTCAAACTGAAGGCTCTGTATCTGTTTGTGGATATGATGTTGTTGAGCAATCAATTGAAGTAAGAAAAAATGTTGGCTATTTACCTGAACACAACCCTTTATACCTTGATATGTATGTGAAAGAATACCTCCACTTTATTGGCGGCTTACACAAAATGTCAAACAATCAACTTGCCAAGAGAGTTCCCGAAATGATAGACAGTGTTGGGTTACAAGTCGAACAAAACAAAAAAATCGGTGCTTTATCAAAAGGCTATAGACAGCGTGTTGGCTTAGCCCAAGCATTGATACACAATCCGAATGTTTTAATTTTAGATGAGCCTACTACCGGTCTAGACCCAAATCAGTTGGCTGAAATTCGCGAATTAATTCGCAGTGTTGGAAAAGAAAAAACAGTGATGCTTTCAACACATATTATGCAAGAGGTAAAGGCTATTTGTGATCGAGTTATTATTATTAACAAAGGGGAAATTGTTGCCGATGAAACAACAGTTGTACTCCAACAACAAAATGGTTCGGAAATAATTGTAACTGTTGAATTTGATAAAGCCGTGACAACTACTGATCTGAACAAAATAGAGGGAGTTATTTCTGCTCAAAACACTTCGGGAAATACCTGGAAAATTAAATCTGCAGACGGCAAAGACATTCGAAGCATTCTTTTTAAATGGGCTGTCGAAAATAATCTTTCTGTTCTTACAATGCAACGCGAAGAGCAAAGCTTAGAAGATGTATTTCTAAAGCTTACTAAGTAAGTAAAGTGTATTAATCGACACTTTATTTTTCCCTATTACCCATAATCACCCAACATTTTCTTATTTTTATTTTTTAATAAAATAGCAACAATATGAAACTTCAAAATTATTCCCTTGGTAAATGGATTTCCGGTGAAGGCGAAGGCCAAAATTTATTTAATGCAATTACAGGTGAGGCGATTTATACCGCCAGTAGCAAAGGGCTCGATTTTGCGGCAATGCTTGATTATGCGCGCAAAGTAGGTGGCCCAAAATTACGTAAGCTTACTTTTCACGAACGAGGAAGGATGCTTAAAGCGCTTGCTTTTCATTTACAATCCAAAAAGGAAGAGTTCTATAAAATAAGTTGGGCTACCGGTGCTACACGTTCTGACAGTTGGGTAGACATTGAGGGTGGTATAGGAAATCTATTTGCCTACGCTAGTTTAAGAAGACAATTTCCTGACGAAACATTTTGTGTGGATGGTGATATCGCAAAACTTTCTAAAGGCGGAACTTTTATTGGTCAACACATTTGTGTTCCAAAAGAGGGTGTAGCAATTCATATCAATGCATTTAACTTTCCTGTTTGGGGAATGTTAGAAAAAGTTGCTGTTAATTGGTTGGCGGGAGTCCCTGCAATTGTAAAGCCGGCAACGGTTACCTCCTTTTTAACGGAAGCTGTTGTACAGGAAATTATTGCCTGCGGTATTTTGCCCGAAGGGTCTTTGCAATTGATTTGCGGAAGTGCTAATGGCATTTTAGAAAATGTCCAATCGCAGGATGTGGTAACATTTACAGGCTCTGCATCCACCGGAAAAATGTTAAAGGCACATCCGCGATTATTAGAAGAAGCTGTACATTTTAATATGGAAGCCGATTCTCTGAATTGCTGTGTATTAGGCTCTGATGTAAAGGTTGGCTCTGCAGAATTTGATATTTTTATAAAAGAGGTTCAACGTGAAATGACTACCAAAGCAGGACAAAAATGTACTGCGATTCGCAGAATTATTGTTCCCGAAAATATGGTGGAAGATGTTCAAATAGCCTTGGGTAAACGCTTGGCAAGTACTGTAATTGGCGACCCTAATGTGGAAGGTGTTCGAATGGGTGCATTGGCCGGGCCAACTCAATTGAAAGAAGTAATCGAAAAAGTAGAGTTGTTATCAAAAACTCAAAAAATTGTATTTGGAAGCTTAACCAATTTTGAAGTACAGGGTGCCGATAAAAATAAAGGCGCATTTATGTCTCCCATTTTATTCTTAAACGAAAATCCGTTTAAATATACCGACTGTCATAGTGTTGAGGCTTTTGGTCCTGTAAGTACCATAATGCCATATAAAAATATGGATGAAGCAATTGAATTGAGTAAGATGGGCAAAGGTTCATTGGTTAGTTCAATTATAACTGCAAATGATGTTATTGCAAAAGAATATGTATTGGGAGCAGCATCTATGCACGGACGTATTCTAATTTTAAATGCCGATTGTGCAAAAGAAAGTACAGGTCACGGATCGCCAATGCCAATGCTTGTTCACGGTGGACCGGGAAGAGCAGGTGGAGGAGAAGAAATGGGTGGAAAACGAGGAGTGTTTCATTATTTGCAACGGACCGCAATTCAAGGCTCTCCAACAACACTTACAAAAGTTACCAACCAATACCAATACGGTGGAAAATATATCGAAAAGGACATTCACCCTTTCAAACGTTATTTCGAAGAGCTTGAAATTGGCGAAACATTGATTACAAAAACCCATTTGGTAACATTGGAGGACATTGAAAAATTTGCTGAGCTAAGTGGAGATAAATTTTATGCCCATATGGATGAAAAGTCATTGGAGGGAACCATTTTCACAGGTCGTGTTGCTCACGGTTATTTTATTTTATCGCGTGCCGCAGGACTGTTTGTAGATGCGCCCAAAGGGCCTGTATTATTAAATTACGGAATTGATGAATGTAGGTTTACAAAACCTGTTTATCCTGGAAGTACTATTGCTGTTCGTTTTACTTGTAAAGAAAAAGCGGAACAAGAAAAAAAGGACGAGCATGATATTGCTAAAGGAATAGTTAAATGGTTGGTAGATGTATTTGATGAAACAGGAGAAACTGTTGCCATCGCGACCATATTGACAATGGTAAAATTAAAAAACCAAAAGTAGTTTTGTTATAAATGGGTAAAATAATCGACAAATTTATAAAGGAGTATAGCGCTGAACCGCTTGCAGAAGAAAGGTTCAGAATACTTATGGAGATTATTAACCTGTATTATGATTCTGATTTTAGTAAGATAGACGTTCTACTTAGAAAGGAGCTTGAACTTTGCCTACAAACAGGCAACATAGATGGAGAGGCTCTTATCCGCTATATGTTTGCGTATTCTGCATTTGAAAAGGGTGACTTTAAAAATGGGGAGGAACAAGTTAAATATGTTATGTCTATTTTACCCAGGGTAACGAATCACGAGGTAAAAGCTCAGGTATTCAATTTTATGGCCTTTATGTATTCTCACCAAGGTCAGTATGAAAAAGCATTTGAACACTGCTATGAATGCATTAGAGAGGCAGAATTGTCCGGCAACAAAAAAAATCAGTTTTGGGGTGCATATTCACTAGGCGTTTTACACTTTGATTTGAAAGATTTTTTGAATGCTGAAAAAAATTATACTGAGGCAGCAAAGGGCTTTTCCAAGTATGGCAATGAGTATGGTGTGGCCAGAAGCGAAACAGGACTATCATCAATATATATACAACAGGAAAAATATCAGGAGGCTGAAGAGTTTCGCCTGTTATTTCAGCAATTTCATTAAAACTTCTATCCTCAATCTCGTGCATAATAAAAACTTCCCGCTGCTTCTCCGGCAATTCATCCAATGCTTCTTCCAATGCTTGCATTATTATTTTTCTGGCATAAGCACCATCCGGACTTACATTGTTATCCGGCAACAAATCGGCAATGGATAAAACATCATCGTCATCTTCTCCTTT
The DNA here is from genome assembly GCA_903840505.1 of uncultured Bacteroidota bacterium. Classification (GTDB taxonomy): domain Bacteria; phylum Bacteroidota; class Bacteroidia; order UBA4408; family UBA4408; genus CAIMGI01. Next base: position 44,189 of record CAIMGI010000219.1, read on the forward strand.
CGGAAATTGATGCTTGCTCATCGCTTCCGGCCTTTTCTTTCTGAACAGATCGGTAATTTTATTACGGGCTACCGTAAATAACCAAGCCGACACTTGTTCAACGGGTTTCATTAAGCGGTACGTTTCTGTTAGCTGGTAAAAGACATCCTGCAGTATGTCCTCAGCATCCTCCTCATCTGGAACGCGCTTGCGTATAAAATCAAGCAGTCGCCTACTTTCTTTCCGAACGGTTTGGTTTATGTCTTCGTTCTGTTCAGCGGTCATAATCGATTCTATGCTAAGCGTATCCTTCATCTATTAGGGTAGACGAACGAAAACAAAATATATTTTAAAATTTTTGACTATTTCTCTGAAAGCCTTGTTCCATATTATTCTTTGGGCTCAAAAATTTCTATTTTAAAGTTATCTATGCTCACTCCATCATTGCCCCTGTGCCAAAAATATACTGAAAGTGTATCTGTTTCTGACTTCAAAATTGGACTTAAATAATCGATAGATACTTTTTGCCATTTCTCCTTCTCCAGAGGCAATTTTTCTAAATCCAATGCACGATACTGGTATGGTTTTCCATTGTGTATGGAGGTGATTACCAAACTGGAAGGATTTTCTGCTACAATTTTTTGGTTGTAGATAAAAACGCTTGCTCGTATCCAAACAAATTCCTTATTACTAAGCCCGCTATAAGGTATCGTTAAAGCGGGCGAAAAGCTATCCTTGCCCTTTAATAGATAACTGCGTTTACTATTTAGTCCTTTATTATACAAAGCAGTATCATTTTCAAAATTAAAAAAAGCGACTGTTTTTTGCTTAAACTCTTGCTCATTGCTCAAGGTGTCGGCAGCAGAATATCCTCTATATACTTCTAGTAATCTTTTATCCCAATCACTCGCTTCTGTTTTTCCAAATACTTCCCAATAGTATTTTTCTGTCATTCTTTCGGGGTCAATGATGTACTTTACAAATTGCCAAGTTTGAAAAATGTTTAGCAAAAATAAAGCACTTAATACAGCTATTAATATGTTCCTCCAAATAATTTTTTGTTGCATTACCCACTGAAGAAAATAACCCATAGGAATGGCCATCGCTACATATGATTCCATCATTGGACGTTGACTGTAGCTTGCCGCATACCACCAACATTCCCAGCTAGATAATACCCACAAATTAATGATAAAGAAACTGAATATTCCCCAAAACAATTTTCTATTTGCAAGGTATAAATTTCGGAATCCTGCAATGGCAAAAACCATTAAGGGAGTATATAGTAACCAGCCCTTTTTATAACTAAACAAAAATTTAAGCGTGAAAGGTTTTAACAGTAAAAACTTCTCATCGTAACTATAAAAAATAAATTCTCCCGTTGTTTTCTTCCAGTAGATTAATTGCGGAAGTCCAATCAAAAATATTACTAAAAACGCCAACAATACTTGCTTGTATTGCAGAATAAATAATTTTATTTTCTCTATTAAGTTCCCAAAATTAGTTACATTCCAAAGAAGCGGAACCAATGCCCATATTATTTCTGTAGGTCTGCTGAGAATTGCCAAGCCCAATGATATTGATAATAACAGTGCATATTTTACTTTATACTCTTGGTGCCATCGTATAGTAGAAAAAAGTATAATTGCATTCAATGCAAACATAAAATTATGCGACATAACTCCATCGTAAGCAGTCATATAGAAGTAATTAGTACCTAAGCTTATTAGCACTAAAAGCACAGCAGTTAACTTATCCGAGAAAATAAGAAGCAATGCCTTTCTAAAAAAGATAAGCCCTATAAGTGTATAAAATAAACCGCAATAAATTAATGCCATTTGATAAGGAGGTGATAATCCATCCGCACTGTATCCCATCATAGGAGCAATTGTATGTGCAATAAAAAAGAAAGGGGAATAAAGTACAGCCATCCCCATAGAATACTTTATTACCCATTTTCCATCCTTGGCAGGATACGCTTGATAAAATGTTTCTGTAGGATGATATCTCGTTTGCAGTGTATCAATCCAAGCCCTTTTTTCCAATGCAATATCATTATTAATAAAAGTAGCCGGTAGGTATAAGTAGTATCCGTATATATCCCAAGCAATAATATTTAGCTTTTTGGGTTCACGTGTTGTATGGAGTTGCCTGAATGTAAAAATGGTTAAAAACAACAATAGTACTGTCGTAAGAGAATACAGTTTTTTGTTCTTCATTATTATTTGTAAATAATACGAAATTTTTCTGCTGTATTAATATCCTTCTTGTCAGCATATAATACATTATTACTAACTCCCACATACATATTGTTAGTAGCTTTTAGCACTATGCTAATTGAATCGATTTTTTCGATGGTAAATTTTTCTTTGTTTTCAATTTCTAATCGATTAGCTATTAAAATATTGTTTAACGAACCGTCAGAAGAAACAAAATGTCCATTTTTTGGACTTACAGAGTGATTACCGTTGTGTAAATCTATAAGAAAAAGTACTTGTTCTTTACTTGATACTTCCAGTTCGTTAGATTTGTTTAGCCCCACAAAACTTTCATTAGTTGTTTTTAACCAAATAGGCTTACCTGAACTATATAACTTGTAAAAATAAATATTGCCAAATTTCCCTATCGGGGTATTTAAATATGGAATCAAGGTGCTATCCGAAAGCAATGTGCTGTCACTTACTACCAAATATTTGCATCCGCTTTTAATTTTATTCTCTATGGCTCTTATATTTAGTTTACCATATTCGAAACCGTAATTGCTCCAGCCTTTGGTATTAAGCATATACAAGGAGGCATTTGGTGTATCATCAGGAACACTAAGTACAGTGTCATTTGAAGTAATACCTATGGATTTCAAATAAGCTGGAAAAGTAGGATCGTAAAAATTTTTATTGAGCTGCGCGTGCTTCCATCCATTTCGGTAAAAAACTTTGGTACTTGCCTTACCATTATAAATACTAACAAGCAATAATCCAACAACTAAAAATCTAAACACAATAGAGTTAAATACAAAAGGCAATTTTTTGCCTACAATAATAGCAGAGCAGATAAATGTAAAAATGGGCAAGACCAATAAATTAATGTAATAATAGCTTTGATTGCGGAAGCCGACATAAAAAAACATATAGAATATTACCATTCCTGTTATGAGTAAAATGAATGTCCCTTTTAATAAATAAGGGAGACTATTTATATTTAAGAGCACAAAAGGCAAAAGAAACAAGAAAAGAACAGACAAAGGCAATGTAAAGAGTTCATTGAGATTATGAAAAAACACAACCAAGGAAGAAACAAAATCTTCATTGCTGACTTCCCAAAGGGGCCATCCCGGCCAAGCTTGTGTACCTAAAAATATAGAATGGTTTGTTTCATTATAGTGAATTGCCCATCGGTACCAGCCAATTACAATAAGCAAAGAGGCAACAAAACCCAGCGCATTAATTAAATTGTGTTTAAATACTTTCTTCTGTTCCTCCACTCCCCAATTATTCCATTCAATAAAAAATAAAGAACCCAGCGCAACAAAAACAATAATGGAATTGGCTTTCAGTAATGCAGCCAAGGTAAAAAACAACATCGCTATCCAAAAATGTTTTAGTTTATGGTTTTCCTTGTAATTTAAAATATAATTAAAAGCAATAAATACAAAAGAAACAGAGGGCACATCGCTCAAAAAATTATTCGCATAAAACAAGACCAAAGGCGTTGAAAAAAACAATAAAGGTGTTACAATGGCGAAGAAAACATCACTTGTCAAGCGATAAGTAAGTTTAAAAAGGGCTGTAAGCCCTAGGTAAAATATCACCAAGTTCAATAGGCGGAAAATAAATATATGCGGACCAAATATTTTATACAAAAAGGCAACACAATAATAA
>CAIMGI010000220.1 GCA_903840505.1 uncultured Bacteroidota bacterium
ACAATGCAAAAAGACTTAGTCCATTACAAGGATCCCCTATCCATAAACCGTGTGTGCCATCAATACCCACTGTTCGAATATTCTCTGCCAACATTGGTTCGGGCATTAATCGGTAGCCAAGTACTTTTAATACAAAAGACGAAAGATGTACCAAATTATTGATAACCCAATCATCAAATACACCTTTAGGGCCAATCCACAATTCGTACAACATATACCAAAGCACATATAACAGAAGCGCTTTCAGTAAAAAAAACAATACCTTATTTTGCTTTATTTTGGAATACATATAAACTTGAATACAAAAGTACTCAACTTTTATGAGGGAAGGGAACAAAAAATCACAATCCAATAACATTTGTAAAGCGATAAATTATTCTCTTGCAGATGGATAATCAATATGAATTATAAATATTATTAGCAAGTATGAATTGCTTATATTCAGTATTTATAAAATAAAAAAGGGCCGAGTGTAAAACACATCGCCCCTTTTTGTTTTTAATATATAAAATTACTTCTTCCTAAAATCGTACATTTTTTTACCACCTAAAGCAACACCTGCAGCAACTAATAAACTTATTCCCCCATCGATAGGAATACAAGGAGGAGGCCAACAAGTTTGAGGCGGGGGCGGTGCTCCTGCTGCCAATGATTTTTCAACCGACACAACACAAACAGTAAACATTGCAATTGCAAAAACGAGAACTATTTTTTTCATATTCTGATATTTAATGTAAATTCTTAATTAACAAACTTTTTAGTTATGCTTCCATTTTGTGTTACAACTGTAACATAATATATACCGTTATAAACCGGTAATGTTACTTTAATAGTACCTTCCTGTATATTTTCGTTTATCTCATCCACAATAACTTGTCCTAATACATTCACAACTTTAATGGTTACCTGTTCAACTTGCGCTAAACGGAAAATCACATTGTTTCCTGATTCATTTTTAACAATCGTTATTTCATCAGATAAAGCGGGAGAATTGGCTGTTTGATTACCTGAAACACAATTTGAATTGTTCAAATGCAATATGAAGCGATCTTTTGAATCACCTACTGTACTAGTGAAAGTATAATTGTTTTTTTCTTTCAAATTAATCAAAGTCCCTGTTTTTGTATCTTCAAGAGTTACGCAAGAATAATTACCTGCATATTTTATTCCTTGAGCTTCGATTGTATACTGACCTGAAATTCCAACGCTAACATTTACAGGAATGTCAATGGAACTATAATCTTTCCCAATAATATTATGGTAAAGAATTTTACCATCGATACTAGTTGTTGTAATAGATGGAGCCTCTTTCACAGGACTTTTCATAAATGGTAAATCGCCCTTATCATACGCTTCAGTAGAAGCTTCATTTGCGTATATTTTTGTCTCGTGAGAAAAAGGAATAGAATTATCTGTTTTGTAAAGCTTTAAACTTAAACAAGGCTCTTGAGCAGCTTGCTTGTGAAAAACACTGGTAACTGTTGCAGTCTTTGATGCTTCTGTAATTGAAACCGTTGGCGCAGCAGTTGCGTGAATATAAAATCCTTGTGACGCAGGAATTTCTGTTCCTGCCCCATAACTAACATAATTGGCTGTTGCAGCATCAAATATTAAATAAGTATTGTCAATGTTAGTTGAACTTGCTAAAACAGTATTCCAAGAAATATAGGATGCAAAAGGGTTTCCAATTAAGTTATAACCATCACCGGTAAAAGTTAAACCTGGTACGTTTTGTGTTTGTTGCGTCAATGTTCCTCTTGAATCAAATGTTAATGCATTTAGGTTAATTAAGTCATCACCCAAAAACAATTCAAATCCTTTACCCGGTGTTAATGCTGTTGCTTGAGATGTTACAGCAACAAAAGCTGCAGTTGGTTCATTCCAAGTAAATACAGAATTTCCAGGACCAAAAGCTCCTCCATCTGGTCCACCTACTCCACTCATATAAATTTCATTGCTTCCATCCGGACGAGTATCCCATCCAGCAATTGTTTCAGCAGTTACTGGCGATGCTAAATCAGCATAATTTGCACTCCTAGCAGAAACATATCTTTGAACAATAAAATTGGTTCCAACTATTGACCCACCGCCAATAAGTACCCCAACACGTGCTGTAGCCGAAGCGTTTGACATTAGTGTAAATGAATTTGAACCAACTGTAAAAAGTGAGGCGCCTACATTTAATGCTCCAGTTAGCGTGTGAGTTCCAGAAGCAATAGTAACGCCTCCAATAGTAGCATTATTAATGGTGAGATTATTCCAGGTACAAGACCCTGTTATTGTTTGTGAAACAATTCCACTAAATACCACTGTACTACCGGTTGCAGTGTAAGTATTTGTACCGGCAGTAAAATTTCGCCTTATAATTACATTTGCTAAGTTGTCCCATACTCGAGCACCTGTTCCCGATGAAATTAAATGATTATATGTAAATGCGGCTATTGTTTCAGATACAGTACCGGCATATCTAATCGTACTGTTCGTTATTGTATATGCATTTGTACCCGGTATAAAGGCAGTATATACATCAATAATAAAAGTGGGATCAAGTGTTCTTGCTCCAGTAGATGATGATTGTAGTGTTCCATAATAAAAGTTCCC
>CAIMGI010000221.1 GCA_903840505.1 uncultured Bacteroidota bacterium
AACTCTAATAATATTGGAGCTCTTTTGCAATTAAATATTGCTCTACAAAATGTACCCAAATAAAATATAAAAATTAGTTAGATTGTTTATCTACAGACATCCCTGTGAATCAATTTTCCCATTAAACAAAACGTTATCATTGATCCCGCTGGTATCTAATATAATATCAGCAAAGATTTCAATATCAATGAGTTGTGACTTTTTTATTTATCTCGGTGAAACCTCAGGTGAAATACCTATCAATTCGCCTCGTTAATCGCCACTTTTCTTTTTACAGTTTTTCAATGTACTGATACAAATGTATAGATAATTTCTGATTCGTTCTGAATTGTTACAAAAAGATCATATTTTATAAGGTTTTCAGTTTTAATGATACAAACAAATAGCGATTTCTGAGACTAGTATTTCCGCTGATTCAAAAAGTCCTTTAACGTAATTGTTGTTATGCCTGATCCCGCTGGGATCTGAACCCAGGGCCCTAACACTTCTATACATACAAATTCTGGTTTTTATGAATGTAAAACTACGATGTACCGTAGTTTATTCCAAATATACTAAATTATTGGTTGGTGTATCGTGCTTTCCCGCAAGCTGGCTCCTGCACTAAAAATGTACACCTTACATTTTCTTAACGTTCGGCCCTGATACACCGAAGGTATAAAAAACACAGGCTTCTTAAAATCATTTTATTATACTTTAAATCAGGTGTTTAGGTATACAATTCAAAATATATGTATATACATTTAATGTTTGTGTATATATTTGTGTCGTTAAAATGAAAAAATGGAATTGGAAAAGGAAATAAAGCAAAAGAGTTTTAAAAGTCCGTACCACAAATTGGTACTGAATATTTTGTTTTCGGCAAGCTGGTTAAATACCTTGCAAAATAAAACATTTAAACCTTATGGCATATCTCCTCAGCAATACAATATTTTGCGAATATTAAGAGGTCAACAAGGCAAGGCGGTTGCACTAAGTGTACTGCAAGAAAGGATGATTGATAAAATGTCGAACGCATCAAGGTTGGTGGATAAATTGTTGTTGAAGGAAATGGTTGATCGTAAACAATGTCCGGAGGATAGAAGACAAGTAGAGATTTCCATTACTGAAAAAGGATTGGATGTATTAAAACAATTGGACGATAAAGTAAATAACTTGGAGAATTCTATGAGCAACGTTACTGAAAAGGAAGCTGCAGAAGTGAACAGAATATTGGATAAAATGAGAGACTAAAATTTTTTGAATAAATAGATGTATAAACAATTAATGTAAAAACAATTAAAAACTAAAACAAAAAAATGAAAACAAAAATTCTAACATTGTCAATTGCTACAGTAGCATTGTTGACAGCTTTTACAAACAAAGAAACCGTTAAGTCGGTTACAGTAGCAAAGGTTGCCGAAACAGCTTTTAAAATGGATGCTAAAGCAAGTACCATTGATTGGACGGGTGAAAAAGTAACTGGAAAACATACAGGGAACATTAATTTCGCATCGGGTGAATTTAATTTAGCCAAAGAATCAATAACAGGTGGTTGGTTTGAAGTTGATATGACTTCGATTACATGTACTGATATGAAAGGGGAGTATGCCGATAAATTATTAGGGCATTTAAAGTCGGAAGATTTTTTCTCGGTAGAGAAAAATAACAAGTCGAAATTTGTTATCACTGCAGTTGCTCCTTTAACAGGCGATGCTTTGAACAATACAACCGTTACAGGTAAACTTACCATCAAAGGCATTACAAACGATATTACTTTTCCTGCAAACGTAAAAGTGATAAAAGGAACCGTTGTTGCTTTTGCTGATGTAAAAGTGGATAGAACCAAATATGAAATTAAATATGGTTCAAAAAACTTTTTTGAAGGTTTGGGTGATAAAGCAATCAGCGATGAGTTTTTGTTGAAGCTGAAAATTGTTGCGAATAAATAAATCAAATAAATTAAAAATAGAAATGGAAAATCAACAAGTAAAAATGCAGGTAATTCCTTCCGGGCCATTGATGGTGGAAGGTTCAATTACACTTACCAACAAGGATGGTAATGTGGAACAAAAGGAAGGTAAAATGTTTTTGTGTCGTTGCGGCCATTCTCAAAATAAACCTTATTGTGATGGTGCTCACCGTACCAATGAGTTTGATAAGTAAGTTGAGTTTTAAATAAGAATTGAAATCTAAATATTTCAATTCTTATTTATTAGTTTTTTTTGGCTAATACGATTTACCAAAATTGATTTGAGGATTATTCTTAGAAAGGTGGGGAGCAAATGAGCAAACGGTGCGAATTTCAGGTTTCGTTGTAATTGATGGCGCAGGCTTGTGCGACAAAACGAATACCTGAAAATGGCGTTTGCCTTGCCCCGATAGCTATCGGGGTTTTGATTCCTTTTTTCGTCAAGGAAAAAAGGAATTGGTTGTGAGGCAAAGCCTCACAGAAAAGTGATTTTGTAAATGAAAAATGAATATAATTATTTCAAATTTATTTAATGGTTTTCAGTTAGGGAGTTGTATTGGTTTAATAGGTCAGCTGTTTAAAAACTGTCTGCCCATTTTTTACTAAATTGGCGCATATTTTAATACATTATATGACTAAGAAAGAAAAGTTTTTGTTGTTTATTCTGGCAAGTATCAACTTCACGCACATTATGGATTTTATGATTTTGATGCCGCTGCAAGAGTATCTGGTACCCGACTTTCATATCACTCCAAAAGAATTTAGTTGGTTAGTTTCCGTATATGCATTCAGCGCAGGTTTATCCAGTTTAACTGCTTCCTTTATTGTAGATCGTTTCGATAGAAAAAAAGTACTTCTTTTTGCATATATTGGTTTTGTTATTGGTACTTGGTCTTGTGCTTTTGCTCCTACTTATTCACTGCTTATACTTGCCCGCATTGTTGCCGGTGTATTTGGTGGTTTAATTGGTGCTCAAGTAATGGCCATTGTTGGTGATACTTTTCCATTCGAAAAAAGAGGTGCCGCAATGGGATTATTGATGGCTGCATTTTCTTTTGCTGCAGTAATTGGTGTTCCATTGGGTTTGTTTTTGGCATCACATTATACGTGGCATATACCCTTTGTAATGGTTGGTTCAATGGGTATTCTACTTATTCCATTGATTGTTTACGGTATCCCCGAAATGCGCTCACACCTTACTAAAGGTGTTGAACAAAAAGCGCTGGATATATACAGAAGTATTTTTTCAAACAGAAATCAGCAATACGGATTGTTGATGATGTTAACGCTTATTGTAGCTCATTTTTCAATCATTCCTTTTATCGCACCTTATTTGGAAAACAATGTTGGTTTTACAAAACAGCAAGTAGCCATTATGTATATGGTAGGGGGAATTGTATCCTTAATCAGTTCACCAATCATTGGAAAGTTGGCCGATAAATACGGAAAGTATAAAATACTTTCCTTGTTTTTACTATTGTCGGTTATACCTGTTTATGGGATTACCAATATGCCCAGAATACCTTTTTATTATGTGTTAGTAGTTACTGCATTGTTTTTCATTTTTGCAGGTGGGCGTATGATACCTGCACAGGCATTGATTACTTCGGTAGTTCCGCCTCAACTAAGGGGTGGATTTATGAATGTGAATGCCTCTTTACAGCAAATAGGCATTGGCTTTGCCGCTATAATGGCTGGAGCTATAGTAAGTAAAAATAGTTTAAACGAATTGATACATTATCAATATGTAGGTTACATAGGAATGGCAATTAGCTTGCTTTGTTTATTCATTGCAGGCAAGGTTAAGCCGATGGATACCTCAATAAAAAAATAAACACAATGAAAGCAATATATTATTCAGAAAAATCAAGAGGTGGTGCCGACTACGGTTGGTTAAAACCGCGTTACTCTTTTAGCTTTTCAAATTATTACGATCCAACACGTACTCATTTTGGATTGTTACGTGTGTTAAACGATGATATTGTTGCAGCAGGTATGGGATTTGGAACACATCCGCACGACAATATGGAAATTGTGACAATTCCGCTTTCTGGTGCAGTGGGTCATAAGGACAGTATGGGGAATGCCTCCGAAATAAAGGTGAATGAAGTGCAAATTATGTCGGCAGGAACAGGCATAACCCATTCGGAATTTAATAATTCGCCCACTGAAGAATTAAAATTATTGCAGATATGGGTGTTTCCAAAAATTAAAAACATTGAGCCTCGTTACGATCAAAAAACATATTTGGCCGATACAAGGAAGAATGCCTTTCAAACAATTGTGTCGCCAGTTAAATCGGAGGATACTTTGTGGATCAATCAGGATGCATTTTTTGCTTTGGCGAGTATGGAGGATAAGAAAGAGGTGGAGTATAAAATACAACATCCCGGAAATGGAGCCTATGTTTTTATCATTGAAGGCACTGTAGAAATAAACGGACAAGTACTCAATAAACGTGATGCATTGGGTATTTCAGAAACAGAAAGTTTTATTGTAAGAGCGAATTCAGCAGCCGAAGTATTGGTGATTGATGTACCCATGCGTTAAGCATTTATAGCAAGCAATACCCTGTTTGTTCCATTCAGTCGAATAACATCCATATTACCGAATACCTTGGAGATTTTATCTTTCAAGTCGAGAAAAGTTTTTTGTTTGTTTTTTGAATCCACAATTTTGTTGAACAGCATTGTCCCTTTTGGATTCAAACAGTTTTTTAGCGACATTAAAAAAGACGCTGTTTCAACGCTTGTAGGAACAGTCATATCGTTGAAAATATCAACACAAATTAAATCGTACTTATCGGTACAATGTTGCACGAATTCTTCTGCTGCTGCGCAATGAACATTTAAATTTTCAAATCGATTGATATCGAAATGACGCTTTGCCAATTCAATAATGGTAGCATCAATTTCAACACCTGTTATTTTACAATTCAACTTTAGTTCATCGTATACAATACTTGCTATGCTTCCAGCTCCAAAGCCCAATACCAATATGCTTTGGGTTTTTTTGTTTTTTAATTTAATGCTTCTAAATGTTTTTTGAAATACCTTGTGAAGGCTCCCATACGAATAGTTTGCACGGGCAGCATTCAGAATTTTTTTTCCATTAATAAGCCAAACTTCAAGTGTAGGATTATACTTGCTGGCTGTAGTTTCAAGTATGGTTCCCCACAAGTAACTTGCTATATAGGTGTTCCAGGCAATGGGTTCTTTCATTTCAATTCAAAAGTAGGATTTAATAAATTGTTTTTTCAATTTATTTTGGCTTAATTTTGTTGTGAATTTTAGCAATATCCAAATGAGTAAAAAAATTACTGAATCCGATTCAAATTACAATCATCTTGAAAATATGAGCGTAAATGAATTGCTCATAAATATTAATAATGAGGATAAAACAGTTGCACACGCTGTAGAAAAAGTGATTCCGGCAATCGAAAAATTGGTAGAAGTGATTGTTGAAAAAATGAAGCTAGGTGGAAGGCTTTTTTATATGGGAGCAGGTACCAGCGGAAGGTTGGGCGTTGTGGATGCTTCGGAATGTCCTCCAACTTTTGGTGTTGAACAAGGTGTTGTTATCGGTTTAATTGCCGGTGGTGATGCAGCCATTCGTAAAGCTGTTGAATTTGCTGAAGATAGTACAGTGCAAGGTTGGATGGACTTACAAGAAAACAATATTTCAAACAAAGATGTTGTAATAGGAATAGCTGCTTCGGGTTCAACACCCTATGTTATTAGTGCACTTCATACGTGTAATTTAAAGGGTATTACAACCGGTTGTATTACGTGCAATGAATCATCTACTTTGGCTGCAACGGCAAAATATCCTATCGTTTGTGTGGTAGGTCCTGAATTTGTTACCGGAAGTACTAGGATGAAATCAGGTACTGCTCAAAAGCTTATTTTAAATATGCTTTCAACAGCAGTTATGATACGGATGGGTAAGGTAAAAGGAAACAAAATGGTGGATATGCAACTAAGCAATAATAAATTGGTTGATAGGGGAACTAAAATGGTAGCAGAGGAATTGAATGTTTCTTATGAAATTGCCAATGATCTATTGTTGAAATACGGCAGTGTTAGAAATGCCGTAAACAATTATAAAAAATAATTTTTACTTTTTGTAGCGGAGCGAGTGTATGCATAGTATTGAACCTTTTTATAATTGGCGCAATCTTTACATCGCATCCGAAGATGAGTTCTCGCCTTTTTACGGTAGGGAATACAGCGAATTTGAGTATACCAATAGCATTTACAATTACCTCATTCATCCTCAATGGGACAATATTGGTTCGGAAACCTTATACATTAAAATACTCCTTGTGGATTATGATGAAGGCTATGCAATTATTGAAATGATAGGGGAGTGGAATGATTGTGTAAACAATGATATTATGTTTTTGAAACGAGAAATAGCAGATGAATTAATTTATAAAGGGATAAACAAGTTCATACTCATTGCCGAAAATGTGTTGAATTTTCATGCCAGTGAAGACGATTATTATGCCGAGTGGTTTGATGATGTGGAGGAAGGTTGGATTGCAGTGTTAAATTTACGTAAACATATTTATGATGATTTCAAACAATACAATATTGATTCTTACTTTGTGTTGGGTGGTAAGTTAAATGAAATTGGTTGGCGTACCCTTTCACCAAAGGCTTTTTTTGATAAGGTGAACGAACAGGTGATGAAAAGGATTGCTTAGTTTTTTTGAAAGCCAAAGGCTGTTTAAACCTTTTTTAAATGCGATAGTCTGAATGCTTTGAATATTCTCAAAATAATCATTAAATTTATACCAAAATTAAGATATCAATGAAAATAAAATTACTTTCAGTTGTTTCATTAGCTGCAATATCTTTTACCACCACTGCACAAAATACATTTGACGATGTACGTGCATTGTTTATTGCAAATTGCAATACAAATGGTTGTCACAATTCAAACAACAATGCCGGCAATTTGGATTTAAGTTTATCTGCTGCCGCAATATACAATCAACTTGTTAATGTTGCACCCACAAATCCCGCTGCAGTAACGGCAGGCTATAAACGCGTTTGGCCAGGAGATCCTCACCGTAGTTTCCTTTTCAGGAAATGCAATAATGGCTTGGATCCCGATATGACATTGGCACAAAATGAAGGAGCTGCTATGCCTAAAAATCTTCCGGCAATGGCTGCTAACGAAAGAGAATTAATAAGACAGTGGATTATGTTTGGTGCTCCGCAAACTGGTGTTGTGGTTGATACTGCTGTTATAAATACGTTTTACAGAGGAAAGGGAATTGTTGGAAATGTGGTTGCACCTCCCCCTGCACCTGCAGGAGCATTTCAAGTGCATTTAGGAAGAATGTTTTTGCCACCGGTATCCGAAACGGAATATTTTATAAAGTACAAATTGAATTTGGCTGATACCGTTAAGGTAAATAGAGTGGACTTAAAAATGCCAACTGAATCACACCACTTTATTATCTATAAATTTTTACCGGGAGGAGCAGCACTTTTTCCTGAAGGTTTGCGACTTAATTCTTCAGGTAATTATGTTTCTTTTACAAATGCTTGGCAACAAACTTACGATTTGCAATTGCCGCCCAGCACAGCTTATTTGTATGAAAAAAATGCCATATTGGATTTGAATTTTCACTTTAAGAACATTAACACCGACAGTGTGTTGGCAGCTGATGTATATTTTGATGTGTATACTCAATCAAAAAATACACCCGGTGAAATTATGTACAGCGATTTGATTGCAAATTATGTTATTCCAATCCCAAATGATAATCTGGACCACACCTTTTCGCAAAGTGATGTAGATTTTGCACATAATAATTGGAGAAATTGGAATGTGTGGATGCTTACGTCACATACACATAAGTACGGTAAGGATTTTGATATTTTCTTGAGAAACGCTAATGGTACTGATGGGCAACAAATTTATGAAGGTTTTTACGATACGGATTATATTTTTAATCAAGGTTTTTACGATTGGCAGCATCCACCGATTAAAAAGTTTGAAAATCCGTTTCAAGTTGTGAACCCTTGGAATGGTTTAATACAAAGAGCAACCTTTAGAAATTATGGTAATGCTCCTGTTTCATTCGGATTAACTACCGATGATGAAATGATGTTGTATTATATACAATATACATTGGGCGATGGAATTACCGGATTAACTGAAATGGATAAAAAATATTCTTTTAAAGCATTCCCAAATCCTTTTGCCGATGAGTTTGAAATTAATTATTCTCTAGAAAATGAAGGGAAAGTTTCAATTGAACTGTACACTATTTTAGGTGAGAAAGTTATCGGTGTAGTGGAAGAAAATCAGTCGAAAGGAAGTCATAATTACAAATTGAACACTAGTCAATACAGCAATGGTGTTTATATGTTAAAGGTGACCGTTGGTGATGATTTATTTGTGAAGCGTCTATTAAAAGCGAATTAATGATAAAGCAAGTATGTTACTTGTGTACCTTTGTTCAATGAAAAGGAATTTAACCATTATAGCTTTTGTTTTTACAGGCTTAGTTTTTTTTGCTTCTTGTAAACACGAAATGACAATTCCTGATACACCTGCTATCAGCTACAAAAATGATATTCAACCCATCATAGTTTCGAATTGTACTCAGTCGGGTTGTCACGGTAAAGTTAATACCTCTGATTTTGAATTGCTGACTTATAAGGATGTAATAAAAGAAGGCGACATCATTGCATACAATGCAGATAACAGTAAATTATTCCAATCAATAACTGGTAAAGGCGAAGAGTTTATGCCCCAATCACCGAATAGTCCTTTAACCGACAATCAAATTAAACTCATCTATTGGTGGATTATGCAAGGTGCAAAGGATAATTAAACGTGTTGATATGAAAAAGATAATAAGTGTTTTGTTTTTACTTGGATTGTTTTCGGGATGTTATTACGATAATTTCGAAGAACTTTCTCCAACTCCGCCAGTTCGTAATGATACAACAACAAATGTAAATAGTTGTGATACTACCAACCCAACATTATATTCAGATGTTAATGTTATTTTAAGCGCAAATTGTGGTATCAATAATTCTTGTCACGGTGCAAGCAATACAAGCGGTTATAATTTGTCAAATTATGCAGGGGTAAAATCTGTTGGTCAAACCGGACAGTTGTATGGAGCCATTGCTCAAACACAGGCATACATAGCTATGCCACAAGGAGGGGGTAAATTAAGTGCTTGCAATATTGCAAAAGTTAAGAGGTGGATAGACAATGGTTATGCGCAGTAATGGTTTTATGAGAAAAATACTTGTTTTATTTTTGGTTGCAAATGCCTTTTCTTCGGTTTTGTATGCGCAGGAAGATGATATGATGAAATTGTTGGATGCAGAAACAACAGAAAAACCCAAAAAGGAATTTACTACTGCGACCTTCAAGGGAACACGTTTAATAAATTTCCAAACGCTCGAAACACTTGGTAAGCGTACATTGGATTTTCGCATTTCACACCGTTTTGGTGATTTTAACAGCGGTGCAAACAACGCTTTTGGTTTAGACGGACCTGCTTGTATTCGCCTCGGTTTGGAGTATAGTTTTGAAGGTAGATTTATGTTTGGAATAGGAAGAACATCTTACGAAAAAAAGCTTGATGGTTTTTTGAAGTATAGATTGTTGCGCCAAACTACCAATAACAGTATGCCATTGAGTGTTACCCTTGTGTCTTCAATGTTTTACACTACGGTAAAAGGTCAACCTAAATACGGTTACGATGTTAACCGCCTTTCTTATGCCCATCAAATCATTATTGGAAGAAAGTTTTCCGAACGACTCTCTTTACAAATGGCACCCATTATGGTACATTACAATATTGTTGATAGCCTTGGAGATAAGAACGATATGTTTGGTATTCAGTTTGCCGGCAGATATAAATACACCAAGAGGTCGGCTATTACAGTTGAGTATGCTGTACGAACTTCAAAGTACACCAACGTAAAATATTACGACAGTGCAGCCATAGGTATTGAAATTGAAACTGGTGGTCACGTTTTTCAAATGCAGTTAACCAATTCATTTGGTTTGGTGGAAGATCAATTTATTCCTCATACAAGCTCTAATTGGCTAAACGGTGGAATTAAATTAGGCTTTAATATTTCAAGGGTTTTTAGGGTTTGATAAAATCAATTTGCTAATTTGTCCCGATAGCTATCGGGATGAGCTAATTTGAAAATAATTTTTTCCTAGGTTAAAAAATCAAATTCATATTTTCCAAAGTTGATTGAAAAGTTGTTTTAACTATGTGATGGCTTGTGCCCCCGATAGCCATCGGGGTAACAACTAACAACCATTACTTCCTTTTTAAATCAATATTCTCGTCACCTGCTTTATAGGGCAAATAAGTAATAATAAACTGAAACATTTCATCAGTGGTTTTCATGCTGCCACTTCTGTCACTTACTTGTTGGGGTGGGGTGAAGGGATTAAAGGGATTGTTTTTTGTATTATCAAAAGTTCCGTAAGCATAAATAATTGAGCCTTGGGGAATAATTACAGGCTTTGTGAAGGTGTAAAAATACTGCCAACGGAAATCCCACTTTTTGATTCTAATCAATGGAATGGTATCACCATCGGGCTTAATAGCAAATGCCAAATAGCTTTTTCCCAATAAATGCATATGCGGATTAATGGTTAAAATACTCATATCCATTAAGGCTTTGGTTTGAGTATAAAAAGTTTTTTCTTCGTTGGGTGGTATTAAAAGTGGTGGAATTATTTGTGAAATACCAAGTGTTCCCAACTGCATTTCCATTGTTGGCCGTTCGGGTTTATTACCAAAGAAAATGTTGAAGTAGGAATTATCTGTTGTGTCAATGCGTGATGGTCCGTAGTGAATATTGTTGAGTAAAATAGCTCCTTTTCGGTTGAATTTAAAACCTCCAATACCCTGTGGATATAATGTATAGCTTACCCCCGGTAAATAATTTACTGCCGATGGTGTTAACACCGGAAAAGTTCCATCATCGTTGGTAACACTCAATTGCTTGAATACTTCCATAGGTGTAAACTCATCACTGTTTACGATGTTTAAACCCTCAAAAACATTTTTCTTCTTATCAAATTCGTATTTTATATAATGACCGTTTAAGTGATGCACTAGTTTTGCGTTTCCCGGAACATATTCTATGGCTTTTACAAAGGTGTCCTTGCTGAATTCATAGGGTACTTTTACAGTTAGGAACAAGTCTTTATTATTGCCTTTTATTTTAATGGCTTCACGCATTTGTATAACTAAGTCGGGTTTTCCCAACAAGGAACCATCGGTAAATAAAGGCGGAGCAGGAATTTTGGTGCTATCTCCAATCGGTGAACCATTTGCAACCCATTTTTTTATAGTTTCAATTTCTTCTGCACTTAATACATTTTCATCAATGAAATGTGTATAGGTATTGTCGGCAGGCCAAGGTGGCATAAAACGTGTTTCAGTAACAAAGCGTATCAGTTTAGCACGTTTACTCACATCCTTGTAAGTAATAAGTGAAAAGGGGGCAACTGCTCCCGGTCGGTGACAATTGGTGCAATGCTGATAAATTATTGGTGCAATGTGTTCGGAGTAGGTAATGTTTTTTGTTTCTTCTTTTTTTTCAGGATTACAACAGGAAAAAAGAATAGAAGAGAGAATTATTTGTAGTAGAAAAGTGTATTTGTTGTATCGTTTCATTGTGAATTTACGATTTCGCTGCAGCAATTTTTTCGGCACATAATTGCCCGTCAATGGCTGCCGAAACTATCCCTCCCGCATATCCCGCTCCTTCTCCGCAAGGGTACAACCCTTTTACTTGAGGATGCTCCATTGTTTCCTTATCGCGTGGTATGCGCAAAGGCGAGGATGTTCTCGATTCTATTCCAACCAACACCGCTTCGTTCGTGACATATCCGTGCATTTTTTTTCCGAATTCTTTAAAGGCTATTTGCAATCTCGACCAAATAGGATAGCTTAAAACATCTTTCATCGAAACACTTTTAATTCCCGGTTGGTAAGAACAATCGGGCAGGGTAGGTGATACATTGTTATTTAAAAAATCGACCAAGCGTTGAGCCGGTGCAGCTTGTGTTCCTCCTGCCGAAATACAAGCAGCTTTTTCTAATTCACTTCGGTATGCTAATCCGGCTAACACTCCGTAGTCCTTTAAGTGAGCATAATCGGAAGCTTCAATGGTGGTTACTATTCCTGAGTTGGCATAAGGATTATTTCTTTTTGAGGGCGACCAACCGTTGGTTACCACTTCACCGTTTTGTGTAGCGCAAGGTGCAATTATTCCACCCGGACACATACAAAAGGAATACACACCACGACCTTTTATTTGTTTTACCAAGGAGTAAGAAGCTGCCGGTAAAAATTCTCTCGCTTCAAGTAATTGTTCTTCTGTTCTGCAATGGTATTGTATACTGTCGATAAGCGACTGGGGATGCTCTACGCGAACACCCATCGCAAATGGTTTTTCTTCCAGTAAAATATGTTGTGTGTGCAGTAAATTATATATATCGTTTGCTGAGTGACCCGTTGCAAGGATAACCGAAGAGGCAATAAATTCTTTTTGTGCAAAAGGCTCAATTGTTTCGGTACAAACAACTCCTTGAATGGAATCTTCTTTTTGTATAAAATTAGTGACTTGGGTATTGAAATGAATCTCTCCCCCAAATTTAAGTATCGTTTCGCGAATGTTTACAATAATATCGGGTAATTTATTGGTGCCAATGTGCGGGTGTGCATCTACTAATATAATTGGGTCGGCACCGTGAAACACCAAGGTGTTTAATATGTTTGTAACATCCCCTCTTTTGGTGGAGCGGGTATATAATTTTCCATCGGAATATGTTCCAGCACCACCTTCACCAAAACAATAGTTGGAGTTGGGGTTCACTTGATGTAACTTACTAATCGCTGCTAAGTCACGTCTACGCTCGCGCACATTTTTACCACGTTCAAGGATGATTGGTTTTAAACCCAGTTCCAATAAACGCAATGCCGCAAATAAACCTGCGGGTCCTGCTCCAACAATAATAACAGGTTTAGCCTTTGAAACGTTTTGGTATGCGGGTGTAAATGGACTCTGCTCAATTTCAAATTCACTTTCACTTACTTGTATTCTTACATTTATTCTTAAGTTTCTTCCTCTCGCATCAATCGATTTACGAATCACTTTATAGAAAATACTGTCATCTGGTTTTATTCCAAGTGAGCTTTTGATGGCCTTAAGGATTGCCTCGTCACTCGCTGCTTCGGCAGGACTCAGAACAATATCAATTTCGTTTTTCACTGTATATTATTCAAATGTAAATGCAAGTGATATGCACTTCGAGTTTAATTTTCGTATCGGGTCAGAGAAGGCTGTATTGTCTTGTACAAGTAAATTTGTAATTCCAACGGCATATTTTATTTCAGGTGAAAATTTAAAATAACGGAAATAGATATCCAAGCCAACACCAAATTCATATGCTAAGTCTTGCTTTTTAATTTTAACAATCGCCTCTTTCAAATCAGCATTGTTTACGTCTTTGTTGGAAGCCATATCAATCGTGTATTTAAGTCCACCTAACACATACACCCTGTAATCGTTCAGTCGTGCCGATTTGTATTTTAAATCGAGTGGGAGAGTGATGAAAGTTGATTCTACATCTTTTTTAAATGTAAGTGTTTGCAGTGGACTTACAAAGGTGTAGTTAATGTTACGTGAAACAAAGGATAGACCCGGTAAAAGTCGCAAATCGAAATATTCACCCAAGCGTAAATTACACACCATTTGCAAATCAAATCCGCGTTGTGGAGTTGTTTCAATTACATATACTGAATCCAATAAATTGGTAGTAGGTTTTCGGTGCAGAAAAAAATCTGTTTTGTTCATCCCTAACAGGAAACCAAAGTGTATAGGGTCTTTATCGTAATTAGGGGTAGTCTGCACTTTTTCTTTTTGTGCTACCGCTATTACTTGGTTAATGAGAATTAACAAAAGTATATGTATTGTTTTTTTCAACTAATTGTAAAACGTAAAAGTACCGATTTTATTTTTTAGCTATATAAATAGTGGCAATACCACCCGTGAGTTTATGGTTTTCTACTTCCTTAAATCCGATATTGCGTAATATTTTGTTGAAATTTTCACCATCGGGAAAAGCCTGTACCGAGTCGTAAAGGTAAGTATATGCTGAAGCATCTTTTGAAATGATTTTCCCTAAAAAGGGACAAGCATATTTAAAATAAAAATTATAAACTTGTTTGAAGGGGAATCCCGTTGGTTTTGAAAATTCCAATACAACAAAAGTTCCATTTTTGTTCAACACCCGGTAAATGTCGCCCAATCCTTTTTCTAAGTTTTCAAAATTTCTTACACCAAATCCAACTGTTACGGCATCAAAGGAATTGTCGGAAAAGGGTAATTTTTCTGAATCACCTTTCATCAAGCTTATCTTGCTGTCGAGTTTTCTTTGTATTAATTTTTCTCTGCCTTTTTCAAGCATTCCTTCAGAAATATCTACTCCTACTATTTTAGTTGGATTCAGTTTCAAGGCTTCTATGGCAAAATCTCCTGTACCTGTTGCTATGTCTAAAACACTTAATGGCTTATGAACTGAAAGCAAACGAATGGCCTTTTTTCGCCATAAGCGGTCGATGCCCATCGATAAAAGATTGTTCAGAAAATCGTATTTGTGGGCAATGTTGTCGAACATTTGCTCCACCTGTTCTTTTTTACCGCTTGTATTATTATAGGGTGTTACGGTCATTTGCTCAATAGTCTGACAGCCTCGGTAAACAACTCTTCTTTGTTGATGGAAACAACACCTACTTTTTCACACACCAGGCCGCCTGCAATGTTTGATAATTGTGCAGTTGTATGCGTATCCAATTGTAACGCAGTACAAAGTGCCGCTATGCTTATTACTGTATCACCGGCACCCGAAACATCTGCAATACTGCGTATGTGAGCCGGTATTGTTTCTGCTTTTTTAGAGGATGCAATATATACACCATGTTCGGACAACGTAATCATTGCTGTTTTGCAATTTATTTTTTTGATAAGTTGAGTGACTGCTGTTGCTAGTTCTTTTTTATTGGAAACATCGATGTCTTTTTTCAAACCATCCTGCAATTCCTTTAAATTGGGTTTAAAAAAGGCTACATCATTATAGTTGAAAAAGTTATTTTTCTTTGGATCAACAACAACGGCTATGCTTTTTTGTTTCGCTAATTTTAATATCTTTTCAATTAGCAAAGGTGTTATACAACCTTTGTCGTAATCTTCAAAAAGGATGGCATTGGGTTTTTCTTTTTGAATAAGTGTACTTATGTTTTTTAACAAGGCCTCCGTATCATTTTTTGATAAGTCGCTTGTTTGCTCTTCGTCTACCCGCAACATTTGATGGTTATTCCCTATTACACGTGTTTTTACAGTAGTAATACGTTTTGTGCTTACCACCATACCTGTATCATTAATACCGGCTTTTTTTAACTGTTGAATAAATTCTTTTCCATAAAAATCATTTCCTACAACGGAGCAAATAATTGGTGTAGCTCCCATTGCTTTTATATTTAAGGCTACGTTTGCTGCACCACCCAATCGGTTTTCCTTTTTTGTAACAGCCACAACGGGCACAGGTGCTTCGGGCGAAATACGGTTTACCTTTCCAAAAAGGTAGGAGTCGACCATTACATCACCAATAACAAGAATTTTAAGCTTGTTAAAAGACTGGAAGAGGGAAGTGAGTTCTTGCTTTTTCAATACAACAATTCAAGGTTAATTCAATTTCTCCAACGCTAATTTCATCCTTCTTATTGCTTCAACCAAGCGTTCGTCAGCGGCAGCATAGGAAAAACGGAAACAGTTATTGTCACCGAAAGCATCACCCGAAACAATGGCTACTCCTGCTTCATCAAGTAAATACATACTTAAATCGTGGGAATCGTTTATCAGGTGGTTTCCGAATTTTTTTCCAAAGTAAAAGGAACAATCAGGGAATACATAAAACGCACCATCGGGCACATTCAATTTTAATCCGGGAATTTCTCCCAATAATTTTAATACCAAATCACGTCTGCGTCTAAATGCATCGCGCATTTCAAAGGTTTCGCTTACATCAGCTAACATTGCCGCAGTGGCAGCTTTTTGTGATACAGAGCTAGTTCCGGAGGTAAATTGTCCTTGCATTTTTTCACAAGCTTGGGCTATCCAAACGGGTGCTCCAATATATCCTATTCTCCAACCGGTCATTGCAAAACTTTTTGAAACACCGTTAACAGTAATTACACGGTCGTAAATGAAATCAAACTGTGCAATGCTTTCGTGCTTTCCGGCAAAGTTAATGTGTTCGTATATTTCGTCCGATACTATATATAAATCAGGATATTGTGAAATTACTTCAGCCAAAGCTTTTAATTCTGCTTTATTGTACACCGATCCACTTGGATTACAAGGAGTACTGAAAATAATCATTTTTGTTTTTGGTGTAATGGCCGCCTTTAATTGCTCGGGAGTAATTTTAAAATTGCTTTCAATTCCGGTTGGAATAAAAACAGGTATACCGTCTGCCATTTTAATAAGCTCAATATAGCTCACCCAATAAGGAACTGGTACAATAACCTCTTCGTTGGGGTCTACTAAACTCAATATCACATTGGCAATTGCTTGCTTGGCTCCAGTTGAAACAACAATCTGTTGTGGAGTGTAAATTAAATCATTGTCGCGTTTAAATTTCGTGGCAATTGCTTCTCTTAAGTCTAAAAATCCCGGTACAGGCGTATAATGTGTAAAGTTTTCTTTGATGGCTTTGTAGGCTGCATCCTTAATAAATTGAGGAGTATCAAAATCGGGCTCACCAATGCTTAAACTGATAATGTCTTTTCCTTGTGCCTGTAATTCCCTGCTCTTTTTTGCCATTGCCAAGGTTTGCGACTCGGACAATTTGTTTATTCTAGACGATAATTTTGTCATATACCCATATTGATGTTAGTACAAATCTACTAAAATACTTTATGCTTAAAAATAAGAGCCTGTTTAAGTTTTATATCAAAAGAATTATATGCGTGAATTTTCCGTTCAGACGAGGCATTTTCTGCGGCAAATAGCAGAGCGCCTCTTTGCAAAGAAAATAACGATGTATGAAAGGAAAAGGCACCTTAAAAATTTTGAGATAAATTTTAAACAGGCTCTAAGTGAATGAAGGTTTTAGCTTGTTTTCTTTTTGGGCGTGCCCACGAGGTTCGTCCCGATAGCTATCGGGGCTCTCCTCGCGGTCGGGCTATACGCTGCAAGTCCTCGTAGCGAGTAAGCCTCGCTACTGTGGGCTTTTCGCTACTATCCCTCACGCGGGGTGCACTGCTGCCTTTTGTTATTGTATTCAAATAATTTGCCTACCTCACCAAACTCACATCACCCTTCACCTTAAACTCGCTCCCATCATTGTATTTCCCAATACAGTAATACACAAACACAGCACCGCTTAGTTCCTTTCCTTTGTAAGTCCCATCCCAACCAAAATTCTTATCCCTAGTTTCAAATACCCTTTCACCCCAACGGTCGTATACTGCAAAATTTACCTCTGCAATGTTGCTGCCTCGTACAAACAATACATCATTTTTACCATCCCCGTTCGGACTAAACACATCCGGAACAAATAAGGTATTTACTTGGTTTACCGTAATGGTAATACTATCAACGGCATTACATCCATTTACATCAGTTGTAGTTAATATGTATGTTGTTGTTGCCAAAGGGCTCGCCTCAGGATGCTGACAATCGCTGCAACTTAAAC